>WTGA01000055.1 GCA_011523765.1 Gammaproteobacteria bacterium
TCCCGTAACCCCCCTGCCTCAACTATAGTCCATCTCCTGGCGTTTTCCAATGGGGAGGCTTCCCCCGGATACCCGGGACAGGGGGCATCCGGCCGGTGGATGTTTGCCGGCAGACGCTATAGTATTCAGCCTGTCCTGCACCACATCCATGGAGCCATGCCCACTCCCTGTTCTCCCGCCCTGTGCCCAATGACCCCGCCTGCGCAGCGTGGATGGACACAACCGGAAACCCGGATGGGTGGCGGCAGGTGGCGACTGATCCTGAATCGTGGCCATTTTGACGGTTTATCCGGATGGGGCCCTTGCGGTCTCCAGGACCCGGATGCCGCCCGGGTTCCCACCGCACAAAGCCGGTCTTGCGTGCCGCCGCGGTGACAGGATATCCGAAAACCCCGTTCCCGCCCCAAGTCCCGCCAGCGGTTCACCGGCATTCCAGCCGCACAATGACCCGGTCCGGGAGGGCTGGAACCCGTTTCCATTCCCTGGAGAACCCTCTATGCAAACAATCCCCCTCTCCAATCTTTTAGTTGCGTTTGTCCCGGCACTGGCCGTGGTGTGCATCCAGCTGGCGTGGTCCCTGAAATCCCACACGGTCCTGCATGCGCTGGGACGGATGCTGTTCCAGCTAATGGTCATTGGCTATTTGCTCAACTTCATTTTTCGCAGTGAAAGCGCCTGGCTGGTGCTGGGCATTCTCGCGGTCATGATCATCGCGTCCAGCTGGATTTCCCTGAGGCCCATTGCACAAAGGAGAAGGGAATTGCTCAAATTCGCCCTGGTCTCGGTGGCGGTCAGCGGCCTGCTGGTACTGCTCCTGGTTACCCAGGGAGTGCTGGGCCTGTCCCCCTGGTTCACGCCGCACTACCTGATCCCGCTCGCAGGAATGATTTTCTCGTCGGCCATGAACAGCGTCAGTATCGCGGCGGAGCGGTTTTATGCGGAACTTGAACAGGCGGTTCCTGCCAACGACGCCAAACTGACGGCATTCAATGTGGCCCTGGTGCCCACTGTAAATTCGCTGTTTGCGGTCGGCCTGGTTTCCCTGCCCGGAATGATGACCGGACAGATCCTGTCCGGGATTTCCCCCCTGATCGCCGTGCGCTACCAGATCATGGTCATGTGCATGATCTTCGGAGTGTCCGGAATCGCCGCCGCCCTGTTTTTGAGCCTGGTCGCGAGGCGGCGATAATGCTCAGGGGGTGCGCGGCACCCGGCCGGTTTCAGTCCTTCCCGGATGGGGAGCCCGAGTACCTGGCCCGCAACCGTTTTTTATCCAGCTTTCCCACACTGGTCTTGTCAATGCCGGCAACGAATTCAACCCGCTCGGGGATGGCCCATCGGGGCAACCTGCCGGACTCGGCATGTTTGCGGACCGCTTCCCGGACCCCCCTGCGGTCAATCGTCGAACCGGTCTCCCTGACAACGACCAGCATCGGCCGTTCTCCCCAGGTCTCGTCAGGAATTCCGATGGCGGCCACCTCGGCCACCCCCGTGCATTGGGAGACAATGCTTTCCAGTTCCAGGGACGAGACCCACTCTCCGCCCGACTTGATGACATCCTTGATCCGGTCGGTGACCTGCAGCGACCCGGATGCATCCAGGAAACCCACATCCCCGGTGTGCAGGTATCCTCCCCGCCACAGCATCGCCGATGCAGCCGGGTCCTTGACATAGCATTGGGCCAGCCAGGGGGCCCGGATGACGATCTCCCCGGTGGATTTTCCGTCTCTGGGAATATCCTGCATCCCTTCGTCCACGATCCGCACGTCCACCAGTGGCACCGGCTTGCCCGGCTTGCGTCTTCGAACCAGGTTCTCGCCCGACCCCCATGCTCCTCCCGGGTCGGTCAAATCCGCGGTCGTCACAAAAGGACAGGTTTCGGACAGGCCATAGGCGGCAAAGATTTCGATGCCCAGCTCCATTGCGGTTTTCGCCAGGCCCAGCGACAGGGAAGAACCGCCGATGACCAACTTCAGCCCGGACAGGTCCTGTTTCCCTGCGTCCGCTTCGCTCAAGAGCATCTGCAGAATCGTGGGGACGCAATGTGAAAAGGTCACCGCTTCTCGCGCAATCAAGGCCAACAGCCCTGCGGGTTCGTAGCGACCCGGATAGACCTGCTTCACCCCCGCGAGAGTTGCCACATAGGGAAATCCCCAGCCATGGACATGGAACAGGGGGGTCATCGGCATGTACACATCCCCCTTGTGGAACCGGTTGTTTCCCGAAGCCGTGGAAACCCCGGCAAGGACCCCGAGCGTATGCAGCACCAGTTGCCGATGCGTGTAGGCCACTCCCTTGGGGTCCCCGGTGGTCCCGGTGGTATAGAATGTGGTGGCGGGGGTATTCTCGTCAAAATCCGGAAAGACCAAAGTGGATTGGACACTCGCCAGCAGGGTTTCGTACTCTGCCACATACCCATCGGGCAGGCACGGAGTGCTTTTCTGGTCATGCACCAGTATTCGTTGGGGGGTCCGTTCGATCCGGTCCGATATCCGCCCCAGCATGGGGACAAAATCGGCATGGACCAGGATGACGTCATCTTCCGCATGATTGATGGTATAGAGCACCTGCTCCGGGGGGAGCCGTATATTGATGGTATGCAAGATGGCCCCCATCATCGGCACCGCGAAGAAACACTCCAGGTAACGATGATTGTCCCAATCCATGACGGCAACCGTATCCCCCATGCCCACGCCCAGTGATTCCAGGCCGGCAGCCAGTTTGCCAACCCGTTCGTTGAATTCCAGGTACGTATACCGCTTGCGGCCGCCACTGACAATTTCCTGTCCGGGCGCACCGGCCAGGGCGGACTGGAGGATCTGCCTGATCAGCAAGGGATATTCATAGGCCCCGGACACTTTCCGGGGATCGGAGATGGAATCGGACATGGGATCGCGCTCAGGGAGGATCGGGTTGGGCCGAAATGGTATCAGAAACTGCCGGGCCAGGACGGTCTTTCCGGACAGGGTCCCGGCATCCCAATGGCAATCCGGGACCGGAAGCCGTTCCGCAGTCTTCTCAACGCCCGGTCAAAAGCGGGGCCATCTTCCGGTACGGTTGCCCGGAATCTTCCCGAAAAGGCGTGGGCGGACCCTATACCACTTCCAGTCCGAACTGCTGGGCCGTTTCCACCAGCAATTCCCACAGCGACAATGCGAAACCACGGGGCAGGAACAGCTCATAGCCGTTGCTCGAGTGCCATACGGTCACGCCAACATGATGAAACACGGTGGACGCAACCGAGCCCACCGCAAACGCCTTTCCCCTGAGATCGACCGGCAGGTGCCGATTGAGCAGGGACACGGATTCTTCACCGGTGATCCGGATATGCGTCCTGGAGTGGGAAAGATCCAGTGTGGTGCCCTGTTCGGCAGCCATGCCCGGTGCCTCGGCACCGACCACCCACCACTTCAGGGGTTCGATCCTAAGGAGGGCGGCATCCGGGCCTTCTTCGGCCAGACAGGGTCCTGGCACCGACTTGCCTCCGATTGCGTTCACCGCCGTTCTTCCCACCTCGTCAACCGTATCGGGCCATGCCGATACCTGGTGCAGCACCAGGTCGTGGATTTCCTGCAGGAACACCCCGGGTACTCCCTGGACGCCCGGGGCTCCGGACTTCCCGGGATGGTAATGCCCCAGCAGGGCCGATGCACGATCAGCCATGCATCCTCTCCCCGTCCGGGTCGTACATGTGTGGAGAAATCACTTCGACGTCAATATTGCCCTTTCTGACCGGGTCCGCCGCCACCAGGGTTTTTCCCGTCCAGCCTTCATGGCCTCCCCGGATGAAACCGAGACCAATCCAGTGGCCCAGGGCCGGGGAATGGGTCACGGCGGTAATCCAGCCTTCACCCATGCCGGACACCTTGTCCTTTTCACATAATATGGAGCCCGCATTGAAGGTCTCACCGGGGTCCCTGGGCTTGATTCCGACCAGGCATGGCCGGTCTTCACGCAACAGTTCGGGCCGCTTGCGCAAAACGCTTCCGATAAAGGATTTGTTGGGCGATGCCATCTTGCCAAGGCCGGCATCGTCGATACTGACCCGTCCGTCCAGCTCGGCCCCGGTCACGTGACCCTTTTCGATACGCATGGCTCCCAGGGCTTCCAGCCCATACAGGCAGCCTCCCGCCGACCGGGCCTGCTCCCAGAGCATGTCCATCATGGCCGGTCCATAATCCGATGGGACATACACTTCAAATGCCATTTCGCCGGAGAAGCTGATTCTCGCAATCCGGCAGGGGACCCCGCCCTGGAGTACCGACTCAATCACTCCCATGAACGGAAAGACTTCGTTTTCCATCACGGAAGGGTCTTCAACGCAGGCGGCCAGGACATCCCTCGACCGGGGGCCGGCCACCGCACTGCCCGCCCATTGCTCGGAAACCGAGGTGACCGCCACCTTCAAATCCTGCCAGCGCGTCTGGAGCAGTTCCTCGAGCCAGGCCATCACCTTGGCAGCATGGGCCGTGGTGGTGGTCATGAAATAGTCGGTCTCCGACAACCGCCATGTGGTGCCGTCATCCATGACCAGTCCGTCGTCCCGCAACATGATGCCGTACCGGGCCTTGCCAATGGGCAGTTTCGCAAAAGGATTGGTGTAAATCCGGTTCAGGAACTCCGTGGCGTCCGGTCCCTGGATGGCAATCTTGCCCAGTGAGGTCACATCACACAATCCGACCGATGCACGGGTCGTTTCGGTTTCCCGGACATAGGCCTCGCTGAGCCCTTCTCCTGACCGGGCGAAATACCACGGACGGTGCCAGAGCCCGGCCATGGTCATGGTCGCTCCGTGTTCCAGGTTCCAGTTGTGCATCGGTGTCCGGCGGAGCGGCCGAAAGTGTTCGTCGACGTTGCGCCCGCGCAGGGCGCCAAGGGAAACCGGCGTGTACGGCGGCCTGAAAGTGGTGGTGCCCACTTCCGGGATCTCCTTTCCCAGCGCATCGGCCATGAGCGCGAGCCCGATGACGTTTCCCACCTTGCCGCCATCCGTGGCCATCCCCAGCGTGGTATAGCGCTTGAGATGCTCCACCGAGACAAAGCCCTCCCGGTGTGCCAAACGGATATCATCGGCCGTGACATCATGCTGGGGGTCCACGAAACATTTCTGTTTGCCGGTGGGTACGCTGATTTCATAAACGGGTTCGATGGCACTTTTCCACCCTCCTGCCACCGGCGCCTCAACCTGCGGAAGATCACATCCCAGTGCTTTTGCGGCCCTGGCCCCGGCAGCGTGCCCGGAAACCAGGCAGTCCCGGGTGTTCCAGATACCGGCGGCGGACCCCGCCATCTGAATGGCCTCACTGGTCTCGCCGGGCAGGAAACAGGCCTGGGCCGGGTTCCAGACCGGCTTGACCCCGCGGTGCGAGAGCAAATGAACGACTGGCGACCATCCACCGGACACCAGCAGCAGGTCACAGGGCTCCGAGCCCTTTGCCACCCAACCGGAATGGGCCGTGACGGCCAAATCCAGTCCGGTAACGGCACGGGACCCCCGCACATTCATCGGTGCCGACCGGGTACTCAGACTCACCTCCGCTTTACCCGCCTGTCTCATCAGTTGCGAGGAAATGGTGGTCCTGGTTTCCAGGATACTCACCTCCGCTCCCGCCCTGGACAGTTCCACCGCCGCCAAATAGGCGGAGTCGTTATTCGTCGCCACGACGATCTTTTCTCCCGGGAGCACCCCGTACCGGTTCAGGTAGGCCCGGCCCGCATTCACGTTCATGACCCCCGGGCGGTCATTGTTGCCGAATGCGAACATTCGTTCCAGTGCGCCGGTGGCGACGATGGTGTGCCTGGCGCGCAGGGTCCAGAACCGGTGGCGCGGATGGCTGCTTTCCGGCCTGGAAACATGATCGGCCACCCGTTCATACAGTCCCGCCGTACCGCAATCATACAGCCCGAAAACGGTCGTCCGGGTCATCGTCCGGACACCGGCCTTTTCCACTTCGGCAAGGAGTCCCAGCCGCTTTTCCCGGGAAGACTTGTCCCCGTGATTCAACCAGTCACCGCCGAGCTCAAAATCCTGCTCGACGAGCACCACGTCCAGCCCGGCCCCGGCAGCGGTCCGTGCGGCGGACAATCCGGCCGGTCCCGACCCGACCACCAGCACATCACAGAAAAGATGGCCGTGCTCATAGGTATCCGGGTCGGCTTCGCGGGATGCCCGGCCCATGCCCGCCGCTTTGCGGATCAGCTTTTCAAACTGCATCCACACGCCGGTTCCGTTGCCCCGTCCCCTCAGCGGGGGGCCCATGAATGTCTTGTAGTAAAAACCCGCCGCAAAAAACCGGTTGAACAGGGAATTGACCGCGCCCACGTCAAAACGAACATTGGGCCAGGCATTTTGCCCCGACACGACCAGTCCGCTGTACAGTTCCTGGGTCGTCGCCTTGACATTCGGTTCGGTCCGGTTCCCTTCCCCCACGGTCACGAGCGCACCGGATTCCTCCACTCCCGCGGACATGATGCCGCGCGGCCGGTGATATTTGAAACTTCGGCCCAGGACTCCTTCCCCATGCGCCAGCAACGCGGAAGCCAGGGTATCCCCTGCAAATCCACTGATATCCTTGCCGTCCCAGGTGAACCACAGCGGTTTGCTGCGGTCAATCAACCCGCCCTCGGGCAATCTTTTTGCGTTCATTCCGGCTTCTCCGGTCCCCGGTGAGCGTTCAGTGACCGGGCCATCCCCCCGTGGGCCGGCTGCACCGAGTGAATTTCATGGGTGACCGTATCCCGTTCCACGATCAGCCACATCCTGCAGCCATTGACATGGTGCCAGGTTTCCCGCTGCACCCCCCGGACATTTTCCCGCAAGAAGACCGCGTCATGCCATTCTTCCGCCGGGGCATCCAGTGCGGGATACTCAACCGTGGCATCCCCGCCATAGCTGAATTCGGCATGGTCGCGTTCACCGCAGTAGGGGCAATCGATCCGGATCATCTGCTCACCTAGCCATGCAGCTTGGGGTCCGGACCGGCACCGCGCTCATCGATATTGGCACCACGCGAGAACCGGTTCAGGTCAAAGTGCCCAATCGTCGGGTCCGGCCGGTCATTGGCAATCAGGTCAGCGAAATACCAGCCCGATGCCGGGGTGGCCTTGAATCCGCCGTAGTTCCAGCCTGCATTCAGGTACAAATTCCCCAGCGGTGTTTTGCAGATAAAGGGGGAGCCATCCATGGACATGTCCATCAGGCCCGCCCAGTGCCGGAGCAGCCGGACACGGGAGAGACAGGGCAAAATGGCAGTCGTGCATTCCGATACATCCTGGACCAGGGGCAGGTTGCCACGCTGGGCATAGGACTTGTACCAGTCCAGGTCCCCTCCAAAGACCATCCCGCCCTTGTCGGACTGGGAGATATAGAAGTGCGCCCCGCCGACCCCGTAGACCACCACCTGGTCGAGCATGGGCTTGATCGGCTCGGAAACAAAGGCCTGGAGCAGATGGGTCTCGATGGGAAGCCTGCCCAGGCCCGCCATCTGCCAGAGCCGGGAGGAATTTCCGGCCACGGCCAGTCCAACCTTTTTCACACCAATGGAACCCCGGCTGGTCTGCAGGGAAACCACCTTGCCGCCCTCCCGTTCCATCCCGGTGACTTCACAGTTCTGGATGATGTCGACCCCCTGCCGGTCCGCACCGCGGGCATATCCCCAGGCCACCGCATCGTGCCGGGCGTTGCCCGCTCTTGGCTGGACGGCCGCTCCGATAATCGGAAACCGCGCATGATTGTAGTTCAGATGGGGGATTTCCTTTTTCAGCCTGGCCAGGTCCCAGAATTCGCCATCCGAACCCGTCAGGCGCATCAGGTTGTATCGCCGTGCCGCCGCATCCCGGGCTGCCGGGCTGTGAAACAGGGAGACGTGTGCGCGCTGGCTGAACATGACATTGTAGTTCAGGTCGTGACTCAGGTTTTCCCAGAGTTTCAGCGAATGCTCATAGAACTGGCGATTGCCCGGCATCATGTAGTTGGAGCGTATGATGGTCGTGTTCCGCCCCGCATTGCCGCCGCCGAGCCAGCCCTTTTCAAGTACCGCAATGTTTTTCGCGCCATGGTTTTTTCCCAGGTAGTAGGCGGTCGCGAGTCCGTGCAGACCCGCCCCCACGATCACCACGTCGTATTCTGGCCTGGGTTCCGGGTCCCTCCATTGACGGTCCCAGTTTTTTTGACCGCTCAGCCCCGCCTTGAAAACGGACCATGCGGAAAATCGTGTCATAACGTTTCTCTCGACTCGGAATTAACCTTCGCCTGGCCACCACCTGCGCGCTGCACCGGACCGCAGGCTCCCGGGGTTTTATACCCTCCAGAGACCAAGACGCTGGATATTATCCCAAATTGCAAACGGATACCTAGCTTAATTTTAATCCAAAACTGGTCCAGAGGGCCCGTCCGTGCACTATAATCCGCAAATGACCACCCAAACGACCTGAAACACCGGAAAGCCGATATGGGATCCCTCCGCTGCCTGGCGCAATCTGTCAATACCTGGACCGGTGCGAACAGTGCGATTCCCCCGCCCCGGCATCCATGGTGCTCACGGGCCAGCCTCCATGTTTGAGAAACGCCTCGACGACCTTCGCGCCCGGCTGAAGGATTCAGGAATCGAAGCGGGGATTATTACGGACGACGACAACGTCTACTACCTGACGGGATACTACGACTACCTGCACATGGAATTCGGCCGCCCGACCATCCTGATTGTCCCCGTGGACGGGGAATCGCTTCTGGTTACACCGAGGATCGACCTGAATACCGCCCGGGCAACCGCCGAGGTGGACCGGATCGAAGCCTGGAATGACGGACAGGGAAACGAATGGAGAGAACACCTCCCCGGTGCCCTGAAAGGCCGGTCCAGGGTGGCGGTTGAATCGCGGTTCATTCCGCAGGTGGTCCGGGAATTTGTATCCGGGGTGGTGAACGGGGGCCCGTTAACCGACATCACCCCGATCCTGTCCACCATGCGCATGGTCAAATCCGAGGAAGAACTCGAACTGGCCCGGCACGCCGGAAAAGTCGCCACGGCCATGATGAAAGCGGGCCGGGAAGCCATCGGGGACGGAGTGCCGGAATACGAGGTTGCCCTGGCCGCTTCCGCAGCCGGCACAAAAACCGCCTCCAGGATACTGGAACAGCACTACCCGTCCTCCCCCTACATGTCTCCGAATACCCATTTTCTGCAAATCATGGCCTCCGGAGATGAAATCACCATGACCCATCACCGTGCTTCCACACGGGTCATGGGGTATGGCGAACCGGTTTTCCTGTGTTTTTGCGGAATGACCAATTTTCATCGGTTCAAGCTTGGTTTTGACCGCACATTCTGGATCGGGGAAATCCGCGACCCGTCACAAGCGTCGATTTACAATATCGCAGTGGAAAGCCAGGCGGCGGCGCTGCAAGTCCTGCGTCCCGGAGTCACCGCAGAAGAAGTCCATGCCGCATACGCCCAGGTCATCGAGGCGGCCGGATATGACTATCCGTTCCGGTGCGGACGCGGCACCGGATTCAGTTTTCTGGAAAAGCCTGAACTCGTCTCCCATGACAAGACGGTTTTGCAGCCCAACATGGTTCTGGCTGTGGATGGGTCGGTGTGTACCGACGACTTCCGGGCGCAGGTCGGGGACAGCGTCATCGTCACCGACCAGGGATACGAAACGCTCACCGCCTTCCCAAAAGCCATTGAGGAGGTTGTCATCCACACACCCGGTTCGTAGAACCGGAAACCGGAGAAATGAAAATGTACCAACCAGGACAAGCAGTTCATTCCCCCCAACGGGAAGTCGAGTTGGACGAAGGCCGGCACGACCGGGCCAGGCTGGGTTTTATTTTGATGTCGACAGACCTGGCCGCCGAAAGCGATTTTTTTGACATGGTTCCGCCGGGTGTGGGGGTCCATGTCACCCGGCTGAAGACCGAGGACTATACGACCAGCGAAACCCTTTCCAGGCACATTGAATACATGGCGGACGCTGCCGCCAGAATCCAGCCGGATACCCGGCCTGATGTCATTAGCTACAGCTGCACTTCGGGTTCCATCGTCATTGGCGAGGAACGGGTCAAGCAGGAGATACTGAAGGGCGCGCCCTACACCATTGCGATGACACTGGTCACGGGCGTTGTCGATGCGCTGCACGAACTGGGCGCAAAAAAAATTGTCGTCGGCACGCCCTATCTGGATGAAATCAACACCAGGGAAGCCGAATTTCTGTACAGCAAGGGGTTCGAAATACTGGACATCCAGGGACTCAACCTGGGAACCGGTGTCGAATACGGACGGATCACCCCGGACTACTGGAGGCAATTTGCCGTTGAAATCAACCGGGAAGACACGGATGCCATTTTCCTGAGCTGTGGCGGCATACGCGCTTTGGAGGTGGTGGAAGACATAGAGTCCATCACGGGAAAACCGGTGATCACCAGCAACCAGGCACAGATGTGGAGCTGTTTGAGGCGGGCCGGCATTGCCGAGCCAATCAACGGATTTGGCCGGATATTCCATTGTGACGGCAGGACAATCGCCCCCCGGTAATCGCCGTCAGCCGGCGGATTCCCGGCCATCCTCCGGCGACCATCCCGTCCGCATGGAAACGGGTTTCCGGTCACGGAGTCCGGCTGGCGTCTTCTTTCGTTCGTGATTCCCGGATGTCCGGCTCACTGCACGGTGCACTGGCTGGAATTTGCAGGTTTTTCGAGCTGGGACGGATCACCGGGATCGCGGATTCCGGTGGGTGCGCGAACACGAATTTCAGGGTCCAGACGGATACCGGGCGATATGTCATCAGGATTTCATCCGAACAGACCACGGAACAGATACAGTCTGAAATCGAGTCCCTGAACCTTCTTTCCCGCTCCGCATTCCCCGTTCCGCACTACCAGTGCACCCGCCACGGGGAATTTGTCTGCGAAACGGACGGCATGAAGGCCGTGGTCACACGGTGGATGGAAGGCGAGCCGCCCCTCCGCCTTTCACCCCGCATGATGGCCGGCCTGGCCACCACCCTGGCCGCTCTCCATCAGGTGGACCCGCGACCTTTCCCCCAGCGCACCACCTGGTGGCATCCGGATTATCTGGCCACCCGCCTGGAAATCGCCCGGTCCAGATTCGGCGAAAGCCTGGTCAATGGACTGGCAAGGAAAATCCGGGCCTCGATGTCCCAGTCCACCCCCGGCCTGCCGACCGGGATCGTTCATGGCGACCCCTGGTCCGGCAATACCCTGTTCAAGGGTGAGGAACTGGTGGGCCTGATTGACTGGGAGGAAACCGCCACCGGGCATCCCGTCTATGACCTGGCTTATGCGGCCGTACACAACTGCTTTCCCGATGACCGGTATGAACCGGTGCTGTTTGAAACGCTGGTCACCGCCTACGAAGAAGTGCGGAAACTCTCGGACTGGGAGAAACGGGGCTTTTCGAAGGTCGTGGACCGAATCGTATGCACGAACTCGTTGTGGCTGCTGCTGAAATCGAAGCGGAATGCCGATCCCGAGCATCTTTCCCTGTATTCCTGGTATCAGTCCCTCCGGTTGGACCGGTTGCAGCTCTAGGCCCTTTTCCCGACGGATTTTTCCAGCCTGACGCACCCCATGATGGCCGGCCGGGAAACCCGGCACCCGGCTTGCCGCGGCTCTTTATGACCCCGGCACGATGGCGGCCTGCCTCCTGACACGCTTTACCGTGGAAGTCGCGGCAGCGACCAGACGTCCCTCCTGGGACAGTTCGCCAGCGAGATACGCAATCGATCGCCCCTGGTGCACCACCCGGCCGTTTCCTTCCAGTTTTCCGGGATGTCCCGGAGCAATGAAACTGACCTTGATCTCCAGGGTGGCCACCCACTGCTCCGGGTGCAGACCGATGAGGGAAAATGCCATGGATGCATCCAGCATGGCGGTGACGAAACCACCCTGCATGATGTTCCCGGAATGACAGAATTCCGGCACTGCCGTGAAGGACATGCGAAGCGATTGCGCGCTCCGGCTGAATGCTTCCGCACAACCGGAAATCAACCGGATACAGGGAGGGAACTGGTCATTCAGCCAGGCAACGGTCTCTTCATCCGTCATGGTTCATGACCCGGTTTTCCGGTCACCGGACTGCGCAGGCCGGTGATGTCCGGACACGCGGCGTGCGGGACCGCCCACCATCCGAACGCGTGTCCCGGACAGCCGCGGGCACATTGATCCTTTTCAGGCAACGGCAAACAGGGGCTCGCCCAGTTCGCCGACATCGATTTCCACCCCGAGGCCGGGACCGGTGGGTGCTGCGCCCACCCCCTTTTCGGAACGCGGCTGATACCCCGCAATATGCTCATTTGTCCAGTCGTTCATGAACGAAACCGTCAGGGTTTTCTCCGCCTTGGTGCTGGCGGCCAGATGACTGACCGCCGCGGTCACCAGATCACCGCCCCAGGTATCTTCAATGGTCATCCGCAACCCCAGTTGGCCCGCAATATCCCGAACGAGCTTCGACCCGGTGAGCCCGCCGAATTTTGAAATCTTCAGGTTCACGGCTTCCATGCCGTTTTCATGGAAAGCGTCCAACAGCGTGTTCACATCGGCAATGACCTCATCCAGCACCATGGGCAGATTGGTATGCCGGCGCACATGCAGGCATTCCTTCAGCGTCTTGCAGGGCTCTTCAAGGAAAACCCGTTGCATCGGCTCCAACAGCCGGGCACCAATCATTGCATCCTGCAGACACCATCCCCCGTTGGCGTCCGCGATGATCCAGTCCCCCGAATCCGTGGTCTCCACGACCTGGCGCACACGGTCGGCGTCCTCATGGGGATCAGCGCCGATTTTGAGCTGAAAGCGTTGTATGCCCTGCTGCTTGCATGCCAGCACATACTCTCGCATTGCTCCTGCCGGCCCGAGAGGAACCGCTTTGTACAGGGGAAAGGAATCCTGCAGTCTGCCGCCCAGCAATGTCGTCACATCCTGGCCGGTTGACTTTCCCAGCAAGTCCCAGCAGGCCACATCAATCGCGGCTTTCGCATAACCGTGTCCGCGCAGTGCGGCATTCATGAGAACATGGACTGCGGAGAGATTGACCGGGTCCGCACCAATCAGCACCGGAGCCATTTGAAAGATGGCAGCGCGCGCACCTTCTGCATGGGCAGCCAGGTATAACGGGCCCAATGGGCAGGCCTCGCCCCATCCCTCCAGGCCTGCATCCGTGGTGATGCGGACCACCGTGCTGGGCAAACGGGTCACCACCTGGTTACCGGACATCACGTAGGCCCCCTCCCGATAACTCAGGTGGTAGCCATAGACTTCAATTTTGCGTATCTTCATCGTCCCGTGGTGAACCGTTTTGCGGCAGTATACTGGATTGGTCCGGGAAACTCAGCAACCGGAACGGTCACGACCCGTCCCGCTCTGCGGAAGAACTCCCCGCTGCTCGCTGGGCCGGATTCCACCGGCAGGCCGGAAACCGTTGCAACCGGAAAAATCCGGCCAGACATGGCATGCAGGATGGATTCAGGCCGTTTTTGTGGCGATGATACCGATCTCCACCAGCAAATCCGGACTGGCAAGCCGCGCCTCGATACAGGCCCGTGCCGGGGCATGGCCTGCCGGAACCCATGCATCCCATACGGCATTCATCGGTTCAAAATGGCCGATATTCGCGAGCCAGACCTGTGCAGACAGCATATGGAACTTGCTGCTGCCTGCCTCACCGAGCAGGTGATCAATTTTCTCCAGCACCTGCTCGGTCTGTACGGCAATGTTCGCGGTCCGGTCCGCGGCCACTTGTCCGGCAAGGTAAACCGTGTCGCCGTGGACAACGATCTGGCTCATTCTTGGGCCAGTATGAAAACGGGTAATGTTCATTGTTCTTTCTTCAGGTCGGGTTGATTCGGTGTGTATCGCGTTCCAGGCCACATGGCCTGCCGGCCAGGAAGGCTCTTCCAGGACAGCCCCGGGCTCTCTCCTGCAGTATAGAGCCTTCTGGAGGGGAAATCATGCAGTGATCCAGGCAGGACCCGCACCGAAGCGCGGCATGCCGGCGATCCACCGCATTGTCATGCCCCGGAAAACTTCGCATTGCCCCGTATCCCCCGCCGGGCACAACGCCCTCAATACCACTGATCGGGCATGGATGCTTTCTTGCGCTGGACAAACTCGACCAGCGCCTCATTGATGGCCGGGTCGAGGCCGGGCTCTTCAAATTCCCGCAGTGCCTGTTTCCATTTCAGATTGGCCCGCTGTTGTGCGTCCCGTCTCCCGGTGTCCACCCACTGTTCAAATGACTGGGTGTCGGCCAGCAGGTCTGACCGGTAATTCACCCTTTCAAAATTCTCCAGGGTGTGGTCCACACCGAGGAAATTCTCGCCCGGGCCGGCCTGGCGGTAGGCACTGTGGGCAAGCTGGTTGTCATCAATGGTCATCCCCTCCAGCATCCGGCACATCATTCCGCAGCGGTCCAGGTCCAGCATGAACTTTTCATAACCCATGGTCAGGCCGCCCTCCAACCAGCCGGCAGCATGAAAAATGATGCTGGATCCGGCCAGCAAGGCGGCATTCATGGAATCCGACGATTCCTGCATCGCCTGGCCATCCGCGGTTTTTGACGCGGTCACATGGCCAATCCCGCGCAATGGCAGGTTCATTCTCCGGCTTAGCTGTCCCAGGGCCAGTGCAGACAGGACGGCTTCGGGGGAACCGAATGTCGGAGCCCCGGTCTGCAAATCCAACGTGGTGAGGAAATTTCCATACACCACCGGGGCCCCCTTTCTCACCAGCTGGGTCAGGGCAATCGCAGCGATGGTTTCCGCATGGGCCTGGGCAATCAGGGCCGGCTGGGTCACCGGGCCCATGGCACCACCGAGAATGAACGGGGAAATGAAATTGCACTGGTTTTCCCGGGCATACACTTTCAGGGCTCCGGACATGACGTGGTCCAGCACCAGGGGGGAGTTCAAGTTGATATTGCCCTGGATGACGCAGTGCTCCTCCATGAACCCCCCGCCATGCAGGAGCCTGGCCATGGCGATGGAATCCTCCGCCCGTTCTGCCGCGGTCACCCCGCCCATGAACGGCTTGGTGGTGTACCGGATATGGGCATACACCATATCCAAGTGACGCTTGTTCACCGGGACATCCACCGGTTCGCACACGGTCCCGCCGGAATGGTGGAGCCAGGGACTCATGTAGGTCAATTTGACGAAGTTCTGGAAATCCTCCAGCGTGGCGTACCTTCGCCCATTGTCATGATCCGTGACAAACGGCGAACCATAACCGGGCGTAAACGATACCGAATTTCCCCCGACTGCAATGGATTTTTCCGGGTCACGCCCATGCATCACAAACTCGGCCGGTGCAGTGGAACACAGGGCTTTCGCATGGCCCGGATCGAATTGCACCCGGTTGCCCCGGACCGTTGCACCCGCCTGGCGAAACAGCTCCAGCACTTCCCCGTCGCCCCGGAATTCAATCCCGATTTCCCGCAGGATCCAGTCGGCATGGGATTCGAGCCTGTCCAGGCTCTCCTCGTCCAGCAATTCGGTCGTGGGGAGATTCCGGAACGCGGTTGGCCGGACGGGCCTGACCGGAGCAATACGCAGTTTCCGTCGGGCAGACCGCCCCTTGCGCCTTCTCACCGGCCGGTCTGCATGGTCGCCGGTCACGGGGCTCCCCGCCCGGGACGGTCGCCAGCCCCGGGGAAGCTCATCAGCCGGGAGATCCGCCTGAAACCCCTGCCCCCGGCGATCCAGGGGTTGGACGGGCCGGCGTCCAGGCGGCTCCGGAAGGCATGGCGCTCCCCCTGGCTCACGAACCGCCGTGTTCCCCATAGGATTCACGGTCGTCATAGGGGAACCACCAGAAATCCTGCGTTCCGCAATTGGGGTCGAGCCAGACAAATTTGGTCTTGCGGAAGGTCTCGAGACCCTCCGGACCCAGCTGGCGCCCCATTCCGCTCATCTTGGTGCCTCCGAACGGCCCGGCATCGTTGTCCAGCAACGGCGCATTGATCCAGACCATCCCGCCCTCCAGTTCCTCGGAGGCCCGGATGCTTTCCTTCATGTCCAGGGTGTACAGGCAGGCCCCCAGCCCATAACGGGAGTCATTGGCCAGTGCCAGGGCTTCGTCAAAGTTCTTTACCCTGCAGACCGGGGCCACCGGGCCAAAACTTTCGTTATTGAATATCTCCATCTCCGGGGTGCATTCGGACAGGATGGTCGGCTCCACGAACCACCCTTTGGCCAGCCCCGCGGGACGTCCGCCGCCATGATCGAGTTTCGCTCCCTGTTCCCGGGCCCGGGACAGCACCTGTTCGTATCTCGCCCGCTCCTTTTCTGCAACCATCGGGCCCATTTCCACCTTGTCCAGTCCATTGCCAACCCGGATCGTCCGGGTGTACTCCCTTAACTTGCGGACAAATTCATTATGGATGTCTTCATGGACAAAAAACCGCTCGGCCGATACGCAGATCTGTCCGCAATTCATATAGGCGGAAAATGCGGCGCCCCGGACCACGACATCCAGGGGAGCGGACGGCATGACCAGGAACGGGTCATTGCCGGAGGTTTCGATCAATGACGGTTTCATCATTTCACCACAACGGGCGGCAATGGCACGACCGGTTGGTACACTGCCGGTAAAGGCCACCATATGTGTATCGGGGTGTTCCACCAGTTGCCGGCCGGCCTCGGCCGCCCCGGTGAGAACCTGGAACAGTCCGGCGGGCAGGTACCGGTTGAATGACTCGGCGAAAAGGAGCGTGGTGATGGTGGTGTATTCGGATGGCTTGGCAATCACGGCATTGCCGGCAGTCAGCGCCGCGGCCCCCTCCCATGCCAACAGCGTCATGGGATAGTTGAAAGGCTGAATGGACACCACCACCCCCAGGGGCAGTTTGAGCGTATAGTTCAGATGCCCTTCCACTGCCGGACCCATCACCCGGCCGATGTCCGTTCTGCCCATCTCCGCATAGTACCGGATCGCCGACACGGACCAGTCCACTTCATCCGCGGATTCCTTGTAGGGCTTGCCCATTTCCCTTGTCAGCGTTTCGGCAAGGCGTGGTTTCCTCGCCAGCAGGTCATTCGCGATTTCGTGCATGATTTCAGAGCGCTCCAGTGCACTCTTCTTCCACCAGGCCTTGTAGACGGCCTGGGCACTTTCCACCGCGGTATCGACTTCTTCGGCGGTCGTTTCCGCGATGTGTGAAATGACCTCTTCGGTGGCCGGGTCAATGACATCCAACCCCTGGGAAGACCTGCTTTTCACGTATTCACCATCCAGCAGCATGGTATGGCTCTTTCTATTGAATTCTTCCAAAGCACTCACGATGGACACCTCGCACGATAGACCGGTTTCAATGGCCCACACTATATACCACAAACATGCGCCCAGAATACGGTCTCCATTGTCTGGACGGAACCCGACGGTTACCGGGCCAGGCATTCCCCGGCGGAGTTTCCCATGGAAACCAAGGAAAAACGGTCAGCAGGAAGGTTCCCGGTTCCGGGCCGTATCCATACCAAGCCCGGCCCGTGACCGGCAAGGCGGGAGAGCATGCCTCCCGTCCGGGCGCTACAGTTCCGGACGGGTTACCCCTCTTCCCCGATCAGCCCGAAAAGCTTGGTCACGGTCCTTCGCACGTAGGCTTCGGCATGCCCGGATTTTCGTGTCGCCAACGAAGGACTTGCCTCCAGAATGGCCGCCATGACCTGCCCGGCGGAATACCCGCGCTCCAGCATCCGTTTCCCGATGACCCAGTCTGCCCGCGAAAGGTCCAGGCCGTCACCTGTCTGTTTCACCAGTCGTTCCAGTTCCCGCCGGTAAAAATCACCCGGTTCCTCCAGGTCGTAGTGGGGTTTCCCGACCTTGGCCAGCAGTGCCATGATCCGCTTGCTCTCGGCAGCCTGGGCAGCCCTTTTCTTCTCCAGGGCCGTCCGGGCATCTCCCAGGAGCGAACGAATCGCCGGGAACATGGTGAGTTTCCCCGCATCGGGACGGGTCTCCGAGAGTGTCACATAGGGATAACGGCCATCCTTGCCGGCATACTTCGGCTTGCGGTTGGCGAACCCGGCCAGGCGCCCGAAATGGCGCCAGTCGGTGCTGCCCGGGTCGCCGCCGAACCGCCGGGCCAGGAGCCGGCCGGTCGCACTCGCGAGGGCTTTTTCGATCGGCTCATTGCTGACCCGGACCCAGGCCTGGTAATTCGCGGGACTCGATTCAACGATCACCGCCGGCTGGATACCGGCCTGTTTCATCCCGGCCAGACTGGATGCCGCCAGGTCATCAACGAAAATCAACCCCTGGCTGCCGTACGGCCGAATGAAGATGTGGCTGCCCGAGAGATTCTTCACCATGAGCCACCGGAGGGATTTCAAGAGATTCTCCCGGTTCCATTGGCGCAGTATCATTCTGGCCGGTTCGTTTTTCCGCTCCGGGGTCAATACGCCGACCTCCAGATCCTCAACCGCCATGGCATCAAGCTGGCGAATGACCTCCCTGCGGGTGCTATCCGCCATGAAAATTTCCGTATAGAGGCATCCTTGCGAATGGGACATGCACTGGATTGCACAATGGGCCGGACCAGATTGTCCCCAGGAACCGGACTGGCCTGGACCCCAGGCAGTACCGCTTCCACCCTTCAAGCTGAGCGGAACCACAAGATTCAACTGCAATGCGGCAAACATCAGGGTGCAGCACCGGGCAGGTCGATCCACTGGTTCTGGGCACAGGCAATATTGATGGCAATAAATGCCCATTCCGCGCGCCCGGCCCGGGCATCCCGAAACCGATCACTGCACGTTCATTCCCCGGGAAAACCGGCTGAGATCCTCCTCCAGGCCCGGGGCAAACAGGATGAAAACGATGCCTCACTCGCCGATGGGCTCGAGAAATTCACTGCGGGTGGGAAGCAGGCCGATATCGGTCAGCATCGCCCCGGCGACGATCAGCCACAGGACATCCATGGTCCCGGTTTTCCTGCTGATCCGTTTTGAAATCACCACAACCGCGAAAATAATCGCGGAATATTCCCGGATCGAAAATCCTGTGGACTCATGCATAGTCAACTTTCCATTGAGTCAGTAGTGGAACCCTGAACAGTGCCGTCAGGCAAACCGCCCGTACACCCCGACAAAATACCCGTGCCACCCCGATATGTCCAGTCCAAATGCAGTTCCTGGTTTCGATGGAACGGCTCCACCGGGCAACCTGCCGGCGGCGACCGCAAAGGAGTCCGCCGTTTCCAGCGCGGCCGCAATCCCCATGAACCCGTCTCCCCGCATCACCGCCCTATGATCCGCAACCGATCAAAGATATACTCCACCGACGGATGGACCCGGACACCGGGCCCGCATCACGGATCCCGGGCAACGAGACACGATTACCATCTGGAGAAACCCCATGAATCATGGCACCTGTTTATGCACCCGGGTCACCTGGGCACTCACCGGACCACCCGAGAAGACCTATCATTGCCATTGCCAAATGTGCCGCAAGGCCCATGGGGCGGCCTTCGGCACCTACGCCTTTGTTCCCCGGGACCGGTTTGCCTGGACCGGCTCTTTGGACAGCGTCCGTGAGTATGTCTCTTCCCGTGCACTGACCCGGAAATTCTGCAGCACGTGCGGATCCCTCGTGCCGAGCCTTGATTCCGGTGGCACGCGTTATTTCGTACCGGCCGGAAGCCACGATTCGGGGGCAGAGGTGGACTGCCACATCTTCGTCGCCTCCAAGGCCCCCTGGTTTGAAATCACCGATGACCTGGCCTGTCATGACCGCTTCCCACCGGAAGAGAACCAGCCTTCATTCGACCGGGACCCCCTGCCGGAAACCCGGGAAGACATTGTCCGTGGCAGCTGTCTTTGCGGCACCGTGAAATTTGAAGTGACCGAGAAATTCAGGAAAATCCACCATTGCCACTGCACACGCTGCCGGCGTGCCCGGGCGGCCGCATTCACTACCAACGGATTCACATCGGACAAAGGGGTCACCCTCCTCCAGGGACAGGCACACATGAAACAGTACAAACTGCCCGATGCGAAGTATTTCACCCATGTATTTTGTGGAGTCTGTTCATCCGGGCTGCCGCGCATTGACCGCCAGCGGCAACTCGCGGCGATCCCGCTGGGTGCCCTGGATGATGATCCAGCGGCCCGGGCGGATGACCACATCTTTGTGGCCGACAAGGCAGCCTGGTATCCCATCACGGATACCCTGCCCCGCTTTCAGCAATACCCGGTATAAGCCGTATTCCGGCACCCGGCCGGTGAACCGGAAAGCGGGTTGTGGAAAATCCGGTTTTTACCGGATACCGCCATAGTTTGTAACGTTTTATCCGGTATTCCGGAGAAATTGGAACCTGGTTCTAATTTTTACGGTGTTCCCGCTTGTTTTAGCACTATTGTTCTAACCGGGGTGTTATAGAATTTAGGGACGCACGTCACAGAGTGGCTGCCGTACCGGCCATCCTTGCATGCGAAACCAATTCCAATCAAACACCCCGAAGAGTCCACCTATGAAAGAGCACTACTATTTCGACAACGCCGCCACCACCTGGCCGAAACCCGAGCCCGTCTACCGGTACATGGATGAGTTTTATCGTGGATACGGGGTGAACCCCGGCAGGGCCGGCCATGAAATGGCGGTAGAAGCCGAGCGGATGATCACGGAAACCCGCCAGCTGCTGGGCCGGTTCTTCAATTTCAAGAGCGACAGCAGCCGGGTAGTCTTTACCCAGAACGCCTCGGACTCGCTGAACATCGCCCTGTTCGGAATCCTGAACAACGGCGATCATGTCATCAGCACCCGGGTCGAACACAATTCGGTCATACGGCCCCTGAATCATCTGGAAAGAGACCATGGCGTTCTCGTGACCCGCGTACAACACGATGACCAGGGCTATGTGGACCCCGAAGATATCCGAAAAGCCATTCGACCGGAAACCAGGGCCGTCGTGGTCAACCATGCCTCCAATGTCCTCGGCTCCGTTCAGGACCTGAAAGCCATCGGCCAAATCACCCGGGAAGCCGGTGTGTCGTTGATTGCCGACACCTGCCAGACAGCCGGTGTCCTGCCCATCGACATGGAGGACTGGTGCATCGATGTATTGGCCTTCACCGGGCACAAGGGTTTGTTTGGCCCCATGGGGATCGGCGGATTGCTGGTACGGGACGGTATCGACATCCGGGCCGCGAGAGTCGGCGGTACCGGCGTGGATTCCATTACCCCGTTCCAGCCGGATGATTACCCGCATCACCTCGAAGCCGGGACCGTCGCCCTGCCCGGTATTGCAGGACTCAATGCCGCACAAAAGTGGTTTGCGACGTTGGGGAAAGAGCAATTGAACGGAGGCGCGGAAGGCATGGGCCACGCTGAGCTTTGCCGGTCCGCCCTGAATCATATCGATGCCAGGGAACAGGCCCATGTCCGGGAACTCGAAACCACGTTCCGGGACATTGAAGGTGTCAAGGTCTACGGCCCCGAGGGCGACCGTCAACGCGTCGCCACCCTGTCCATAAATATACGGGAGCTTCCGGCGGACCAGATCGGCATCATGCTGGATGCGGATTATGCGGTGTGCGTACGGGCCGGACTGCATTGCGCTCCCCTGGTCCACACCGATGCCAACACGGTTCCCCAGAACGGGACGGTTCGGTTTTCACCCGGCTACTTCACCGACCAGGAAGACATGGAACAGGCTATTGAGGGTGTGCAGGAACTCGCGGAAATGTAACCGGAAACGTAATAGGGGCAACTTCCCGGGTTAGTCACTTTCTGGGATAGTCCTCCTGGTTAGTTGCCCCTATTACATAGAAATAATCTTGGAATTTGGAGATGGTGCTTGATCGTTTGAATTGACCCTTAGCAAGCCTGCGGTCTCAGGGCAACCAGAAAATAGCATAACGTCAGGATTCGGATGATACGTGCCTACCCGGAGAAATATCCCGACTCGTATGGGAGTCAGTTTTGGACACTGGAATATAGAAATGTTCAAGCGGCAGCGGCGAAATTCAGACAATTCAGAACCAGGTCCCTGAGGGCGATGTCGTGCTTAGGGTGTGACTCAGTGATATCGAGCGTTGCCACGATAAGGCTTTCCTGTGCGCCCGGCTTTGCGATCGAATACCTCTGCCGGATCGGATCGGGCGGCATCCCGCCGTGATGGGGGTAGAGCAGCATAACGTAAGGACATCCGTAGATCCGACTGTAGGCTATCAACTGGTAGACATCGGCCTGGCTAACACCATCATGAGGATCGTCTATCCTTCTAATGCGCTTCCATTTCGTGTCGATGATGAGAACATTTTGATTGCCCTTTCGGATGATCAGGTCGGGACGTGTCCGGAATCGGCCCGTCTCCCCCTCATACAGGCAAGCGCGCAGACCGCCTTGCGCCGAAACTCGGAGTCCTGTGCCCGCCAAAGCTCGGACCATCAGGCGGGCCACGTATTCCTCGAAAAGGACATTCATCTCGAACAAAAGGGCGAAACCATCGATGGGTCCAACGCTCGTCTGTTGGTGGCGGTCCCGCAGAAAGAGCCTCGCCAGTGACAGCAACTCGCGCCATCGGGTGTTAGTCCGGTCGAGTACAACCTGATCCCAACGCAAGTCGCCTGGGGACACTTCCGAGACATCCGCATAGGCGAAATTCAGTTCACGGAGGGTTCTCTGGTTGTCCGGGGCCTGGGCAAGGCGGGAGAGCTTGCCGATGGTTGCCCGCATGACCTGATTGAGCGCAATGTCGAGTGAGAGCGAATCGAACCGGCAGGCGAGCTTCTGCGGCGAGACCGCGAGGGTCGAGAATTGCCTCGTGACATCGAGACGACCGCGTAGGGCAGGCAGGTCGTCTTCCTGGTCGGTGTATTGCCGCGGCATCCCCTTGCGAACCGCGTCGGTAAGTTTGCTGCAATAGAGACGAATCAGCAATTCCAGGAGCGTGTCGCGCTGCCAGCCGAGTCGCGTGACTGCTCCGGCATCGATCCGGATGTTCCATACCATGGCCAGCATATGGATCAACCTGCCCCGCAGCGTGGCTTGTTCTACATCGCTTTCACCCGCACCTTCGATCTTCGGCAGAATCTCCAGCTGGCAGTCAGGCGTGACGATGACCCCCACCACGCCACGGGCGCGAAGCCCTTTGCGGCCATGTTCCAGCACTCCTTCGTCGTCGCGACCCGCGAATACCGATTCCCGCGCTTTCGCCGCGATCCGGTCAGCCTGCGGTTCCGGGATCGCAGTTTCATCCATCCCATAGCGGATATGTTCCCATTCGCGAATGGTGCGGCGGATCATTGATCGGTCAGCCCTGCATAATCGAAGCCTTCGTGTTCGGAGCAGACTTCCCAGCGGAACCGGGGAAAGGCATCGCCATCTTCAAACCCGGGTGGTGCCTTGAGCACCGAACGCTTGAGGAATCGACCATTTATTGGACCATCATGCGATTCCGCGTCGCCCAGCACTGCAGCGATCTTCGCCCAATCCTCGAAGAAGTACTCTGCCAGCAACGGGATCACTTTGTGTCGCATGACAGCGTCCACCTCGGCAATTGTCGTGCAGTCGATGAAATAGGCATGACCGATCTGGTGTTCGCGGTCATGGAGGTATTCGATCCGCTCGTTGATGGTGGTGAGGATTCCGGGCAGGTCGAGTCCGCATGCCTTGGCTGCATCGACCAACAGGGATGGATCGGGCATCATCTCGCGGAAAGTGAAACGCCGGCGCAACGCCGTGTCGAGCAGCGCGATAGACCGATCGGCGGTGTTCATCGTGCCCAGGATGTGCAGGTTAGAAGGCACACCGAATTTGACGCCGGAATAGGGCAGTCGCACTTTCAACTCGTTTCGCTGGCCCAGGCGCTTGTCCGATTCGAGTAGCGTGATCAGCTCCCCGAACACCTTCGAGATGTTGGCCCGGTTGATCTCGTCGATGATCAGAACGAAGGAGTCGGGTTCCGACGGAGCATCCGCCTGCCGTCTGTTTAGATAGCCCTCAAGTACAGGGACGTTGGCCTTGTCCAAAGAGAGTGGATAGAGCGTTTTCCGTTTAAAATCATGGAGGAAGATATCTCTGACGTTAACGCCTTCTTTATTCACCCATAGCCAGCGCACGGCGCGACGATGGTGATAGTCGCCCTCCGGTCGGGGGCGGAATTCGTAGTCACCGATGAATTCTCCAATCCCCTTGAACTGATCTTTTCCTTTCGACACAATCACGATATCGTGATTGTGTACCAAATTCCGGAAGGTGTGGTGCATCCCGACCGACGTTAAGCCGGAATTGAGCATTCCTGCGGACTTGTAAGCCTCTTCGATTCTTTCTCGACTTTCGAACTTGTCATCGCTCAAATCGATGTCTCCGTAACCGTGCAGCACGTAACCGCCTTCAATGGCCTCGTCGAAGAACTGTGCTTGTTCCGCGTTGTTTCTTCCGATCGACATCTTGAACACTTGCCGGCCTTCGACGGAAATCGCTTCGTTATGAGCAGACCGGCCCCTGTTCGCTTCCGCACATCTCGCGAGCCTCCGAAAAATGCCGGGCATCGTTTCCAGCCGGAAGCCGGCAGAGGAGGAATCGTCGCCGTCGTCGGATTCGGTCGTCGGCTGCCGGCCTTCCACGAAATCCTCGTAAGACATCGATTGGTGAAAGGTAACGAACTCGATTCGTCCCTCTGCGCGGAGCCGCCGGTAAGTCTGCATCAATGCCTCGCGACCATCGGGAACCGATTCTCCACAGAGCCGGACAGCCTCTTCGGTAGTGGAAAACGTCTTGCCGGTACCCGGCGGTCCGTAGAGGATCAGATTCGTGGGGAGTGTCGGCATGGGTTTTCCCTGGTTGTTGCTTGTCGAGTTGCGATCCGCATCCGCGTCAGGTGGGGGAGATGCGCCGCCCAGGAACTGGCCATACTGATTTAGCCAACTGACCCAACTGGAAAGACGTCCGAGGGGTTTCTCGGAGCCCGGCATCAAGATCCGGTAGTCCTGCCCACCGTCGCGAGCGTCTTCCCGCATCTGGCGTAACCTTTCACGCAGAGATTCGAATCGGTCCGCTTCCCAGGCTGCGTCGAGATCCTGGAACGGCATCCCAAGCTCCGCCAGTTTGCGCTCTATCGTCCGGACGGCGTGAACACGGGTATTCCGTGCGGTGGGTGTAATTCCTTTTTGGTCGAGCCAAATCTTGAAGGCGTTTTTGTTCATCATTCCTTTTATGATTAGCAACTGAGGATTTTTCGTTGGTCGCAACCGATTGATATTTCGTCTGAATTGAGGGGCCTGAATGTCTGGAAAAACCACTTTTATGGTCAATCCCCCTCTGTTTTCAAACCCTGCGATCCTGACCGGGGTGCGTATTTCACGTACGTAACCACCTAAACCATGGGTAATGCTGAGCTCAGGATTACACGGGAAGGTTACCACTCATTTCAGACGAAGGTTACCATCGGAGCGTGGCGACGCGGGTTTTGTATTATGGTTCGATAGTGGTGGTATTTGTCAAGGCTGTATTTTGTTTTGTCTGGAGCGAAGCCCCGCTGTCTTTTATAAAAATTAGTAATAGCCGCCCGCCAGGGCGGAATCTTCGGGCCAGCACTTCCCTTCCCGGCCCGGTGAGTGGAATTCACGGTCCCGGGGGTCGGCCTGGGATTCGCTTTAATCATGATTTGGCCTCGTTGTCAGTAAAGTGCCTCGGTGGTAACGGTTGCCTTCGTCACAGGGGCGGGCCATCCCATTACTGATGGGTGCTGCCGTCCTGGTGCAGCATCATCCCCGGCCACGGCGACACCTCGCGGTGCTTGCTATGGGCACCACGCTTCGGTGCCCGCTTCACCACCCCCGCCTGCTTGTCTGTTAAATTACCCCTTGGGAATGCTTTGGAAACAGAGATTCCCCGGTATTCTTCATTGTGGAGGATGAAACCATTGCAGTGAAGCATGCAGCGTCACCACGGACCCGACAATGGTCAGTGTCGGCGCCTGTACCCCGGACTTTTCAACCAACCCGGGCAATTGCTTCAGGGTGCTGACATGGGTCTTCTGGTCGAGGGTGGTGCCCTTTTCGATCACAGCCGCCGGAGTATCCTGATCACATCCATGTTCAATCAGTTTTTCACAGATGATCGGAAGACCCCGCAATCCCATATAGAACACCAGGGTCTGGCCCGGTGCCACCAGGTTTTTCCAATCCAGGTTCACCGTCCCGTTCTGCAGTTGCCCGGTCACAAACCGGACGGATTGCGCGTGGTCCCGATGGGTCAGCGGGATCCCCGAGTAACTGGCACAGCCGTTGGCGGCACTGATCCCCGGAATGACCTGGAATGGAACTCCGTTTTCCGCCAGCGTTTCAATCTCCTCTCCACCCCGGCCGAAGATAAACGGGTCCCCGCCCTTGAGCCGGGCGACCCTTCTTCCCCGCAGGGCATGCCGGACCAGCAGTTCATTGATATCATTTTGTGGCAGTACATGGTTGGCCCGCTGTTTCCCGACATACACCAGCTCCTTGCCCGCTTCGAGCCGGTCGAGAATCTCTCGGGAAACCAGCCGGTCGTACAGGATGGTCTCGGCCTGCTGCAACAGCCGGAACGCACGCATCGTCAAGAGATCCGGGTCCCCCGGCCCAGCGCCCACCAGGTAGACCTCTCCCTTTGCACGGAAATGTTCCGGATCACTGATGGCCGACTGCAGTTGGGATTCCGCCTGGTCGTAATTTCCCGACAGGGCACCTTCCGCAATATACCCGTGCACCACCTTGTTCCAGAATATCCTCCTGTCCCGGATGACCGGAATCTTCCGGTTGACCCGCCTTCTGTATTTGCCAAACAGCTTCGCAAGCCGGCCGTAACCGTGCGGGACAAAGGTGTTGATCCGGTCCCTCAGCAGCCTGGAAAACTGGGGCGAGGCGCTGCCACTGGAGATCGCGATCTGTGCCGGGTCCCGGTCAATGACAATGGGAAACACCACATCGCAAAGCGAGGAATCATCCACCACGTTCACGAGAACGGAGCGCCGATTGCAATCCCGCGCAACCTGCCGGTTGACCGCCTTGACATCGGTGGCGGCCACCACCAGATGGTACCCCCGGTCGATGTCGTCGGTCACATACGCCCGGCTTTCCACTTTTCCGGCACATTGCTCGACCAACCCGCAAATTTCCGGAAGCGGGTCAATGGCAATCACATCCACCGTGCCCCCTGCATCCATCACCCGTTGGGCGCGGCGCAAGGCAACCTTGCCGCCGCCCACCACCAGGCAGCGGCAGCCCGAGAAGTCATGCATCAGGGGGAGGTATTTCATGGACGGGGCCTATCCGGCAAAACCTCCATTTTGCCCATCAGGCAGGAAACCGCCGCTCCGGAGCCGGAGCCGCCGGCCCCGGCACATCCGCGGCAGGCAAAACGGCGTTGCGGGTTCCGGCCGACGGGCCATCATTGCACCCGGCCCGACCTGAACCGGGCCAGGGCTTCACCACTGGCAATCGCTTCCCTGGCCTGAACCGCTCCTTCAGCCAGTGTCCCGTGCATTCCCGATTGTTTCAGGCCAATTGCAGCACCATACACCAGGCTGTCCAGCATCGGCCCGGGCCGGTTCGCCAGCGCGTCAAGCCCCAGTTCCAGGTTCAGTTCAACCAAATCCGCCAGGACGCCCGTATTCAGGAATTCCGTCTTCGTGATCGCCGGCGCATATTCATCCGGAATCGCAATGGCCCGTTTCTCCCGGTGAATGCCCAGCTCGCCCGGAGTCAGTTTGTACATCTCCATTTCCGCCTCTCCCCGGTACCCGAAATACCGGGATACCTGGCTCAGCGATGGAATGCAGCCGCCTTCGACCCCCCTTACAATACTCGCCGAACCATACCCGGCATGCCTGGCCAGCATGGCATACACCGGTGGATAGGCCTTGTGCACAAATCCGGTCATCAAATGGGTACAGCGGGCACCGCAGAGGGGACGGAGAATCACCTCCAAAGTGGAAATACAGCTTCGCTTGACCATCACGTCCCGCAAACCGACCAGGCCGGACAATCGGGCGATATACTGTTCCTGGTCAATATAGGCCCAGCCGACATCCGGGTTTTCCAGCGAGGCCGCCGCTTCGTCCACATCGGCCCCGACATGGATACCGGCCGCCGCCAGGATCATGTTCGCCGTAATACCGTATTTCGGCCCGACCGCATGCAGGCCGTGGAGATACGACGGCAACCCGCTGGCGGCAAAGACTGAGGGCAAGAATGCCGTGGCCGACAAGCCCCGCAAATATCCGTTGAACGGGTCTGCCAGCACCAGCACCTCCGGGCACCGGACCTCCACCTGCTCCATGGCCTTGATCAACGCGTTCAGGATACCCAGGTTCTCGGCATCACTCTCCCGCTTCATGCGCAGGGCGATCAGGAAGATTCCGGTGCGCACATCGTCAATCTCACCGTCCAGGATCATCGACATCGCATCCTCGGCTTCGGTCACATTGAGAGACCTGCTGAGTTCGGGACCGGTTGCCACCCGTTGAAGATATTCCCGCATTCGGGATTGAGGGGTCATGACCCTGAATTTTTTCGCATTGATACCCCGTGCCGGCCGATACGGTCCTTTCCCACTGGATCCTGGTCCGGACCTAAATCGAATCTGCCAGGTCGTCAAACCCGGCTTTTCGATACCACTTCCTGGCCTCGTCCAGGTCAACGGGAACACCGAGTCCCTCCCCGTATATCCGTGCCAGGGTCGCCTGTGAACCCACCAGTCCCTGCTCCGCCGCTTTCGCAAACCAGTGAACGGCCTTCCCGGCATCCGCTTCGGTGCACTCGCCTTCCATATACATGAAACCCAGTCCGTGCTGTGCCAGGGCCAGGCCCTGTTCCGCCGCGGCTTTCATGTTTCGGTAGGCCATCCCTTCGTTGGCGACAATACCCAGCCCGTTTTGATGCATGATGGCCATTCTGTACTGTGCCTCGGCATGGCCCGCGTCCGCAAAGGGCGACAGAAACTTCAACGCCAGGGCAAAATGCCTGGATTCAAACGCATTGATACCACTGCGCAAATTTACGTCACGGTCCTCGATCATCTAGCCTCCCATCCCCTCAATGAACCCGTATGGGGTCCTGGTTTGCCGCAGGCGGTTTCGCAATCCAGGGCCTCCTTTGGGACATCCTGTCCTCCTGCAAACGGAATATCTATTATGCTCTCTTTGTTGGTAAACTGGTAAACCAATATTAACCGAAAACCATGATCCCGATATGATTAATCTGTACACTTGGAGCACCCCGAACGGACGTAAGATATCCATCATGCTCGAGGAAACCGGGCTTCCCTATGTTGTCCACCCGGTTGATTTGGGGAAAAATGACCAATTCGACGAGGGCTTTCTTCAGATCAGCCCCAACAACAAGATTCCAGCCATCGTCGATGAAGAGAACGGGTGCAGCATGATGGAATCCGGTGCCATCCTGATGTACCTGGCTGAAAAAACCGGCATGCTGATGCCCGAAGCGTACCGATGGCAAATCCTGGAATGGCTGATGTGGCAAATGAGCGGAGTGGGCCCCAATTGCGGGCAGGCCCATCACTACATGCATTTCAGCCCGGGGGTCAATGAATACACCGAGAAACGTCTCAAAGTGGAGATCCAGCGACTCTACACCGTGCTGGACGACCGGCTGGAAGAAAACGAGTTTGTTGCGGGCGATTACTCCATCGCCGATATTTCGTTGTGGCCATGGGTCTCCAGGTTCGAGTGGCACCGGGTGGATCTCGACGAATTCGAGAATGTGAAGCGCTGGTACCTGGAGACCGCAGGCCGGCCCGCAGTACAGAAAGGGTACGATATCCCCGAAACGGGAAGCGAAATCCCCATCCCCTGAAACCGGGAAGACCCGGTTACCGGTACCGGATCGCTCAAGAACGGGTCCGGGGAACTGCCGGGATTCTCCCGATCGGATATCGGTGGAAAATCCAGCCATTTCCGCCCGCCAATGATGTTCACCGGCCGGTTGCAATGAGGTCGGTCCGATACGACTGTTTGAGAATAAAAGCTTGCGAACAGATTTTTGGGAATCCCCGGCAATCCCGGACATGGCTCATTCCTGAAAGCCGGCGGGAATCGCGGTTGAAATGTTGCGCTTCACACTGCTGCGGAAGTATCATTGGAACCGTGCATGCACTTCATGGCTTTCCGGTCTGAAACGTTGGACCGACCGAAACTCAAAGCGGTTCACTTCGGCGCGGAGGCGGGAGTGCATTGAATCCAAGCTGAAGGCAATACTGTTGAAGACTGCAGGCTCCCAAACTTTAACTCAACGATTTAGCTGAATATTTTCGGTCCCGACAGCGTTCCCTCGTCATACTCACGGTTGATTCATCCATGGCCCAGCAAGCAACTCATTCCCCAAAGAAAAGTCGACTGTTCGGCTACCTTCAACTGCTCCTGGTCACCGGTGCGATTGTGGTCGCGCTCATTTTGGCCAGAGCACCCGAACGCATAGAACGCGACATTCGCGTTGACCAGCCGGCTGAACAGGCACCCCCCGCGGTCAGCGTGCTCGAACAACCGCCAACGACGAATTTCACGCCACCGATCAAACTGACCGGCAATGTGACTCTGGAAGAACGCGTCACCATCGGGTCCGAAGCCCGAGGCCGGGTAGCCTGGGTTTCGGAAAAATTCCGGGCGGGCGAAACCATCGCCGCCGATGAAGTTTTCGTCAGGATTGACCCAACCGAACACCAGTTGCGGATCCGGGAGATCAAGGCACAGATACGGATTCATGGACTGAGGTCAGAAGAAACCTCACCGGACGATGCGCGCAAGCAGGCCGCGTGGCGTGAATTGTTTGAAACGCGGCTCGAGCTGGCCAATCTGAAACTGGCGCAAACCGAAATTTCCCTGCCGTATGATTTTCGCGTCACCCGGGCTGATGTGGAAGTGGGGGAGCTGGCCGGTCCGTTTGAGTATGTGGGGAAAGACGCTTCCATCCTGGGAGTCGGCTATCAACCCGAATCCTTGCAGGTCAGTGCCCCCATTGAACCGCAATTGCTGGAAAATTTGCAGCCGGTGACGGGCCGGGCCGCCCGGATCGTGGTCGGAAACCGGGCCTATGAGGCAAAATTGGAGCGTGTGTCTTCGATCGTCGAGCGAAAGTCCCGCCTGATCCGGGTGTTTTTCAAATTTTCCGCCAACTCGGAGGACCTGCCGTTGCCGGGGATGTTCGCCCAAATCCATCTCCAGGGCCAGGCGCACGAAGGGGCTTTCGCGCTGCCGCTTGGCGCCATGCAGTCCGGTGAAACTGCGTGGGTGGTTGACAACGGTGTGTTAAGGGTCCGAACACCGAAAACACTTGGGCTAACCGATGAGTCCTGGATGGTTGAGCCATTTGATATCGCCGATGGGGTGGTTGTCGGTGATTTCCCGACCTTGACCGCCGGCGCGGCAGTGGTGGCCAGTCCGCTGAATTGACCCCTCGTCCATTCCGGTTGAAAACACGACCAAGTCCATACCCGATCAGATCATGGAGCCCGAAATCGTTCAAGCACGCATCCTGTCCAGCTTTGGCGGTGGATCCGCATTGTCTGGTGCCTGCATTGCCGGGATGAGCTGGTGAAGAAAGGATTGATCGCATATTTCGCCGGGAACCGGGTCGCGGCGAACTTGCTGATGGTGTTTTTGATCATCGGCGGGCTGGTGGCCGCCAGCCAGCTGTCCGTACAGCGTTCCCCGGAAATCGACTTGCGCACCATCACGATATCGGTCTCGTCAATCGGGTCCACCCCGAAAGAAGTGGAACAGGATATTCTTCGACGCGTGGAAGAGAGGATTGTCGGGCTCTCCGGAGTCGAACGCGTGATCGCGGTGGCAAGCCAGGGGGGCGGAAGAGTCACCATCGAGCTCACGCCTTTTTCCGACCCGGATTCAGTGCTGATTGGTGTCCAAAATTCCATAGACGGTATCGACAACTTTCCTCCTGTGAGCGCTGAACCGCCCGAGATCAGGCTCGAAAAAGCTTCCCCGGAGGTATTGACCCTCGCGATTTCATCCGAGTCTGCCGACGAGAACGAACTGCGGCTGATGGCCGAGAAAGTGCGCAACGAACTCCTCGAACTGCCCAACATCTCCCAGGTGAGGCTGTTCGGCATACGGGACCGCGAAATCACCATCGAACTGAATGAGGAACAGTTGCGCCGCCATGACCTGACTTTCGCAAAAATCACAAAAACGATTGGTCGCGATTCCGTGAACCTTTCTCTGGGTGAGTTGCAGACCGACCGCGGCCATATCATTCTCCAGTCTCTTTCGAAGCGGACCCGGGGCAAAGAGTTCGAGGACATCCCCCTCATCACGCAGCTCGACGGCTCAATCGTGACCCTGGGTGACGTGGCAACCGTTCGGGATGGCTTTGCCAATTACCAGGTGCTTTCGGAATTGGATGGCGTGCCGACTGCATTTGCCAGAATCGACGCGGACCACAATCAGTCGGTGACGGAAATCGCTGAAACCGTCAATTCGTGGCTTTCAAACCAGACCTTTCCCGATCAGCTCAAAGTGTCCGTCTGGAACGACCAGGCCACTCCCGCCATCGATCGAATCAAGGAACTGGTCTCCAGCGGGGTGATCGGATTGATCCTGGTATTCCTGTGCCTGGTGACGATTTTTGATCTTCGCGTAGCGACCTGGATTACCGTGGGGATTCCCCTGTCCTTCATTGGCGCAATGCTGTTTTTTGATGTCTCGGGATTGACCCTGAATATTGCCACTGTTTTTGCATTCTTTCTGCTGATTGGAATTGTCGTGGACGATGCGGTGGTTGTCGGAGAAAGCATTGCATCGGAACGGCAGCGCGGGAAAAACGCCCTGGATGCCGCGATTTCCGGCGCCCGAATGATGGTCTACCCGGTCACCATCGGTGTGCTCACCACGGCACTCGCACTCGTTCCTTTTCTCTTTGTTACCGAACAGCGCTACCAGATCCTGAACGTGATTCCAGTGGTGGCATTTTTCGTCCTGCTGGTATCGCTGGTCGAGGCATTCCTGATCCTGCCGGCCCATCTTTCCCACGAAAAACCCTGGAGCCTGCCGCCGCTCCGGAACATTCAGACCCGCATCAGCGAAGGGTTCGACAACATGCGGGCACAACTGGTCGCTCCGATAGTCTCCTGGTCAGTCCGTCATGTCGTGCTGACTCCGGCCATCGGCGCGGTCGTCGTCATCCTATCCCTCTTGCTCATCGGTTCCGGCGCGGTTCGGGTCATCCTTTTTGACCATTCCAGAAACCTCTCGGACAACATACAGGCGGAAATCGAGTTGCCGGTCGGTACGCCATATTCTGTAACCGTGGACGCAGCAAGGCAAGTCGCCCTGGCGGCGCAGCAGGCCAATGCGCAGACCGGAGGGGAATCGGTCAAATCAATCAGTGTCATTGCCGGCGCCCCGGCTCTCTCCGCTGGCGACCATGCAAAATATAACAGCTATCATATCGCATCGGTTCGCGTACACCTCAATGACCGCCCATCCCGCCTGGTCTCGGTCTGGGAATTCGAACAGGTCTGGCGCAAAATGATCGGCGATGCCTCGGTTTTCGAACGACTTGAGTTCCAGTCGGCCAGAACCAGGTTTCCACCCAATATCGCCTATTCATTGAGACACGAAGATCGCGAGATTCTCAAGGCCGCGACTGACGATTTCAAAACATCACTTTCGGATGAACGCGGAATCTACGGTCTGACCGACAACATGGCTCTGGGGCCCCGGCAATTTGAAGTGGCCCTGACCCCCCAAGGCAAACTGGCAGGGCTGACACCAGCGTCCCTGGGGGGGCAACTGCGAGCCAATTTCCATGGCCTGGAAGTTCAGCGAATCCAGAGAGACCAGGATGAAATCAAGGTTGTCGTGCGCTACCCGAAGGAACAACGGCAACATCTGGGCACCCTGTCCGAAGAACGGATTCGCGGACTCGGGGGCAACGAAATTCCCCTGTCGCTTGTCGCAGACATCACCGAGTCCCGGGAGCTTGCCAATTTAACGAGCATCAACGGAGAAAAAGCAGCATTTGTCAACGGTTTCACCGACGCATCCGTTGTGACACCGATCGAGATGAGGAGAAAAATCTCGGAATCACTCATTCCGGATTTACTCGTCAAATACCCGGGTTTAAGAATCGAACTTGACGGGGGCGCACGCAACGAGATCTCGACACTCAAAACACTCGGTGTCCTGGTACCGCTGGTGCTGCTTGCGATGTACCTGCTGGTTGCGGGTTTTTTGCGCTGCTATTGGAAACCGCTTGTCGTGGTATTCGGCATTCCGGTTGCGGTTGCGGGAGCGATCACCGGTCACTGGCTGCTCGGATGGGACTTCACTGCAATGTCGATTTTCGGGGTGGTCGGAGTGATGGGAGTGATTGTCAACGATGCCCTGGTCCTGCTTGACCGATACAATACCCTGCGCCGTGAAGACCCCGCTATACCGGCAATCGTTGCGGCTTCTGCGGCAATGCAGCATCGTTTTCGGGCCGTGTTTCTGACGAGCCTGACCACTGTACTTGGCCTGTCACCCCTGCTTTACGAACGCAGCGAAGAACTGATCTTCATGGTACCCTTTGTCGTCAGCATGCTGGGCGGCCTGATTTTTGCGGGTCTGTTCACGCTGTTCATTCTGCCGACCCTGGTGATGCTGATCGAAGGGCGCAAAGAATAGGCCCTTCGGCCAATTTAGTCAGCAAGGCGGCATTCTGCCGGCCTGCACATGCTTGGCAACGTGCAGGTGTGGGGCATAACCCGACAGACTCCATTTCCGGATGGGCACCGCTCTTGCATTGAGGCGCTGGCACGAATGCCGGGCTTTCGAGTCGCCCACTGTCTGTTGATTTCGTCGATCCACATTCCGGTTCCAGGCGTCATGGCAGGACCGCAATGTGACGGGAACCGCCCGAAAGGGATCAACACCTGGCCTGCGAAACCACCCATTGCAGTCTCCATGCGCACCCTGCCCGGATGCTCTTCGCATCACTCGACTGTCGCAAAATGGTTGGCCATTCCACGGCCAGAGAATTTTTCCCATCTATGATTTCTCCAGACGTTTTACCGTTGATTCATCGGGGGAAACCCGGCGGTCGCCGATCCTTGATGCTGTCGGGCTGCATGGAAGGCATGCGGCCCGGTCTCCTCCCACTGCCAAACAGGGCCTGCACAGTACGCAAGCCGGTTGACCGACGGTCTTTGCAGAATCCCGCTCCGATCGGATTTTTCCGGTCGGCCCACTCGGGAAACCGGGTGTCCTGTCTGGCACAGCTCACAGGATAATACCGCGCGTTGAAACGTACTTACGATACGGCTCGAACGCCGTGTTGACAGCCTTCTCTGTGAGGCGATAGTCTTCCAGGCTGTACTCGTGCCGGGGTTCATGCTGACGCTGCTCTTCCTGCAGCGCAAGCCATGCCTGCATATGGTCCACTGCAGCGGGTTCAAGGGACCAGCCGAAACGCGCGTAGATATCGGTGACAACCGCCATCGGGTCATTGACCAGGTCGACATAGCGGACGTCAACCCAGCGATGACCGAGCCCGGACCGGGAAGCCCGAAACCGCATCGCGCCATTCAGCATGCCGCTCATCAGCGCCAGCTGCTCCATGCCGGTCTCGTGGGGCGGTCGCGGCTCCGTGGTGAACGAACGGATGCGCTCCACCACACTGTTCCAAGATGCCATGAACTGCAAAGGCTCGCGGTGGGTCTGGATGAAGACTGCATCTGGATACGTTTCCAGCAGCGCCTCAAGCTCCATGAGGTGGAAGGGCATCTTGAGCAGCCAGTATCGCCGTCCTGGGGGATTCCGCTGCCGGCGTTGCCAGGTGAAGTGCTGCATGATACGCCGGTGATGTGCGTAGGCATTGCGCGAGCCGGTCTCGGCCAGCCAGCGGCCGTAGGCCGGCACGTAATGCGCGACAGCGATGACCCAGCTCGAGAAGGCCATCCTGAGGAGCATGAAATCCTCGTCGGGCTCGTCCATGTCCAGGCGGTGCATTCCGGCCAACCGGTCGGCGAAATGTGTCGCTTCCATCAATTCTTCCGCGTAGGCCCGTCGGGGGTCCGCGACCGTACCCGCGACGGTGCCGTATTCCCCGGTTGAGAGAACCGAATTCACCAACTCGTAGCGCCGCACTGTCCAGAACCTCGGATCACGCGACAAAAGACGGTGCAAGAAGGTCGTACCCGTTCGGCTGATACCGACGATAAATACCGGTCGTGTGACCGACTCCCTCCCGATTTCCGGATGTTGCTGCCGTTCCCGGGCAAGCGCCGCGTTGTTGCGCAGCACCCTGGTCAGCCCGTAGATGACATGGCCGAGTCGCGACTCCAGGAGCCCGGCCTCGGGGGATTCGAGTGCCTCCACCAACCGCTCGAGAGCGGTTCGCATCCACGCGGGGTAAGTCTGTTCGAACGGGACCCCCATGCGCTCGGCATACGTTTCGGCCTGCCCGACCAGGCCGTCGAAATCAAGGCGTCCCTGCGGAACCGGATAGGGCCATTCCTCCCGATGACGCCTGATCCAGTCGTAGGAGCGCGCATGGCGGACCAGCAATGCCGGCCATTTGATCGGCTGCGGGCAGTCCTCCCGGATGGCACGATCACCGATCGGCGACTCGCGGCCGGCCTTGCCTCCGCCAAACCAGTACGGCGCAAAGTGGTCGATGAGAACCCACTGCCCGCGCAGCGGAGAACTGTCCCCGAGAGCCTGGCAGAAGCGCCGGAAGGATTGGTAGGGAACAGTCTGCCAGTAGAGGCCAAAATCCGCGACTTCAAGATCATCGTAGGACGGCTTCGGGTCGCAGCAGTGGTAGATGGTGAAACGACGGTCCGGGTTCAGCGAGATCGCGGTGCAGATCTCGCTGACGGTATTGACGGGATCGGCATTCTGCTGAATGGAAAACCCCCTCGGTGCCTTTTCCAGTTGTGTCGCGGCGGCGAAAAGGCGGGCAGGAAAGCTGCTCGACTGCGTATACCCCGTACTGGAAGACCCCATCAGCGGCAGGCGAAAAATCGCGACCGGCACCCCGACCGCCTTCGCAAACAGCGTGCCCTGCTCGGCCACCAGCTTGCTCCAGGGATACCCGATGGCACCGAGCGGAAAGGCCTTCTTCATGTCGGCGAGGTCCGGCTGCATCTGGTCGTCAATGCGTCTTTGATGGTATTCCCCGGAAAAATTGCAGATATATTCGGGGAAAATACCCAGGGTGGAGATATAAAACAGATGCTTGAAGCGGGTCCGCAGGCAAAGTTCGAGCACCGGGCAAAGGCTGTGCACATTCGCTTCGCGCAAATCGGCATAGGACTGGACGAGGTCCACATTGGCAGCAATGTGATAGACCGCATCGGCCCTCTGGCAGAGTCCGGCGAACACGGCATCGTCCAGACCGAAGCGTTCCTCGTAAATATCGCCGGGCACTGCACGTATCCGCGCTGCCATCCACTTCTCCCAGATTTCCGCTTGCTCCAGGGCAGCGCGCAATCGTGCAGACCCTGCCTCGGTGCTCTTGGCACGAA
>WTGA01000152.1 GCA_011523765.1 Gammaproteobacteria bacterium
ACTCCTGGGAAACCCCAACCCAATAATCAGCCCACGAACCGCACATATTTTTTCGGAGGAAGACGGAACACTTGGAGAGATGGCACGCTTTCAGCTTCAACGAAAGGAATGGGCATTTGTGAACGATACACTATAGATTTGTGACGTCTGGGTTTGTGAGATGAGAAGACAATCTGTGGGGGCGGAGCTCAGCAACAAAATGCGGCGGCAGTCGTGCCGTTTAGAGATTATCTCGTATGGCAATTTCGATGATTGCCCCCACCTTCTCCGCCGCCTCGACAAGATGTCCGTCGGCCAGGTGGGCGTAGTCCGCCGTGGTACGATGCCGCTTGTGCCCAAGCAACTTCCCGACCAAAGACAGGTTCTCACCCGCCATGACTGCGTGGCTGGCTGCCGTATGCCGAAGGTCATGCAGGCGCAGCCTGCCGAGCTTCGCATCGGCGCAAACAGCCTGCCAGCACGCAATGAGGCTGTGTTCGCACCGGGCTTCAGCATAGCGCGGAAACAGGAACGCCTCGGGGTCGTGCGCACCGGGCAGTGCGCCGATGTGTGCCCGTGCGGCCTCGCCGAGCGGCACCGTGCGCGGCCCGGTCTTTGAATCGCGTAGTTTAAGGGTATCGGGGCCGATGTCGTGCCAGCGCAGATTCAGCACTTCGCTGCGGCGGCAGCCGGTCAGCATCAGCAAACGGACGACAGCGACGATGTGCGGGCACCAGAACTCGTTGCGGGCCAGCACGGGATTGAGCCGGGTCATTTCCTCCGCCGTCAGGGACCGCTCGATCGGCTTCATCTTGTAGCGCCGGGTGTTCTTGCAGGGGTTGGTGTTGTGGCGGCGGTAGCCCCAAAGCTCGGCCATGCGCATCATGACGGACAACATGGGCATGGCGCGGTTGGCGATGCCGGGCCGGTCGCTCATAGAGGCGAACCAGTCCCGGACCTGTTCGACGGTGATGGCGTCCACGGTCAGATCGCCGAAGGCGGGCAGGATTTCCTTGCGCATGATGCTGGCGTTGGTGTTCCGGGTATTGGGCTTCCACAGGCGGGCCTGCCGGTCGAGGAATTCCTCGGCGAAGGGGATCATCGGATACCCTGGCGTCAGGGGGCCGTTCCCTGTTTTTGCCGGTTCGATGTAGCGGGCGATGAGCTTGCGGGCCTCACGCCGGGCTTCCGGTATCGTCATCGAATCGGCGTTGCCGAGGGTGGCGTAGCGGCGTCTCCCGCGCACCATGCTTGCAAGGGTGAAGGTGCGCGCGCCGCTCGGGAAGATGCGGAGCATCAGCCCCTGCACCGTGTCGTCGCGGACTTCATAGCGCTGGTCGCGGGGCTCGGCGGCGCGGACGCGCCGGGAAAAGGTGGGTTTCGGTCTGTCGTTCATTTTTCGACTCTCTGTTCGGGCCGCGCGGCTGAGCGGTAGTACAGGAAGCAGCCGCAGCGGTGTTTCGTTGAGGAAGCCGTGCGGCGGATCGAAACGGTCCGATCCGCAAGTTGCTGACGTTACAGGCTTTTTCGCCCGTTCACGCGAAGGCGGACACTGGCAGGAAGTGCACCATCGGTGCGTGGACGGAGATGTGGCGGCGGGTACGGGCGCAATCCCGCTGAACGCGCTGGAGTTGCCAGGGGAACCCTGTTCCGGGGGGCTCCCTCCGTCGACAGGCGTGTTTCCTCTCAGCGTTTCCCGGAAAACAGTGCCTGCACACCGTTGCGGGCATGGCCGGCCATCGGAAGCCTGGTCTGGCGTGGCAATCCGGCGGGGACAGACCACCGATTGCGGCGGGTGGTTTCAACCAATCGGCGTCACCCCGTTTTCCAGGAAAATGCCCGGCTCCAGGTCTTCAAAGTCACACTGATAACTCAGGACTTCCCCCCGGACCCCCGCATGATTGCTTTGTACCCGGGTCGCAATCATTGTTTCGAGATTGAAATTGATACTGAACGTCCAGCTTTCCGTGGTCAGGGGATTGGAAGCGGAAGACACCACAATCAGGCTTTCCTTGGTTTTCGAGCGTATTGAAACCAGATTGTGGGATTTGTCGTTGGTGATGATTTTTATTTTCGGACCCTTGTCCGTTTGCGGGTACCACAGAAAAGCAACTTTGGATTTGGTGCTGTTCTGGTTGCTTCCAAACAACCATTGCGTGAACCAGGACCGTGCCCGGTCCGGATTGCTTTCGTCATCGGTTTCGAGCATTTTGGCCTGTACGCTGTTCTCTTCGCTGATGCACTTCACATGGCTGTGCGTATTGATCTCCAAAGCAGGACTTTCCCCGGGACACAGGGCATACAGCGGCACGGCCAGCAGGCAAGCCAACAACCGGATTGTTTTGATATTCATGTGCAGTTCCCGTTCAGTTGCTTTCCTATGATACAGGTTAAATTCCGTATTGCCATCATTATATGGCGCCTCCGGCAAGCCTCGGTGCCCCCCCGTTCCCCTCGGCGAGGAATCAGGTGCAGGCTCCATCACACCAGATGGCGACGGTGCCTGCCCGGCATGAACGGTTATTCTGCACCGCCCGCAAAGGTCATGCCCGCTCTGGCCGGCAACTGATACGCCAGAACCCGGGGACATTGCCATGCCGGGCCACTCTGAGGTCCATGCACCGGTGTTAAAACACTCGCCAAACCGCACCCCTTCTCTCACCAGTTCATCCGAGTAACCGACCATTTTCTCTGCCTGCTGTGCCATCGCTTCCGCGGTTTCCTTCCTGCCATAGCCGACATTTACGCACGATAATCCGCCTATCCTGTCCAGAAACCGATTGCCTTTTGAATCGTACACATAATCAGCCACGACCAGCGACCCTCATCCTTGAGTGCGGAAAATCTATCCAGGGATGAATCTGGTGATTCCGGTCCTTTTCCCGGGCCCCACCATCTCGCAATGCAGGTCGTGTGCAGTCACTTTCTTGCCTCGTTTGCTCCGGTTGGCACCCTCCTTCGGGAGAAGGTTCATCAGGCATGGTTTCCCGCGCACTTCGGAGCGGGAATCTCATTTTACCGAATGATTCGTCCATCTACGAAATACCAAGCCCTCACCCGGTTGCCCGGAACCGTATTGAGGCCAAAAACCAGTATCTAGTGCTTAAATTCTCCGCACGATTGGGATAAAATCCAACTGTCTCATTTGCATGTAAAAACCCTGTTGTATCTGGTCAAATATATGTGGTTTTCAGTCAGTTCCGGAGTGCTCCTACTGATCACATTGGGCTGGCCCGTTGCCATCGGCCTGGTTGACGTTGAAAAACCGAGTGACTGGGGGATTACCAAGCAGGCCATTGCAGAGGTACTGACCCCATCTGTCCGGGGCCATTCTCTCCCTGAAAAACTGTTGATCCCCGACTCAAAATATGAGGACGAACTCACAGTCCACTACACACTTGACCGGGGGTTGCAACATGAGGCCCAGCGTCTGCTCAAAAGATATAACCCGGACTACGGAATTTTTGTTGCCATCGAACCCCGCTCCGGACGTATTCTGGCTATGGCGGAATCCAGCCGGGACGGGTTGAACCATGGGAACCTGTCACTGTCCAACACGTACCCGGCCGCGTCCATTTCAAAAATCATTACCGCCGTCGCGGCGGTCAATGAAGACCGGGCAACGGGCTCTACCATCATTCCGTTTAACGGCAAATCCTCTTCATTGTACAAGAAGAATGTTTTTCGTCACAAACAGAACAAATGGACCCGGAACCTGACGCTCAATGAATCTTTTGCCAAATCCGTCAATGTGGTGTTTGGCCGGCTCGGTGCCGTGGACCTGGGCGGTCAAAAAATGATGGAATATGCATACCGACTTGGCTTCAACCAGCGTTTCCTCTCCGACTTTGTTTTTGACAACGGATACATCGAACTCGATATTGGGGACAGCTGGCAGGTCGCAGAGATGGCATCCGGCTACACCACCCGCAATACGCTGTCGCCACTGCATGCCGCCGCCCTGTCCGCAACCGCCGTGAATGGCGGCAAACTGGTGACGCCCGTCCTGGTCGAATCCATGGTTGGCCCCCATGGAATTCCAGCCTATGTCCATGAAAACCCCTCCTACTCTGAAGCCATGTCCGAGTCCTCGGCCGAACAGTTGAAAACCATGATGCAGGCCACCATCCAGAAAGGGTCCGCCAAATCATCCTTTCGAAGATTTCACAGGGGGGACATGGCTGGAGTCCGGGTAGGAGGCAAAACCGGGTCCCTGACCGGATTCCATCCCAGGGGAAAATACGACTGGTTTGTCGGTTTTGGTGAAATGGAAGACCGGCAGATCGCGTATGCGGTTTTATGCATCAACAAGGAGAAATGGTATGTGAAATCGTCCCGGTTCGCCCGGGAGATGATGGAATTCTATTTTTCTCCAGAAACCATTTCTCAGACCGCTGACTCCATGGGATGAACTGAAATTGAAACAATACCTGAACACTGTCAAAGAAGCGCTTGAGACCGGCCAAAGGAAGGAGAACCGCACCGGTGTGGACACGATTTCGACGTTTAACATCAATTATGAAATTGATCTCCGGCTGGGTTTCCCGTTGCTCACCACAAAAGAAATTTCCTGGAAAAATATTGTCATAGAGAACCTGTGGTTTCTTTCAGGGCGCACGGATATTGCATTGCTCAAACGGCACAATTGCAGGTTTTGGGATCCATGGGCGGACGAAAACGGCAAAGTCCCCAGTGCCTACGGTAATTTCTGGCGCCATTTCCCCCTTCCGGACCACAGGACCAATGACCAGATTGCCTATGTCGTGGATCAGTTGAAAAACAATCCCACGAGCCGGCGCATGGCCGTCACCGCATGGGCACCGGGCAATGCCCAGACCAGTGCACTGCCGCCCTGCCATGCTTTCTGGATAGTGAACACCCAGTTCGACGAATCCGGCCGCCCCTACCTCTGCCTGCACCTGACCCAAAGGAGCTGTGATATCGCATTGGGTGTACCCTATAACATTGCAGGCTATGCTTTTTTACTTGAACTCTTTTCACGGTTCAGTGGAATTCCGGCCGGAATTTTTGGTCACACCCTGGTGGATGCCCATATCTATACCGCCAGGAGTGATGGTTCCATGGCGGAATATGACCACAGGCCCGGACTTCGCAAGCAATTGGGCAGGGAACCCCGGAAATTGCCCAGACTGGAAATTGATCCCGGTATCCAGTCACTGGATGATATCGAGCCATTGTTGTCACTCGACACCGAAGAAATCATGTCCCGTTTCATCCTGCACGGGTATGACCCGCATCCGGCGATCCATTTCAAAGTCGCTGTCTAGATGAATCCCGATTCCCGCCCCCCGCTGCGGGGCACCATTGCGGCGATGACCCGGGACCATGTCATCGGGCTGGACGGGAAAATTCCCTGGCATTACCCCGAAGACCTGCAACGTTTCAAGAAAAGAACGCTTCACAGCGCGATCATCATGGGAAGAAGGACCTGGGAGTCCATCCACTGCAGGAGCCTCCCCCAACGCCGGAACATTGTCATCAGCCGGAACCGCGTGGACAACGTCGAGCACTACGGCAGCCTCACCCTGGCCCTGGATGCGTGTGCCGGCTGTGATACCTGGATCATTGGCGGCGGGCAAATCTATCAGGAAGGACTCCCGTGGACCACGCTCCTGGATATCACGTATGTGCCGGACGTGATCCGTTCAGAAGATGCTATCCGGTTCCCTTCCATTGATTCCAACGAGTGGGAAGCCGTGGAAACCGTTTTGGTAGCCAATACGAATCTTCAAAACATCATTTACCGGCGCCGATGATCCTGTCTGCAAAACCTGTGCAGTCCACAACGGTCCGTGCATGTACCGACCCACCGGGTACCCCCTTCGGCAGTCCGACAAGCAGGCATGGCAACCCGGCACTACCTTCGGGTACACCGCAAAATTGCCCGGACCGGGGCCGGATACCCTTCAATGGTTCTTGATCTGTCCAGGGGGTCCAGAAAATCCTCCAGGGATTCAAAGGTCATCCACGGAGTTTTCCGCTGCTCATTCCCGGTTGTCTGACTCAAATCGATCACCGTGACATCCGCGAACCCGGCCTGCCCGAGATCACGAATCAACTTGGGTAATGACGGAATCGCCCAGACATTGGGCATTTTTGCATACGTCTTTTCCGGAACGAGTTCCGTGATGTCGCGGTCCCGGAGAACCAGTGTTTCCAGCACCAGTTCCCCATCCGGGCCCAGGCACTTTCGAAGCTCGTCAAGGTGCCGTTCAGGCGATCTGCGATGATACAGAATTCCCATGGAAAACACGGTATCAAATCCCCGTTTCCTCTGGACCAATGCTTCGGCCGGAAACTCTTCACACCGCAATGGCAGGATGGCCGCCGGCAGTCCCGGAAGGTACCTGCGGATTGCATGAAACTGGACGACAAACAACTGGGAAGGGTCAATGCCCAATACAAACCCGGCGCGCGCTCCCAGCATCCGGCAAATGTAATATCCATTCCCGCAACCGACGTCCAGCACCAGCCTGTTTTTCAACGGGGAAATGGAACCGGCCAGTCTGGCCCACTTCCAATCGGACCGCCATTCGCTGTCGAGTTCAACCCCGAAAAGATTGAACGGGCCTTTGCGCCACGGCCGCAATGCCAGCAATGACTGTTTCAACCTTGCCCGGTCATCCGGTGCGGCATCCGCGGGGTCACCAATACAGACCCAACCCTCGTTCAGGCGGACCCGGGAGGGGGAAATATCCGGCAGTTGATCGATGATATCCTGCCAGGAATCCAGGTCGCCGTGACGGCGGTCCTTCATCGCCTGCCTGGTGGCCTCCACCAGTTCCCGGGAAATGAACTCCAGGGGGGTCCCGGCAAGTTGGTGTTCCAGAACCGGGGCAGCAAACACGTCCTACTTCAGCGCCAGCACGGAAACAAAGTTAAAGCTCTGAAACCATTGCAAAATGCACCCAAACCCCGCATTGGTGAGTCTTTTTTCGTGGGTGGCCAGATCATCCAGAATCATGATTTTTTCCAGTGAGGATCTTTTGCGGCTGATTTCCATCTCGCTGTAACCATTGGCCTTCTTGAACTGTTGATGGAGCTGCTCCTGGACCGTGCCGGCTGCCGGGTCCCTGAACCTGATTTTTTCAGAAAGAACCAGCGCGCCTCCGGGCAACAGCCCCCGGTATATCCGATCCAGCAATTCCTGCCGGCATTCGGGCGCAACGAACTGCAGGGTGAAATTCATCACCACCACGCTGGCGCCCCGGATTTCAGCCCTTTCGACATCCCTCTCCACCAACTTCAATTGTGCAGGAGGAATGGTCCCCTCCAGGGCTGACCTGCATTTCTCCAGCATCACACCGGAATTGTCCAGAGCGACATATTGCACGGATGGATCGCCAATTTGGGAATACATGGACAACGTACACGATCCGAGAGAACAACCCAGATCGTACACACGGCTGTCGGGCTGGACATGGCGCGCCGCGATGGAACCGATGAGTTCAACCACCGTCTGATAGCCCGGAACCGACCTGCGGATCATATCCGGGAAAACCCTGGCGACTCTTTCATCAAAACAAAAATCTCCCGGAGAGGGCTGGGTGTGCGTGAACAGCTCGTCTTTCATCCCGTTTCGCCGTTCATTCTACACCTGTTCCAGTTCAATCAGCACACCCAGGGTATCCTTGGGATGGAGAAAGAGAACCGGTTTCCCATGGGCACCGATACGGGGTTTTCCATTGCCCAGTACCCGCATTCCCATTTGTTCCAGTCGCCGCGATGACTCCCCGATATCCTCCACTTCGTAACACAGATGATGCACGCCGCCATCGGGATTCCTGTCCAGAAACCGGCGAACCGGGGAATCCTGTCCCAGCGGGTGCAGCAGTTCAATTTTGGTATTGGCCAAGTGAACAAACACGGTGGTCACACCATGCTCGGGCAATTCAACTTTATCGGACACCTGTGCACCCAGTTCGCATCGATATAACCGGGCCGCCGCATCCAGATCCGGGACAACGATCGCAACATGGTTCAACGGTCCGATCATGGCTGCATTCCCGTCAATCAAACACCTTGATGACCCAAAAACGCGGACACCAGTATCCTGGCTCCACGGGAAGGAGGGATCTCTCCGTTCTTTACCCGGGCTTCCACCTGGTCTATCCGCTCCCGTGCAGACCGGTTTTCCTTCAATGTCGCCAACAGCAATTCACGGGCCTCTATCCACAACCAGTTCAACGCCTGGTGGTTTCTCTGGAGACTCAATTCACCGGATTCCCGGAACAACCTCCAGTATTTTTCAACCCGTTCCCATATTTCCTTCACATTCACCCGGTCCCGGGCAGAGGCGGTCAACACCGGAACCTGCCAACGGGAATGCCGGGGTTTCATCAGGCGCAGCGCCTGCTGGACGTCCGCTGCGGCCCGCTGTGCGTGTGACACCATGTCCCCATCCGCCTTGTTGACCACCACCATGTCCGCGATCTCCATGATTCCCCGCTTGATTCCCTGGAGTTCGTCTCCCCCGCCCGGGATCAACAGCAGCAGGAACATATCGGTCATTTCACTGACCAGGGTTTCGGACTGCCCTACCCCGACGGTTTCAACGATGATGACATCAAAACCCGCCGCCTCGCACAGGACAATGGACTCACGGGTATGTCGTGCCACACCTCCCAAAGCACTTCCCGCCGGAGTGGGCCGGATAAACGCGTTTTGACTGGTCGCGAGCGTCTGCATCCTGGTTTTATCACCAAGAATGGAGCCCCCGCTGATGGAGGAACTGGAATCCACGGCAAGCACCGCAATTCGGTGCCCCTGATCAATAACGTGGTTGCCCAGCACCTCAATGAGTGATGATTTCCCCGCACCCGGGACACCGGTCAGGCCGACCCGGATTGAACGGCCACTGTGGGGAAGCAGTTGTTGCACCAGCTCCGATGCCTGGTCCTGGTCATCCTGGCGCTTCGATTCGAGCAATGTGATCGCACGGGCCAAGACCCGCCTGTCCCCGTTGCGCAATGCCTGGATATCGATCCTCATCGATTTACGGCCCGACCATGTGGTGGGCAGGATGTTTCAATCTCCCCCGGCACGCTCAAATTCGAGAATGGGCTGGTCAACCTCCAGGGTCGCACCGGGTTCCACCAGAATATCCGCCACGACACAATCCTGGTCGGCCTTTAACGTGTTTTCCATTTTCATCGCCTCAATCACCGCCAGTTCCTGGTCGGCCTTTACCGCCTGCCCCTCGGATACGGAAAGGGACACCAGCAAACCGGGCATGGGGGAAAGCAGGTAACGGGACATGTCCGGGGCCACCTTGACCGGCATTTGACTGTTCAGCCGGGCGACCCTGCGGTTCAGCACAGAAACGGCCGTCCGGCTTCCCGAAACCCCCACTTCATAGCCATACCCCCTTTTTTCGATTTGAAAACACACCGGATTGCCGTTCACCGTCCCGGAATAGATGGTTTCGATGGGCTGCCACTGGTCCTGAACCAGGTGAATGGTCCCCCCGTACTCCACTTTCCACCGGCCATCCCTGCCATGGATGGTCGTTTCGTGCTGCTCGCTCCCCATGACGACACACCAGTCCGACTCCACCTTTCGCGAATATCCCCGCACCTGGCAGGAAATGGTCGCCGCACGGCTGGTGAGCCGGTAGTGGATGGAAGTGAGAGCACAGATTAGCGGGGCCAGCAATGGTGCCGGCACGCTCACGGATGCAAACCCGTCGGCGTATTCTTCCGAAATGAAGTTGGTCGTGATCTCACCCGACTGAAACCGTGGATGCGCCATAATGGCACTCACGAACGGCAGGTTGGTTTCCACCCCCCGGATAAAATACTGGTCCAGTGCGCCCCGCATCCGGCTGACCGCCTGTTCACGGGACTCTCCCCAGGTCACCAGTTTGGCGATCATGGGATCATAGAACATGGAAATGGTGGTGCCTTCGTCCACACCGGTATCCACCCGGACAAATTCATTCTCTTCCGGCGGCCGGTATCTGGTCACCCGGCCAGTCGAAGGCAGAAATTCCCTGAAAGGGTTTTCGGCATAAATCCGGGACTCCATGGCCCAGCCGTTGATCCCGACATCCTCCTGTTTTACAGACAACTTTTCATTGTCGGCAACCCGTATCATCAACTCCACCAGGTCCAGCCCGGTGATCATCTCGGTAACGGGATGTTCCACCTGCAGGCGTGTATTCATTTCGAGAAAATAGAAATTCCTGTCTTCATCAACAATGAATTCAACCGTGCCTGCGGACCGGTAGTCTGTGGCCCTGGCGAGGGCAACGGCCTGCCCGCACATCGCTTTTCGCATTGCGGGGTCCACCAAGACCGACGGTGCCTCTTCGATTATTTTTTGATGACGGCGCTGTATGGAGCATTCACGTTCATTCAGGGCAACCACATTGCCGTGATTGTCGGCAATGATCTGGATTTCGATATGCCGGGGGCTGTCCACATACCTTTCAATAAAGACCCGGCTATCCGCGAAGCTGGATTCCGCTTCACTGGTGGCCCGGTCAAAACCGTGCCTGCACTCCTCGTCATCCCTGGCGATGCGCATGCCTTTGCCGCCGCCCCCTGCACTGGCCTTGATCATTACCGGATAGCCGACCTCGTTGGAGATTTCCACCGCGGCCTGCGCATCGGGAACAACGCCGGTATATCCCGGAATGGTGTTCACGCCGGCTTCTGCCGCCAGTTTCTTGGAAGCAATCTTGTCTCCCATCACTTCCAGGGCATGAGTCCCCGGCCCGATAAAAGTGATGCCGGCCTCTTCCAGTTGTTGTGCAAAACCCGGGTTTTCCGAAAGAAATCCGTACCCGGGATGTACGGCTTCGGCATCCGCATCCTTGCAGGCCCGGATGATCCGGTGCCCGAGCAGGTAACTTTCAGCAGCCGGCGCAGGCCCGATACAGACGGCATCATCGGCCTCCCGGACATGTCTGGCGTTTTGATCGGCTTCAGAATACACCGCCAAGGACCGGATCCCCATTTTCCTGGCGGTCCGGATGACCCGGCATGCGATTTCACCCCGATTGGCTATAAGAATTTTCTGAAACACGATGGACAGTCAGGAACGTGGTTACAGCGGGATATTGCCGTGTTTCTTCCAGGGGTTCTGCAGTTTTTTCTTCTGCAACATTGCCAGGGACCGGCAGATCCGCTTGCGCGTGTTTCTTGGAAAGATGACATCGTCAATGAACCCCCTGCGCCCGGCCACAAACGGGTTGGCAAATTTCCTCCGGTATTCTTCCGCACGCTCCTCCAGCTGCTGGGGGTTTTTGGATTCCTCCCGAAATATGATTTCCACCGCCCCTTTCGGCCCCATGACCGCAATCTCCGCACTGGGCCAGGCGAAATTGACATCGCCACGCAGGTGTTTGGATGCCATGACATCATACGCTCCCCCGTAAGCCTTGCGCGTGATGACGGTGACCTTGGGCGCCGTACACTCCGCATAGGCATAAAGCAGTTTGGCACCATGGGTAATGATGCCCCCGTGTTCCTGGGCAGTGCCCGGCATGAATCCCGGGACATCAACAAACGTCACAATCGGAATATTGAACGAATCACAGAATCGGACAAACCGTGCGCCTTTGATCGATGCGCTGATATCCAGGCAACCCGCCAGGACCATGGGCTGGTTCGCAACCACTCCGACGGTTTTCCCTTCCATCCTGCCAAATCCAGTCACGATGTTCTTCGCATAGCCGGTTTGAAGCTCAAAGAAATCCCCCTCATCCACGACCTTGACGATCAGTTCCTTGATGTCATACGGCAGGTTGGGATTGTCCGGTACCAGGGTATCCAGTGAGGGCTCCGAACGGTCCTGTGGATCTGCCGTTTCACGATGCGGGACACCATCGCGATTGTTGGGAGGCAAAAAATTGAAAAATCGCCGGGTCATCAACAACGTCTGCACTTCATTTTCAAAGGACAGGTCCGCCACCCCTGACCGGCGGGTATGTGTGGCCGCGCCACCGAGGTCCTCTGCCGACACCTCCTCATGGGTCACGGTCTTGACGACATCCGGCCCGGTGACGAACATATAGGCACTGTCCTCGACCATAAAGATGAAATCCGTAATCGCGGGAGAATAAACCGCCCCGCCGGCACAGGGCCCCATCACCAGGGAAATCTGCGGAATGACTCCGGAGGCCATGACATTGCGCTGGAATACTTCTGCATACCCGCCGAGCGATGCCACTCCTTCCTGGATTCTCGCCCCCCCGGAATCGTTGATGCCGATCACGGGGGCCCCGACTCTCATGGCGTGATCCATCACTTTGCAGATTTTTTCCGCATGGGTTTCGGAAAGTGACCCACCGAAAACGGTAAAATCTTGGCTATAGATGAATACCAGGCGGCCATTGATGGTGCCATAACCGATCACAACGCCATCCCCCGGAATGGCCTTGTCCTGCATGCCAAAATCGGTACACCGGTGTTCGACGAAAATATCCCATTCCTCAAAACTTCCTTCGTCCAGCAGGACTTCAATTCGTTCCCTGGCCGTTAATTTTCCCTTTGAATGCTGGGCACGGATACGTTTCAGCCCACCGCCCTGCTTGGCCAGTTCTCGTTTCTTCTCAAGTTGTTCCAATATTTCACGCATGGGCTGTATGGGTATTTGATAAACGGAATGGTCCCGGCACAGGCGGCAACCGGCCATCCGGTTCTGCTAATGCGTTTTTCTCAGCAGGTCCAGGACCTCATTGGCCGCATCAGGAATATTCGTTCCCGGACCAAATATCGCAGAAACTCCCGCCTGGTACAACATATCATAGTCGCTGGAGGGTATGACGCCCCCGCAAACGACGATAATGTCTTCAACACCGGCATCCTGCAATGCCCGCATGACGGCGGGCACCAGCGTCCGGTGTCCGGCGGCCTGGGACGAGATGCCAATGATATGGACATCGTTTTCTATGGCCTGGTTCACCGCTTCCACGGGGGTCTGGAACAGCGCGCCAATATCGACATCGAACCCCATGTCGGCAAATGCGGTCGCAATGGTTTTTGCACCACGATCGTGACCATCCTGCCCTAATTTCACGACCAGCATTCTCGGCTGCCGGCCCATTTTATCGGCCAGTTGCTCTACTTTTTTCAGTAACATTTGAAAATCCGCATCTCCGTCATAGGCCCGGCTGTACACCCCTCCCACAGACCGGATTTCTGCCCGATGCCGGCCATAAACCTTCTCCAGTGCATCCGAAATTTCCCCGACACTGGCGCGGGCGCGGGCGGCCCTGATCGCAGCCTCCAGCAGGTTTTCCGAATCACTTTCCGCCACTTGGCTCAATGCCTCGAGTGCAGACCGGACTGCGGCATCATCCCGCCAGAGTCTCACGCCGGCCAGGCGCCTGATCTGGGACTCCCGGACAGCATGGTTGTCCACAACCAGGATATCGACATCATCTTCTTGTTCCGGCTGAAACCGGTTCACACCCACCACAATTTCCTCTCCCCGGTCCACCCGTGCCTGACGGCGCACCGATGCTTCTTCAATTCTCAATTTGGGCAGCCCTGCTTCGACGGCCCTGGTCATGCCTCCCATTTTCTCCACTTCATCAATCAGCTTTCTCGCTTCGATCATCAGACTCCTGGTCAGGCTTTCGACATAATAGGACCCGGCCAGCGGATCCACCACATTGGTGATTCCAGTTTCATGCTTCAAGACCAGTTGCGTGTTTCGCGCAATGCGCGCGGAGTTTTCCGTCGGCAATGCCAGGGCTTCATCAAACGAATTGGTGTGCAAGGATTGCGTTCCACCCAGAACGGCCGCCATGGCTTCGATGGTGGTTCTGATCACATTGTTGTAGGGATCACGACTGGTCAGACTCACCCCGGAGGTCTGGCAGTGGGTGCGCAATATCTGGGATCTCGGGTCCCTGGGTGAAAAAAATTCGGTCATCAGTTCGGACCACAATGACCGCGCGGCACGCAGCTTCGCCACCTCCATGAAGAAATTCATGCCAATCGCAAAGAAAAACGAAAGCCGAGGAGCGAATTTATCGACTTCGAGGCCGCTGGAAATTGCGGTACGAACATATTCCACCCCATCCGCCAGAGTATAGGCCAGTTCCTGGACAATGGTCGCACCCGCTTCCTGCATGTGATAACCGGATATGGAGATCGGGTTGAAATTTGGCATGTGTTCCGCCGTATAGGCAATGATATCCGAGACGATTCGCATGGACGGTCCCGGGGGATAGATATAGGTATTTCGAACCATGAACTCCTTCAGGATGTCGTTCTGCAGGGTTCCGGTCAGTGCTGACTCGGCTACCCCCTGCTCCTGTGCGGCCACGACAAACATGGCCATCACCGGGATCACCGCCCCGTTCATGGTCATGGATACGGACATCCTGTCGAGCGGAATCTGATCGAACAGGATTTTCATGTCCTCCACCGTATCAATGGCGACTCCTGCCTTGCCCACGTCCCCTTCGACACGTGGATGATCCGAGTCGTACCCCCGATGGGTGGCCAGATCAAAGGCCACCGACAAACCGGTTTGCCCGCCCTGGATATTCGCACGGTAGAATGCATTGGACTCTTCCGCAGTTGAAAACCCGGCATACTGCCGGATCGTCCAGGGCCTTCCCACATACATCGTGGCTTTCGGCCCGCGGGTAAACGGATGCATTCCGGGCATGGAATCAACCCGGGAAATGTCCTCCAGGTCCTCAGCAGTGTAAAGAGGCTTTACGTCGATCCCCTCCGGGGTTTTCCAGTGTACGCTTGCCAGGGGCTTTCCCTTTAATTCCTTGCTTGCCAGCCGCTTCCAGCAGTCAATGGGCTTTTCCCGGGGGACTTTACTGGTTTCCGCCATCATATATTGGCCATGTCAAACACTCATCATCTGCGGTACCCGCGCCCTGTAGCATTCCTGTCATTCGAAATTTTACGGTAGCTGACGCCATTGCCGACAGATGCCCTGGCGGCCCGATCGGACTATTCTAACAAATCTTGCGCAATTCTCCACTGACAGCGGGCAAGCCCGACCGGGGCGGGACCGATGGGCGAGCCCGGAAACCGGCGGTTTCCGGCGCCCGATGAATGATGGATTCACGGGGATGGGCGCGTGCAGCCGGGACCGGAGCCCCGTCACGCATGGCGAGACCACCAAACCCTGTTTGTCCCGACCCGGACTACCCGCTGTCGGAATGGTTCCCGATGGATCGGACCGGATGTCATTTTCCGGCTATGCCAGCAAGTCATGAATCGCGGTATCAAGAAATCGGGCAAACTCCGGGTCATTGCCCGGTGATGCCACACAATGCCCCCACGGGGAGTGGTACACCCGAAGATCGGCATTGGGGATATGCCGGACCTCGATTTCATTGTCTTCCGGGGTAAAATAGAGGTCATTGTCGCAGGGGATGACAATGGTTTTCGCCTGGATGGCACCCAGCGCCCGCTTGAAATCATTCCTGTACAGCTCATTCGCACTGATATCCGCCATCTGCCAGCTTTTCAATTTGCAAAGCAGATTGTTCGCATCCCATTCAAGGTGGTCGGTTTCCCAGTCCACCAGCATCGCTTCGGCGCTGTCAAACCCCAATTGACGAAACAATTCCTCCCGAAAGAAAGTCTGGGAATACGCCCAACCCGCATACACCCGCGCAAACGCCTTCAATCCCTTTTCCGGGGGAGAGGTGTAATCGCCATGATTGAATTTCTCGTCCGCCTGCAGGGCTGCTTTCACCCCTTCCAGGAAAACAAAATTGTGTATGGATGTCTTGGCCGAACCGCAAAATGGCAAAATATTCTTCACCATGTCCGGGTACTGGGCACCCCATTGAAACGACTGGCAACCCGCCATTGACCAACCGGCCACCAGCGCGATCTCCTCCACGCCGAAAAGTTCAGTCAGCAGGGTATGCTGGGCAAGGACATTGTCAAACAATGTGACCGATGGAAAACCGGAGCCGCGGTAAGGGGCCGGTGTATTGCTGGGGGAGGAAGAAAAACCGTTTCCAAACAGGTTGATGGAGACGATGAAATACCGATCCGGGTCCAGGGCACGGCCTGCTCCCAGAAAGCCTTCATTTCTTATATGGTTCCCCGTAAAAAAAGTCGGCAACACCACGACGTTATCGCCATTGTCGTTTAATTTTCCGTAGGTTTTATAGGCAAGCGTCGCATTGGGTAAAGACCCGCCCGCCTGCAGCGGCAAGTGCTTTATAACGTAGGTTTTGTATTCCACTTCATTTCTCACACGGTAACAGGTTTATCATGGACGATCCAACCGGACGGCCTATTCTATGACAAACGCAAGGCATTTTCCTGCGGGGCGAATGACTCCGTGATTGAATTGCCCGGCATCCGGCCGCTGAAATGTCGGCATCCATGGCGATGCGGGTGTCCCGCCCATATCCATCCGGAAATCCTGGTATCGTACCTGACTGTCAGCAGCCATGGACGGGCAAAGGAATTCTGGTATATTCCGCATTGAATCCCCTGCCCGTGCGGTGAAGTCTGGACGCCGACAGCAAAATTCAATCCATCACTGTGGCCCCGATCTCAACAAACCGATGAAAACCCATGCTCGTGTTGTCGTGATCGGCGGTGGAATCGGTGGATGTTCGGCGCTCTACCATTTGACCCGGGAAGGCTGGAGTGACGTAGTGCTCGTTGAACGCGATGAACTGACATCCGGAACCACCTGGCACTCTGCCGCCCAGTGCCCCAATCTCGCATTCAATCAATTGCTGATACTGTTGCGAAGCTACACCATCCACCTCTACAAGGAACTTTCCGAAGACCCGGAATACCCGATCAACTACCATTACGCCGTAGGCGGCCTGCGACTGATCACGGACCGGGACAACCTGGATGCCTGCCGGCACATCATCTCCGTTGCAAGGGGTGTCGGCGTTGATTTCGACCTGATCAGCGCTCGCGAAGCGGTCTCCCGCAACCCGCTCCTGACCTCCAACGATGTCCTGGCCGCTCTGTGGGACCCGCTGGACGGGGATATCGACCCCGCCCAGTTGTGCCAGGCCCTGGCAAAACGGGCCCGCAAGGCCGGAGCGGAAATATACCGGCACACTCCGGTTATCGGACTGACCCAAAAGCCCAATTCGGAATGGATTGTCCGGACTGGAAATGGGGACATTTCGTGTGAGCATATTGTCGTTGCGGCCGGTTACCGCGCAAACGAGGTCGGGGCGATGATGGGTCGCCCCTATCCCGTCATTTCCATGGAGCACATGTATTTCATCACGGAGCCGATCCCGGACCTGGAAACCCGTGATACGCGGGTTCCGATGGTCCGGTGTCCACGGGACACATTCTATATGCGGCAAGAGAAAAAAGGCCTGCTGGTCGGGGTGTACGAACATGACTGCAGGACATTCGGTGTCGATGGAGTCGACCCGGATTTCGTGAACATGCTCTGTCCCAATGACCTGGACCGCTGCCTGCCCAAACTGGAAGCGGTTTTCAGCCGGGTACCCTGCCTGCAGGAGGCCGGCATTCAATCCATGGTCACCGGTCCCATCCCCTATTCCGCCGATGCAGGACCTCTTGTGGGCAAACAGCCAGGATTGCGCAATGCCTGGTCGATGAACGGGCTGCGTGTGGGGATCGGCGAAGGTGGCGGTTACGGCAAGATGCTGGCGCAGATGATGGTGCATGGAGAAACCGAATGGGATACCTGGCAGCTGGACCCCAGACGGCTCACCGGCCATGCCAATTCCCGATACACGATTGCCAAGGCCGTGGAGGACTACCGGAATGAATTTCGCTGGCACATGCCCGATGAACACCGCCCTGCGGGACGTCCGGCAAAAACCACACCACTGTATCCGCGGCTCAAGGCCAGGGGGGCTGAATTCTGTGTCATCAATGGATGGGAACGAACCACGTTCTACAAGCCGCATTCCGGGTTCACTGCAACCCCCAGTTACCGCTTCCCCAACTGGCATTCCGTGGTTGCCTCGGAGGTCAGTTCCCTCTGTGAAGACGTGGGAATTGCCGAGGTATCTGGCTTCAACCGCTATGAAATTTCCGGCAAGCATGCCATCGGCTGGCTGGACAGTCTGAGCTGTTCCCGACTGCCGAGGCGAACAGGCAGGGTGGGCCTTGCCTACTTTCTCACCAGGCGGGGAAACATTCTCGGAGAAGCGACCATCGTGCAGCCGGATGAAAACCGGATTTGGTACAGTTCAGCTGCGACCGCGGAGTATCATGACATGGACTGGCTGCAGGAGCACTTGCCGGAAAACCCGGGTATCCATATCGAAAGCCTGACCAATACTCACACCGTTCTGGTGCTGGCCGGCCCGAAAGCCCGTGCACTGCTCGCGGCGGCGTCCCCCCGTTCAGACTGGAGCCAGAAAGGATTCCCCTGGATGACAGCAGGGTTCCATGTTATCGGCCAGGCCAGGGTCGTGGTGATGGCCGTCAGTTCCTCCGGTGAACAGGCCTTTGAAATCCATGTGCCAAACCACCGGCTTTGTCATGTCTATGAACTGCTTACCGACCTCGGTACCGCCCATGGACTCGTGCATTTCGGCCTGTACGCGACCCGGTCCATGCGTCTTGAAAAAGGATATGGCCACTGGAAAGAAGACCTGGTCACCGAGTTCAACCCGGTGGAAGCGGGGCTGGGCCGGTTTGTTGACTTCAGCAAGGAATTTCCCGGCAAGGCAGGGCTGCAACAGCAGGTCAGGGCAGGAAACCGCCGGGAACGAGTTCTGCTGGTCATCCACAGCAGGGACGCACCCGCCCAGGCCGGTGAAACCGTTTTCTTTCAGGGCCGTCCAGCAGGCACGATCACTTCCGGTGCCTGGGGTTACCGAACCGGTAAAAATATCGCAATGTCCTATGTGGACCCACTGCAGGCCCGAACCGGAACCGAATTGGAAGTCATGCTGCCTGGAGGAAATGCGAAGGCCGTTGTCAGTGCAGCCTGTCTTTATGACCCGGCCAACACGATCCCTCAAGGCCTTTGAGTGCAGGATGGTTTCTGTACAATGGCGGGTACCCGGGCAGTTTCATGCCAACCCTTCTTTTTCCGGCACCGGCATGGAGGGGGTGGCAGGCTTGCCAGCATACCGGAAAGTGACCAACCGCGCCCTGCCGGCAATGGGGGATGTCAGCAGAAAGACCGGCAGAGCAGAACACAAAAACAGGCGGTAGCGGTGAATCACCGCTACCGCCCTTTACACAACACTTACTGCCACGCTACCCGGAGGTTCCCGTGAACCGGGGTGAACCGGGGAAAATTACTCCGAACTGTTCAAGTATGCCTGATCGCTGGATTCTATGGGACCAACTGTCCATGCACCGCGCCCTTTTGCATGACCGATGGCCGCATCAACCTCGGCTTCCGAGGAGTCCCTGGGAATGGTCAATACCTGTCCAGGATAAATCAAGTCGGCATCTTCAATTTGGTCCAGGTTGGCTTTATAGATCAACGGCCATTTTTCAGGAACATTGTACACTTCTTCATGTCCCGCGATACCCCAAAGATTATCCCCGGTTTCCACGGTCCAGCTGGTTGACATCTCCGGTTCCGGTTCCGGTGCAGGCTCTGGTTCAGGGACCACAACCGGGGCAGCCGGCTCGGCTTCCTCGGTAGGCGGGCTTTTTGCACTAACACATCCCGTCACAAAAATGGCGGCTGCCAGGATTGCAAGTAGCTTGGTTACTGAGGCGGTTTTGTAAAATGCTGTTTGCATAACTAAAAAGGTCTCCGGATTCTTGAATTAGTAGTTGTGTCAGAAAGCATAGTCAGTCAATCCAACCTCCTTCTTAACCAATAAGTTTACCGTTCAGAATCCGAAGATGCAAGAATATATAACAGAAATATATAACAGTATTCGGCAATGCCGGACGATTATCTCCGGGGCCAGAAGCCCCCCGCTTGACATCAAAGAAAACTCCTTCCCGCCCATCTCCTGCCGCTCCTTGACCGGATTATCTGGACCTGCTGGAGACCCCGCACCATCCGTGCATGATTCCCGGCCTGAATGCCGGTTTTCACGCGGTTCCTGGAAGCCCGTTCACGGAAAAACAGCGGTAACCGGCTTTGGTTCGTGGTCCCGGTCCCATCACCGCCTTCATCGGGCACGACCGCAACCGGTTGACCGGGTTCCTGGGAACCATAAACCGGCAGCGGCGCTTTTGGTCATGCCGCCGCTGCCGTCTGACTATCCGGACCAGGGTTTACTGAATGCCTCCCATGCACAAATATTTCATCTCCAGGTATTCCTCAATACCATGGGACGACCCTTCCCGGCCCAATCCGGACTGTTTGATCCCGCCGAAAGGGGCCACCTCCGTTGAAATCAACCCCGTATTGATGCCGACCATGCCGTATTCGAGTTCTTCAGAGACCCGCCAAACCCGGGCGAGGTCCCGGCTGTAAAAATAGGAAGCCAGGCCGAATTCCGTATCGTTCGCCATCTCTATGACCTCTTTTTCCTCCTTGAAACGCAACAGCGGTGCCAAGGGGCCAAAGGTTTCTTCCCGTACAACCACCATGTTTGAGGTGACATTGGTCAGAAGCGTCGGCTCGAAAAAAGTGCCTCCGAGTTCATGGCGTCCCCCGCCGACGACGATCCTGGCTCCTTTCCCGACCGCATCATGGATGTGTTCCTCAACTTTTTCAACCGCATTCATATCAATGAGCGGGCCCTGCACAACACCGTCTTCCATGCCGGCCCCCACTTTCATCCTGGACACCTCCTTGGCCAGTTTTTCAGCAAACGCATCATAAATGCCGTCCTGCACATAGATCCGGTTGCTGCACACGCAGGTCTGGCCCGCATTTCGATATTTGGAAATCATGGCACCTTCCACCGCGGCATCCACATCAGCATCATCGAAAACAATAAACGGGGCGTTCCCGCCGAGTTCCAGGGCAACCTTGATGATGGATTCGGAGCACTGTCTCATCAGCAGCCGGCCCACTTCCGTGGACCCCGTGAAACTCAGATGCCTCACAATGGGGTTGGAAGTCATCTCCGCCCCGATCGCACCGGATGCACCCGTGACCACACTCAAGACACCCGGTGGCACACCCGCCCTTTCCGCAAGTTCACACAACGCAAACGCTGAAAGCGGTGTCTGGGTCGCCGGCTTGACCACCACTGCACATCCCGCCGCCAGGGCGGGTCCCACCTTCCTGGTGATCATCGCCGAAGGGAAATTCCACGGCGTGATGGCCACACAGACCCCCACCGGTTGCTTGATCACGACAATACGCTTGTCGGCCTGGTGCTGGGGGATGGTTTCCCCGCTGATTCTGCGCGCTTCATCCGCAAACCATTCCAGGAAAGAAGCGGAATAACCGATCTCGCCCCGGGCTTCCGCGAGCGGCTTTCCCTGCTCCAGGGTCATCAGGACCGCGAGGTCCTCCTGGTTTTCGAGCATCAGGTCAAACCATCGCCTCAAAATCACTGACCGCTCCTTGGCCAGCATTCTTCGCCACGCTACCTGGGCCGTCTCGGCCGCCTCCAGCGCTTCCCTGGTTTCCTCCGCGCCCATCTTTGGAACGGTTGCGAGGATGGATCCATCTGCCGGATTGTGGACATCAATCGTTTCGTTGCTGTCGGCATCGCGCCATTGCCCGTTGATGTAGCCCTGTTGACGGAAAAGCCTGGGATCTTTTAAATTGACGCTTGCCATTTTGGTCTCCACGAAATTGATTGTTCAGGTATTGAATAAACGCTCTTGCAGGTTTGGCGGCGGGTGCACAGACTAACCTGCGAACGGATGACGCAGGATAATCGTGTCGTCTCGCTCCGCACCGGTGGATACAATGTCGATGGGCAGCCCGACCAGCTCGGCCAATCTGTCAAGATAAGATTTCGCATTTGTGGGCAGGGCCCCGTATTCCCGGCATCCTGCACTGGATTCCATCCAGCCGGGCAACTCTTCATAGACGGGTTCACAGCTTGCCATTTCATCCGCGCCATACGGGGGCAATTCGAGGGTGGTTCCATCCGCCGACCGGTACCCGGTACAGATCTTGACGACATCCAGTCCGTCCATGACATCCAGCTTGGTCACGCCCAGCGCACTCAGTCCACAGACCTGCCTTGCCCTGCGCAAGGTCGCCACATCCAGCCAGCCACACCGCCTGGGCCGGCCGGTTGTTGCACCAAATTCGTGCCCCCGCTCAGCCAGCCGTTGACCCACCTCATCGAACAATTCCGTGGGAAACGGGCCAAATCCCACCCTGGTCGTGTAGGCTTTGACGATACCCAGCACGAAATCCAGGTCCAGGGGACCGATCCCCGTACCGATGGCGGCTGCAGCGGCCGTGGTATTGGACGAAGTCACATAGGGATAGCTCCCGTGGTCGACATCCAGGAGCATGCCCTGGGCACCCTCGAAGATAACGGATTTTCCCGAGTCCCGCCAATCACAGAGCTTGCTGGACACATCGCTCATCATCGGGAGAACCTGTTCGCCCAGTCTCAATGATTCCTCCAGGCAGGACTGATAGTCGACAGGGTCCGAATGCAGATAGTGGACCAGAACATGATTGTGATAGGCCATCACTTCCCGCAGTCTGCTGGCGAAAACCTGCGGATTGGCCAGGTCCATCAACCGAATCCCCCTGCGGGCGACCTTGTCCTCGTAACACGGGCCAATGCCCCGGCCCGTTGTTCCGATTGCCCGTTTTCCACTGGCTTTTTCCCTGGCGAGATCCAGTGCCCTGTGATACGGCATGATCAGGGGGCACCCCGGGCTGACCGAAAGCCGGGAACGAATCTGCACGCGGTTTTCTTCGAGACCCCGGATTTCCTTCATCAGCTGCCCAAGGTCGACCACGACCCCGTTGCCGATCAGGCATTCCACCCCTTCTCTCATTGCTCCGGAGGGAACCAGGTGCAGCACGGTTTTGTGACCATTGATGACCAGGGTATGTCCCGCATTGTGCCCGCCCTGGAAACGGGCGACGGCATCGGCACTTTCTGTCAGCAGATCAACGATCTTTCCCTTGCCTTCATCTCCCCACTGGGCACCCAACAATACGATATTTCTGGCCATGATCCCGTCGATGATCCAATGATGTTCAGTTCCGTACAATATACAGCAGGACAACCCCTGCAATCATGCTTCCCAATCCCATATATCTCAGGGCTGAATCGGATACGGCCAGCATTTTCTGCACATAGTTCTTGAATGCAGGAGGGCTCAAGAACGGCAACAGGCCTTCAAGGATCAGGAAAATGGCGAACGCGGCCAGTAGGTTGTGCCAATCCACGAATTAATGCAGACATTCCAATTGAGCCAAACCGCCATTCACCCCGGGGGAATGGCGCTCATCCCGCTCTCAGCACCCGCCATGCTGCAAGACAGAAATGACCGGAATGCCCGACTTTACAGGCGCAGTGTAACCGACCGGATACCCGGAGGGACGCCCTGTCAATTGGTGCCGAACGTGTCCGATTGCTTGAAATACTTGAAAAATTCAGAACTGGGGTCCACGATCATGAGATCCTGCTTGCTGTTGAAACTGCTTTTGTAGGCATTCAGACTCCGGTAAAGGTTGTAAAACTCTTCATCCCGTCCAAACGCACTGGCATACGTTGAGGTCGCAATCGCATCGCCCTCTCCCCGAATTTTCTCGGCATCCCGGTTTGCATTGGCCAGCAAGATCTCACGTTGCCGGTCCGCATCCGCCCGAATCTTTTCCGCTTCCTCTTCACCTTCGGCCCGCAACTCCTTGGCGACCCGTTCCCTTTCTGCATTCATGCGCTGATAAACCCTTTCACTGATCGCCGGGTCGAGGTCTACACGTTTCAGGCGCACGTCAATGACGTTAATTCCAAGATTGATGGCCTCTTCCTCCATCACATTTCGAACCACCTCCATGATCAGCGCCCGGTCCCCGGAAATGACCTCCTGGACCGTACGTTTGCCGAATTCCTGCCGAAGACTGTCGTTTACCTGTTGGGACAGCCTTGACCTGGCGTTCGACTTCAATCCCTGCAACCGGGTGTAGTACTGATGGACATCCTTGATCTTCCACTTGACAAATGAATCCACCACCAGGTTTTTCTTTTCCACCGTCAAGTAGAGCTCAGGGTCGGCATCCATCGTCTGTACACGCGCATCGAAATACTGGACGTTGTTGATAAAGGGAACTTTCCAGTGCAACCCTGGACCAATGTCGGATTTGACGATTTCACCAAATTTGAAAACAATCGCCCTTTCACGCTCATCCACATAGTACGCAGAGAAAAATATCAGCGCTCCCGCAATCGCCACAAGCGCCATAAACAATGATGATTTTCCTTTCATGATTACTGCCCCACTGTACGGTCAACGCTTCGGTCCGTCGACCGGAGCGAACTGGTCAAGGGCGGGTCCGCAGCATTCTGTCCCCGGGGCAGGCCGGACGAACCCGAGCCTCCCCCCCCTGTCTGGTTTCTGTTTCGTATCAACTGATCCAGAGGAAGGTACATGACGTTATTCCCTCCACTCTCCTGATCGATCACCATTTTGCTGGCATTGCTGAACACCTGTTCCATCGTTTCGAGATACAGCCTGTCCCGGGTAATCTGGGGGGCCTCGGCATACTCGTCCAGCACCTGTTCAAAGCGGGCCGTTTCACCCTGGGCTTTCGCCGTCACCGATGCCCGGTAGGCTTCCGCCTCCTGGAGTATCCGGGCGGCAAATCCCCGCGCCCTGGGGATGACATCATTGGCGTAGGCCTGTGCAAGATTCTTCAACCGTTCCTCATCTTCCCGGGCTTTTACGACATCATCAAAAGCATCCTTGACCTGTTCGGGGGGCTGTGCATTCTGCATTTCCACCGTGCGGATGTTGATTCCCGTCTCGTAGCGGTCGAGGATATCCTGCACCAGGGTTTTGGTTTCTGCCGCAAGCTGTGCCCGGCCTTCGGTGATTGCAAAATCCATCGTATTCCTGCCGACGATCTCCCGGACTGCACTTTCCGTTGCCTGTCGCACGACATCATGCGCAAGATCCCTGGGGTTGTACTCACTCACGTTGAATAGCAGGTCCGTGGGATCCTTGATGTCATACTGCACTGCAAACTGGATATCGATAATGTTTTCATCCTGGGTCAGCATCAGCGCTTCACGGGGAACGGACTGTATGGTCCTTCCGCCCTTGCGATACCCGACTTCCACCGTGTTGACATTTTGTGTATTGATGATTTCCACGCTTTCCACGGGGGTCGGGATGTGCCATTGCAATCCCGCGCCATTGGTTTCCGAATACTCGCCAAACCGCAGCTCAATGGCCTGCTCACCCTGGTCCACGGTATAGAATCCCGTAAAAATCCAGAAGCCCAGCCCGACCACCAGCAAAATGACGACCATGTTCCGGCCACCTGCGGCCCCGCTGTGACCCGATCCGGGGTCCTCACCATTGCCGCCGCCGCTGCCGCTGTCTCCGCGACTGCCGCTGCTACTGCCGCCGCCGCGACTGAACATGCCATCCAGACGATCTTTGGCCCGCCGGAATATTTCGTCCAGGTCAGGGGGACCCTGATGACGGCCATTTCCACGTTTGTTCCGCTGACCCCAGGGGTCATTGTCATTTCCACCAGATCCAGGTTGATTCCAAGGCATTTATACTATTCCAAGAAATAAGGGGTTAAATACGACCAAGCCGCCGGATTATATCATATCGAAATCACGGTTCAGCTTAATTTGCTCGCGACACTTAATTTGGGCATTGTGCCGCATTCAAAACACGCCAGCCGATGTCACGATCGACCCGGGTCCAGCCGTCTGCAGAACGGCCGGAATTCTCAGGCAATTTCACGAACACCACCGGAAACCAGATGGTGGGACAACACAATCCTTGCCGGGCTTTCCGACCGTATACCCGTCCGGAACCGGTCCATCGTACCGGCTCACGTTGAAACCCGGTCTCCGCCCGTGAAGTGATGCAGGCATCCAGTGCATTAATGTCGTGGTTCCGGGATTTTTTTCAAGTCCGCATTCACCAGACGGTCCTTGCACCGCCATCACTCCCTTCCCGTCAGACTGTCCTGCAAGACCCCTGATTGGGTACCAGGGAACCACAGGGGAAACCGGGGTGGAGAGAGTCGTCCGGTCGATGGGTTTTCCCGGGTGCACCGGCCCGATAGCCATGCCCGGACCACCGGGGCATCCCAATCTCCCGATAAAGGGATTGCAGCATCGCGGAAGGGGAGTCCGACGTCCTGATGCAACCTGTGCACGGCCCGGATTCTCTCTATCCGAAGCGGTTTCGGTGCCGTTGCCCGGGATTTTCGGGCCTGCGCCGCCCGTCCACTCCACCCGGACGGCTACCGCCACGAGTGGAGATTTCTGTACTGACGGGTTACAGGCTGTAATACATCTGAAACTCAATGGGATGGGCAGCCATACGCATCTGGTTGACGTCCTCCATTTTCAGTTCAATATAGGCATCAATGGAATCGTTGCTGAATACGCCACCGGCAAGCAGGAAATCCCGGTCATTGTCCAGCGCTTCCAGTGCCACATCCAGACCATGTGCAACCGTCGGAATATCTTTCTCCTCCTCCGGAGGCAGGTCATAGAGGTCCTTGTCTCCAGGCGCACCGGGATGGATCCGGTTCTGGATGCCGTCCAGCCCGGCCATCAGCATCGCGGAAAACGCAAGATAGGGATTGGCGGTGGAATCGGGGAACCGGATTTCTATACGGCGGCCCTTGGGATTCGCCACATGTGGAATCCGGCACGACGCAGAACGGTTCCGGGCAGAATACGCGAGCAGCACCGGGGCTTCAAACCCTGGAACCAGCCGCTTGTAGCTGTTGGTGCTGGCATTCGCAAAGGCATTGATGGCTTTAGCGTGCTTGAATATCCCTCCAATATAATACAGTGCTTCGTCACTCAGCCCCCCGTATTGGTCCCCCGCAAAAATGTTGGCCCCGGCCTTGAAGATGGACTGGTGAACGTGCATGCCGGATCCATTGTCCCCCACAAGCGGCTTCGGCATGAAGGTCGCCGTCAAGCCGGCGTTGTGCGCCACATTCTGCACGACATATTTCAGGATCTGGACCTCATCCGCCTTTCTCGTCAGGGTGTTGAACAGGGTGCCGATTTCCCCTTGTCCCGCGGTGCCGACTTCATGGTGGTGCACTTCGGTACCGCACCCCATCTCTTCGAGTACCAGGCACATCTGGCCACGGACATCGGACTGGCTGTCCACGGGCGGAACCGGGAAGTACCCGCCTTTTACGCCCGGTCTGTGCCCGGTATTGTTGTCTTCGTACTCCTTTGAACTGTTCCATGCCGCTTCGGTGGATTCCACTTCATAAAAGGCATTTCCCATCTCATTGCCCCAACGCACCGAATCAAACAGGAAGAATTCATTTTCAGGACCAAAGTACGCCTCATCCCCCACCCCGGTCGATGACAGGTACGCTTCCGCGCGTTTTGCGATGGAGCGGGGGTCGCGGTCATAGCCCTGCATATCCGCAGGCTCAACCACATCACAACGGAGGTTGACGGTCGGTTGCGAATAAAACGGGTCGGTCACCGCACTGTCGGCATCCGGCATCAGAATCATGTCGGACTCGTTGATCCCCTTCCATCCCGAGATGGAGGAACCATCGAACATCTTCCCTTCTTCAAAAAATTCCTCGTCCACGATCTTTGCAGGGACCGTCACGTGCTGTTCCTTGCCTCGGGTGTCCGTAAACCGCAAATCCACAAACTTTGCTTTACTGTCTCGGATCAAATCTAACGCTTTTGCTGCAGGCATCATTCACTACCTCTATACTGTTTTTCCAGGATTATCGGGTTTCATTGAATACTGTCCAGGTTCGCCCGACAATATCAAGACCAAGGGGATTGCAGAGTAAACACGCCGGCTTGCCCCACCATTTCAGTGCCATTCTCGTGCCAATCTCGGGTTTATCTCTTCATGCCAACCAACCGGCCAGTTCCAGCCAATTTTTCAACATGCAATCCCGCCGATTATATAACAACTTGCCAATCAATATATTACCGGTTTTTGCATTGATCGGAGCTTTCCTGTCCGCTCTATGCCCTTTTTTTTGAACACCAGGCTTCGGTTATTGGCCGGCATCCCCACATCATCCACGAGCACCAGTTTGTTTTCCCGGGCAACCCGGAAAATGTCCACATCGTTCCGGATCCCCATATGCGGCCGTTGCTCCCTCAGGGACTGATCGAACCGGGCATTGCTCTGGCTGGTATAGCTGCCATCACGGTTGAACGGGCCATATAGAACGAAACAGCCCCCGATTTCCAGTTGATGCCCGATGCCTCTCAACATTTCCAACACTCCCTGCCAGGGCATGATATGCGCCGTATTAGCACTGAATACACCATCGAATGCAGGCAGGGAGTCTTTCTTCAGGTCCTCCCAGTGACCCGGCTCCAGCACATCGAACTCCTTTGGGCGACCCACATTTTCAGTCCCGACCCGGTCAATCCACAGGTTAATCCCCGCATGGTGATGGGATTGGTCGCTGGTTTGCCAGAAAAGATGCGGCAACTGTTGTGAGAAATAGACCGCGTGCTGCCCGGTTCCCGAACCAATCTCGAAAACCCGTTTGACCTGGGCGAAGTATTGTGTCAGCACCTCGAGAATGGGAGCCTTGTTATTCTCGCAGGCTTGGGAAAACGGACGCATGTTATCCGCTTCCATCCGGCAGGACGACGGTTTTGTCCATCAGGTCCACTCCCTCTTCCAGCGCAACCATGCACACATCCGAATTGGCCTGCATCTTGTCGTACAGCCCTTGTGCCAGCAACGACAGACCACCACTGAACAGGGCTGCCCCAATGGCAAATCCTGACTGCAGCAGGCCCTTGGGGTCCGCCTCAATTTCAGGTTCGCCAATCTGCCCTCCCACCTTGACCATCTTCGCAATGGACGAGGCATTGATCCCAAAACCCTTTCTTGCCTTGGGAGTCACAATCAGGTCCAGTTCCTCATTTTTCAGATCAATGCGGCCTCCTCCCAAAAGCGTGATCTCCTTCATTTTCATCGCGAGGCCGTATTGGGATTGTGCCACACCATCCTTGATGTCAAACTGAATCACCCCGCACTCGGCCTCCAGGAACGCGTCGGACGTGGTCCGCAGATCAATGATATCCAGGAACCCGCGAAACAAATCCTTTCCAAACAGGTCCAGTCCTTCATTCCTGATCTTCACGCCGCTGAACTCCACCAGGGCAAAACCATTCAACGTCCCGGCGATCTCCGCAATGGATTTCCCGGTGCCCGAGAATCCTAGGTCCGCATTAAATTCTCCTGAACTGCCGATCGTCCTGTTTGTGGAATTGCCCAGCGGGGACAACGACGAAAGACCGACACGGTCTCCCGCGACGAACATCAGCATGTCCACCCTGTCCTGTGGTTTGGCCAGCCCAAGATAAACTTCAAGGGGTCCCTGTGCACTGTGTCCAACCAGGTTCAAATCCAGCTTTCCCTGTGATACCGTGGTGTCCGCCGTCAATTTTCCGAAAGAAAAAAGATCGTTCCGGAATCCATCCGCTTCATAGCGGACCAGCGCCTCCACATGATTGATCCAATCCAGTCCCAAGCGCTCATCTGAAAAGAATTTTGGTTCGTCCTCGTCGCTGTCCAGAATTTCGGTCAAATCCATTCTCCTCGATGCCAGGTTCGCCTTTATAGCCTGCCTTGGTTTTTCAGCCGAATCCCCGCCGGCGTGATCAATCCTGATCTCTCCAGACAGGTCGCTGGATGCGACCACCATTTCCACATCGAGCAGGGTGGCCGCATCGGTGCCGCGGACGGTGACCGAGCCTTTGGCCGCCTGGTCCCGCAATCGGGGACCATCGGGGTATTGCAACAGGCTGGGCAACGAATCGGTTTCCCATTCCAGGTTCAATCCATTCGACCTGAAGGGAGAAATCCGGGCAACTGAACCAGTCGCCGCGACTCTGGATTCGGGAGCGTCCAGAACAAAATTGATGTGCTCGAACCCTATCCCATGCTGGCTGAACCGGACGTTCATGGAAGCATCAAGGTCCCCGCTTTTCAAGACCTGTACCCACGGGACGCCGGTGTTGACCGGCATGTCCCGTGCCAGTTTCCCATGGACGTCGACCGCCAGGGTTCCTTCAGGAAGAACCGGCCGGGAACCGGAATCCGCGAACAGTCGGTCCAGCCTGCCGGACACCTTGCCCCGCAAGTCACCGGACAGGTTTTGCATCGAGATCTCTGACAAAGCATACCCCGGCCCATCAGCTTCCTCATTGTTTCGATGAAAGCGGGCCTGGCCGGTCAGCGGGAAAAACCGCGCTGGAACCATCGATTCCGGAAAATTCTCCACAACCGCGGCAATCGGACGGAGGGAATTGAACCGCCATTCCAGGTTTACGTCCACATCCGGGTTCTCTTGCAGTGTTCCGGTGTGCCCCCGGATGGAGACCGACAGATCCGGGTCATTTACCCCCCCGGATATGTCGCGAAGCATCCAGCCACCCTGTTCGGTTGACTGCAGGGTGGCGGACACCCTGCCGGGCGCCGTGGCCGGCAGACCATGGTCAAGCCAGGTTTCCAGTTTTTTCAGGCTGTCGAATTCAACGGTGGAATCGAGACGGGCACTTGTCAAGGGAAAGAGCCCGTCAATGGACCCGCTGCCGGTCAATCCAATCCCCTTCCCGCCCCCGGTGATTTCCAGCTCAGGCAATGCAATGACCGAACCGGAGACGGTCATGACCCCTGTGGCCTGGTATGCATCCATCAGCTGAACTGCCTTTCCCCCTCCGAACCGGCGGATGAACCGGTCGGATGCGGTGGTTTCGAATTGAAACTTTCCTTCACGCCGCCCCACCAGATGATCGAGATACCCGGAAGCCGAAAACCCCAGGTCTTCACTTTTTGCGAAAGCCGTGATATCCACCAGCCGGAAAGCGGAATCTTCCCGCATCAATCCCGCGGATACCTCCATGGACGGAGTGCCCGGAAAGTCCAATCCCACGGAGTCCGCAACCGTTTGCAGATTGTCCGTACTCATTGCGATACTGAGCGGATGGGACCAGTCGCCTCCCACTCTTTCGACCTTTCCGCTGATCCGGCCGGCCAGTCCCGGCCCCTGCAGGTCGCCCTTGAGGATCTCCACGGCCATGTTTTCACGACCACCATACAGAAGTCCGCCCAGGGCCACGTCCCATGCCAGGGATTCCGGTGCTTCGGGAAAGACCAGGTTCGGACGGAAGGCTCCTGTGGTTGCAAACTTCAACGAGACACCGTCCAATCGGGTCAGTTGCTTGATCTCTCCTTCGATGGAGGTCTCCAGTCCATGATACAATGCGGACAGTTTCAGCAATTCCATGCTCAGGGTCGAGATCCTTTCCGGCTGCACCAGTTCCCAGGCCGCGGAAATATTCCTGAGCGGTGGCAGGGAAAACCCGGTCATATCCGAGAAATCCGTCAAGTCGGGCAGTTCGGCTTCCACCCACAGGTTCACACCGTGCCAATTCGGAAGGTCCTGGATGACACCGGAAAGGCTGAACCGGTTTTCCGGCGTTTTCAGGTAACCATCGAGATCAACCGCGGTTTCCATGGAACCCAGAATAGCCTCTGTACTGCCCAGTGTCCCGGCCAGTACCAGGGCCGTTCCTTCGATATCCCCCCGGATTTCAACATTGGTATGCCGGCCCTCCCGGGCTGATTCCATGGAAACCCGGTCCAGCCCGAACGCCCAATCCGATTCCGGACCCCGATAGAGGATGTTGCCCCCTTCCAGGGCGATTTTCTCGACTCGCAACCATTGCGGTACCAGCCCGCTCCGGGATGAGACGGATCCGGTTGAATCAAATTCCAGGTTGAATTTTCCGCTTTGCGGGTCCCGTTCAACCCACAGGTTCGGTTGCTCCAGTTCAATGGCCGTGATTTGCAGCTTGCCCTGCAGCAAGGTTGAGAAGGACAGGGAGATGGCGACCCGTTCCGCCGTGAATGCCCAGGGACTGGTGCCCCAATCACTGTTGGCCAATTTGATATCTTCGGCAAAAAAGACCGGTGACCACCCCCAACTCGCACCCAGCCTGCCGTCAATGGAAAACTCCCGCCCCAGCGAAGATTGCACATAGGCTGACACCCGGTCCCCGACATGGGTATAATTGAGCACGACCGTCGTCAGGAGGGGGATCAACAGAATGATCGCCACGACTGCAACCGTAATCCTGAATTTTCGGGTCTTCAGAAACACGGGGTTCTGGGACCCGGTTTCCTGGACGGTCTTAGGTTTTTCCATGGATGATGGATCTTGAGCCTGCTCAAAATGGTTCATGCACGGACGAACGTCAAATTACAAAGACCAGCGTTAACATCAACCGATGCATCAAATTCACTTCCCGGAACCGCATACCCTTCAATTCAAATCGAGCGTAACCCTGAAAAAGCTGCAGAAACGATTGCGCAGGAATGTCGGCCGTGCAATCGAAGATTACCACATGATTCACCATGGAGACCGGGTGATGGTCTGCCTGTCGGGAGGAAAGGACTCTTTCACCATGCTTGACATTCTCATGCAGTTACAGGCAAAGGCTCCCGTCCATTATGACCTGGTCGCCGTGAACCTGGATCAGAAACAGCCGGGCTTCCCGGCACACACCCTGCCCGAGTACCTGGAAAACCTGGGCGTGGAGTATGACATCATTGAACGCGATACCTACAGCGTGGTCAAACGGCTGATTCCCCAGGGCAAGACCATGTGCAGCCTGTGTTCACGACTGCGCCGCGGCACTCTCTACGGCTATGCACAGGAACACGGCATCACAAAAATCGCCCTCGGACACCATCGCGAAGACATCATTGAAACGCTGTTCCTGAACATGTTCAACCAGGGGTCGCTGAAAGCCATGCCTCCCATACTCAGGAGTGACGATGGAAAGAATACTGTCATTCGGCCCATGGCCTATTGTGCTGAATCCGATATCGCCCGCTATGCCGGCTGGCGGAAATTTCCGATCATTCCCTGCAACCTCTGTGGCTCACAGGAGCACCTCCAGCGCAGGAAAATCAAGCGGATGCTCACGGAATGGGGAAAGCACCCCGGCAGAATAGAGAATATCTTCCGCAGTATTTCCCACGTATCCCCTTCCCAGCTGGGCGACAAGGAACTGTTTGACTTTGACCAGTTCCGCCCCGAAAACCTGCCCGGGGGATGGGCGCATTACCGGGACTGACCGCACTGGCGCGCCCTGGCCGCAATCGATGCGATTGCCGTACCGAAAATCTCGATTTCCTCCCGGGTGTTGAAATAATGGACGGATGCCCTCGCCACGGCATCCAGACCACGCTGCTGAAAATCCACCAGGCTTCCGGGACCGGCGGAAACCCAGATGTGGATTCCCTTCCCGGCCAATCGGGACCGCAGGACCGATGCTTCGACTCCCTCCACCGTAAACGTCACAATTCCGCATTGCCGGCTGCCCTGGTCGTGTACCTGGACACCCGGGATCTCCTCCAGACATTCGCGGCACCGCGCACCCAACCGGATCACCCGGTCTTCAATCCCGGCCAGTCCCCATTGCATGGCATAGTTCACCGCAACCCCCAAACCCAGCTTGCCGGCCAGATTGCATTCGAAGTTCTCGAATCGCCGGGCACTTTCCACCAGTTGGTAGGAGGTTTCATCAATCAGGTCCGCACCCTGCTGCTCCAGAAAGGCAGGATGGGCATTTTCGAGGTATTCTCTGGACACAAAAAGAAAACCGGACCCGCGCGGTCCGCGCAGGTACTTTCGGCCTGCCGTGGAAAGGGCGGTGCATTGCAGCCTTTTGACATCCAGGTCCAGGTGGCCGGACGACTGGCATGCATCCAGCAAAAAGGGCACCCCGGCACTGCCTGCGATCTCACCGATCTTTTCCGCCGGGTTGATCATGCCATTGCCGGTTGGGATGTGGCTCACGGAGATCAATCTGGTGCGGTCCGTGACCAGTCGATGCAGATGATCCAGATCTATGTCTCCTTTTTCATCCGTATCCAGAAACACGATCTCCACATCACGGTATCTGGAAGCCTGGATGTAGGCCACCATATTGCTGCCGTAATCCACCCGGGTGGTGATTATCCTGTCCCCCGGATTCAGCCGAAGGCTATAGAAAAACTGCTGCCAGCCCCGGGTTGCACTTTCACAGTAGGCAATTTCATCCGGCCTGCAATTGATCAGCCGTGCAACCGAATCATAAAAACCCTCCAGCTCCGGCTGCCTGGCAGCGGCTGCTTCATAGCCACCCGTTTCCTGTTCCTGGTCGAGGTACTCCAAAACGGCCCGGTACACGGGGGTGGGCTGGAGAGAGCACCCTGCATTGTTGAGGTAAATCCGTTTTTCACAGGCGGGGGTTTCCCGCCTTATCCGGTCAAGATCCAATGCCATGGGCTTTACGGGGCCGCCAGTTTTTGCCGCAGGTCCTGCAGCAGGGCCCGCTGGTTTTCCAGCTGTTTCCTGAGTTCACCCCGCTCGGCATCCGACGCATTCACCTTTTCCAGCAAATCCTGGTAGACCACCCGGTTGGCCTGAATCTGCTGTTCCGCCAGCTGCAGTGTTTCCCGGAGCTCCTGGTTCCTGGTTTCCAGCTGACGGTTCATTTCGGTCAAAGCCTCCACTTTCCCGGTCAGCTCCCGGGTATTTTCAGTGAGTTCCTCCCCGTTTTCATCGACATACCAAATCAGTACCAGGGGAATGGCTGCCAACCACGGCCACCATTCTTTCGGGGGCCATTTCACGGTACCAGGGCAATTCCGGAAAGGCCGCATCCCTCGTCCAGCCCGAGCATCAGGTTCATATTCTGCACGGCCTGCCCGGCGGCCCCTTTCACCAGATTGTCCTCGACCGCCAAAACGACGATGGTCCGGGAACCCGGAGGCCGATGCAGCGCCAGCCGGCAGACATTGCTGCCCCGGACATTGCGGGTATCGGGATGCGACCCGGTGGGCAACACATCCACAAACCTTTCATCCCGGTAGTGCCGTTCATACAGGGACTGGATTTCATCCAGGGGGGTTGCGCTCGCCGCCTCCGTAAGGCGGGCATACAAGGTGGCATGGATGCCCCGGATCATGGGCAGCAGATGGGGGATGAATACCAGTTCCACCGTACCGCCTCCCATCTCCCGCAGGCCCTGCAGGATTTCCGGCAAGTGCCGGTGTCCGGATGCAGCATAGGCCTTGAACGAATCCGACAGCTCCGAAAACGCCGTCCCCAGGACCGCCTTGCGGCCCGCCCCGGAAACCCCGGACTTGGCATCCGCGACCAGTGAACCGGTTTCCACCAGGCCGGTTTTCAGCAGCGGCAAAAAGCCCAGTTGCACGGCGGTCGGATAACAACCCGGGTTGGCGACAATGCCGGCCGTCCGGATGTCTTCGCGGTAGACCTCGGGCAACCCGTACACCGCCTCCGCCACCAGTTCGGGGCATTGATGTTTCAGGCCGTACCACTTTTCCCATTCCCCGATGTCCTTCAGGCGGAAATCGGCGGAAAGATCCACCAGCCGCACACCGGCATCCACCAGTTCCCGGGCGTGGGACATCGCGATTCCATTGGGTGCCGCACTGAATACCAGGTCACACCCTTTGAGGTTGCCCTGGTCCGGATGGGAAAACCGCAGGCCGGAAACCTGTCTCAGGGATGGAAACAAATCGGAGACCAACTGGCCGCATTCACTTCTCGAAGTGACCTCGACCACTTCCGCTTCCCCGTGATGGGCCAGCAGGCGCATCAGCTCCATGCCGGTATATCCCGTACCCCCGATTATTCCGACCTTGAACATGTCCGAAACCCTGTCTTGCCCGCCAATATCCCACAACTCACTGCCCGGCCCGCACAATCAGGCAGCCGACCAGTCCGTTTCAGCAATTCTTCCCGCTCGATTTCGCCAATCATTCTTCTTCAAACCTGCAGCCGACCGGGTGTCCCGGTACCGTTTCGCCCCCAAAACGGCACGGGGTAACGGGATTGGCACCGTACGTGATTTCTCCCAATGCCACCAAATGAATCCCCGTGGGTGCACGGGCTACACGCCAAAGGGCGTTGCCTGCCCGCCTCCTGACCACTCAGCCAGCCAGACGTTGAAAACCGTTAATTAAACATTCGGTGCTCAGGTCGGATGCCTGCACCCACCGCGCACCTGGGAACCGCGGCCGAACCGCTACCTGGCTCCGTGAGATAGTATAGGAAACACGAATTCACAAATCAATGCAGGAGTTTGGCCCGTGCAGGAGTTTGGCCCGCTACATCGAAACCAAATCCGGCCTTGACGAGTCCCATGCCCATGGAAGCATAATATCCCCTGCAAGACCCGCGTCGCTGCGCTCCGATCGATGGTCACCTTCATCCGGTCTGGGTGGTCACGTTCAGTGAAGATGAAGCCTAAATTGTGCATAAACTCTAAATTCTCGTGGATCAGGCCATTTCTATGCTCACTGGGCTAACCATACGCAACTTCAAGCGCTTCAACGAGATTGAGGTCGAATTGGGAAACCCGGTCGTCTTCATCGGACCGAACAACTCGGGCAAAACTTCGGCCATGCAGGCGTTGGCGCTATGGGATATTGGTCTGAAGCGCTGGAACGAGAAATACTCCGGCAAGAGTGCACCGGACAAACGGCCTGGCGTCACTGTAAATCGCCGCGATCTTTTTCCGGTCCCCCATCCCACCGCCAATCATCTCTGGCGTCGATTGCGTGTGCGCGATGTCAGCAGTTCTGGAGGGTCCACCAAGACCAGCAATGTTCGCATTGATCTCATTGTGGAGGGCATCACTAACGACAAGATTTGGAAATGTGGCCTCGAATTCGATTTTGCCAACACCGAATCGTTCTATTGCCGCCCCCTGAGGCAAGATGACAGCACGCACCCGCAGCGTTTTCCCGTACCGCCGGAGGCAGGCAATATTCATATCGCCTTTTTGCCACCCATGTCGGGCCTGATGGCGACCGAAACCCGGCTTGACCCGGGCGCGGTGAATGTACGGGTCGGCG
>WTGA01000094.1 GCA_011523765.1 Gammaproteobacteria bacterium
AATCAGGGGGTCGACCCCTCAGGTGGCGAGAAAAATGTTAAAGATGGGTTAGCGGCCCGGGCCCGCCACGGTGCACCGCACGGCGGGCGTGCACAACCCGAGACCGTGCCGGGCAGGAAACCCGGTCGCCCGGATTGCCGGGTGAACGGATTGCCCCGGCCTGCGGCGATGCCTGCGCCCGGGTCAGGCAGGCATTGCCCGCCGGATGACCGCGTCGAAATTGACCGTTGCCGGCAGGGTCCCGTACGCACCGCTCCAGCGCCGGCCCAACCGTGAAGCGCAAAAGGCATCCGCAATTTCCGCAGGGGCATGGCGAACCAGGAGAGCGGCCTGGAGGGCAATCGCCATGCGTTCGGTCAGGGTGCGTGCCTGAATCTCGAGATTGCCTCCCTGGCCAAAGTCACTGCGCAATGCCGCGGACTCGGCATCCAGGCGGGTGTCCCCGCCGCGGGCGGCCTCCAGCTCCGCGAAAAAGGCGTCCAGGGTCTCCGGCTCACGCCCGGCCGCCCGCAGGACATCCAGGCACATGACGTTTCCCGACCCCTCCCAGATGCTGTTGATCGGGGCTTCCCGGTACAGCCTGGGCAGGATCGACTCCTCGATGTATCCCGGCCCGCCCAGGCATTCGAGCGCTTCCAGGATCTGGGTCGGGGCACGCTTGCAGTTCCAGTACTTTGCCACCGTCGTGCCGAGGCGCGCCAGGGCGGCTTCGCTCCCGCCGGCTTCGGCCTGGTCGATCGCGGCTGCGATGCGCATTCCCAGGGCCAGTTCCGCTTCCACCTCAATGGCGAGATCGGCCAGCACATTGCGCATGAGCGGCTGGTCAACCAGCCGTTTCCCGAATGCCGTGCGATGGGACACGTGATGAAGGGCCTGCACCAGCGCCTGGCGCATCAGCCCGGCGGATGACATGGCGCAATAGATGCGGTTGCCGCGAACCATGTCGATGATGGTACGGATCCCCCGGCCCTCCTCGCCGACCATGACCGCATGGGTGTCCTGAAACTCCATTTCCGAGGACGCATTGGAGCGGTTGCCGAGCTTGTCCTTCAGGCGCTGGATGTAGAGACCGTTGCGCGTCCCGTCGGGCCGCCAGCGGGGCATCAGGAAGCAGGACAATCCGCCTTCAGTCCGGGCAAGGACCAGGAACGCGTCGCACATCGGGGCGGAGCAGAAGAATTTGTGCCCCGTGACCCGGTACGCCGCTCCCGCACCGGTTGCCGAACCTTCGGGCACCGCCCGGGTGGTGTTGGTGCGCACATCCGAACCGCCCTGCTTCTCCGTCATGAACATGCCCATGGTGGCACCGGACTTGCCGGCCACCGGAATGTCGCGGGGATCATAGGAGGTCGACAACACCCGCGGGATCCACTCCTTGGCGATGGCCGGGGTGGTTTGCAACGTTGGAATGGCCGAATAGGTCATGGCCATCGGGCACATGACCCCGCCCTCCGCCTGGCTGAACATGTAGGTGAGAGCGGCATGCCCGACGTGCGCACCCGGGCCCGGATTCCGCCACGCAAAACTCGGCGCCTCGTGCTCAATCGCCAGCGACATCAGGTCGTGGTAGGCGGGGTGGAACTCAACCTGGTTGATGCGCATGCCGTACCGGTCAAACGCCCGGATTTGCGGCGGGAAGCGGTTCGCCTGGTCGGCCTGGCAGAACACGTCCGCGGCCCCGAAGCGACTCCCGGCTCTTGACAGGAATCCGGTGTGGGCACCGGCGCCCTGGGAGGTGGTCCAGCTCTTGAGCGCGGTGTCCGAATCCCACAGGGCCTGGTCCCCCAGGTGCGGCGGGGTATTGACCACCTCGTGGGTCGGCAATGTCGACTGCGGCGCCCTGGGGATCATGCGGCACTCCCCGCCTTCGGAAACCGTTGCGCCCGGTTCCTCCCCGAACCAGGCGGTTTTCGATGCCCGGACGGGGCCGGCATATCAAGGTGGCGGGCGGTTTTCCGGGCGGTTTTCATGGGGTCTCGAATCGGGATGGGTCCAGGGAAAAATCTACCCTAAAACCACGCTGGACGCAAAACAAAAGTGGGGACCCTGCGCCGGGGACGGGCCGGCCGGAACATGGAAGCTGTCCTTTCCATCCGGCAATCGGCCCGGCACGCGGCTTTTTCCACGCCGGAAGAGACCCCTTCGGTCATCACTCCGTTTGACCCCGGCAGGCCTCCTGGACGACCGCCCGGCCCACTTCGTCCGGTTCACTCCCGGATGTCCCGGAACGTGGAAGCGGGGCCCCGGAGTTCCGCAAGACCGGTCGCCGCCATGCCTCCCTGGCCGGCTGTGCACCCCCTGGGAGCGGCCGGGCACCGCTGTTTCGGGCCGGCCGCCCGTGCCGAATTCCGGCATTGCTTTCTAACCGCCTGAACGGTAATATCCACACCCCTGTTTTTTGGGCCTTGGGCCTGTCCTGAAGAATTGACCGCGACCGATCACCTTGCGTAAAACACTGCTCGCCGGAAACTGGAAAATGAATGCCGACATGGCGATGGCCACCGCCCTGGCGCAGGAGGTTGTGGCCGGTTCCGCAGGCCTGGCCAATGTCGACATCCTCCTGTGCCCGCCCTACCCCTACCTTTTTGCGGTGGGGAAGGCACTGGAAGGCAGTGCCTGCCAATTGGGGGCCCAGGATGTGGACCGGCATGATCGGGGCGCATTCACCGGGCAGGTTGGGGCCTCCATGCTCCTCGACAGCGGGTGCAGTCACGTGATCGTCGGGCACTCGGAACGACGCACGCTGTACCATGAAACCAATGCACTGGTCGCCGAAAAGACCGGGGCCGCCCTGGACAGTGGACTGGTCCCGATCCTGTGCATCGGCGAAACCCGCCGGGAACGGGAAGAGGGCATTGCCCGGAAGGTCGTTTCCAGCCAGATCCAGGCGGTAACGGACCCTCTCGGCATTGACGCATTCAGGCGGGTGGTCATTGCCTACGAACCGGTCTGGGCGATCGGCACGGGACTGACCGCGACTCCGGGCCAGGCCCAGGAGATACACCGGCACATCCGCAGGGAACTGGCCGGGCTCGATGAGGGCATTGCCGCGGGTTGCCGAATCCTGTACGGTGGCAGCATGAAACCGGACAATGCGCAAGAGCTGGTTGCCCAGCCGGACATCGATGGCGGCCTGATCGGCGGGGCATCCCTCAATGCCCGGGACTTCCTGGGAATTTGCCGGGCGGCCAGCCAATAAAGATACGGAAAAATCATGATATCCAATATATTGCTAGTGGTTCATCTGGTCATGGCGGTGACCATTGTCGTCCTGGTGCTGCTCCAGCAAGGCAAGGGTTCGGATATGGGCGCGGCATTCGGCGGCGGCTCTTCCCAATCGCTTTTCGGGGCGCGGGGGTCCGCCAATTTTCTCAGCCGGCTCACCTCGGTCCTGGTCACCCTGTTTTTCATCACCAGCCTGGTGCTGGCCTATCTCTACACCCGCCAGGGGGAAGCCACCAGCCTGGTATCCGGTTCGGTTTTCGAACAGACCGAAACCCGGGATGCCTCGGAAATTCCGGATACGGAAGGGATGGAAGAAGCCACCGGGGAATCCGATGTCCCCGCCACACCGGAAGAGTACTGAACATGGTGGAGAGAATCCTGCTGCCGAAGTGGTGGAACTGGTAGACACGCAGTCTTGAGGGGGCTGTGCTTCACGGCGTGAGGGTTCGAGTCCCTCCTTCGGCACCAACCATGTTTCCGGGACGCAACACGCATCGCCCGTGAAACGAACCTGGAGAAAAGCCCATGAATGGACCCGGCCCGCGAACCCGGTGCCCGGCCGTGATGCCGCCCGGGAGGGCCGCAGCGGGGGCAACCGGAACCCGGCCGGGCCACGGCTGTCCTGACCGGCCATGCCCGGAATGATGGCGGAGCGTTTCCTCCCCCGTTTCCTCAGGGGCCCGGAAGGCATGCTGGTCCTGATGGCTTGCGCCATGTCGGTCAGTTTGTACGGCTGGTTCACCCTGTTGAACAACTTCGTGGTGGAGCGGGCCGCTTTCACCGGCCGGGAAATCGGGTTTTTGCAGTCCATTCGGGAAATCCCCGGCTTCCTGTCGTTCCTAGCGATTTTCCTGCTGCCCTATTTCCGTGAACAGAACCTGGCGTTCCTGTCTCTTGCCATGCTGGGCATCGGCACTGCGGCGACCGGTTTTTTCCCCACCGAAATCGCGCTCTACCTGACCACATTCACCATGTCCCTGGGCTTTCATTATTACGAGACCATGAACCAGTCGCTGACCCTGCAGCTGGTACCCAAGTCGGAAACCCCGCTGCACCTGGCCCGGCAGCTGAAGGCCTCTTCCATCGGCACCCTGGGGATCTTCATTGTGATCATCCTGTGCTTTGACGAAAAGGCACTGGTCGCCCTGCAGGACCTGCTGGGCCTGCCGTTGGTCTTCACGGGGTTCTCCCTAGGCTTTGAACCCCTGTACCTCATCGCCGGGACCTTCACCCTGGCTGTGGCGATCTTCTGCAAGGCCTGCTATCCGTACTTTGAGTCCCGGGAAATCCAGCACAAGAAACTGTTCCTGCGGCGACGGTACTGGCTGTACTATGCGTTGACGTTCATGGGGGGCGCACGCAGGCAGATCTTCATGGTCTTTGCGGGGTTTCTGATGGTTGAGAAATTCGGGTACGATGTGACGACGATTACCCTGCTCTACCTGGTCAACCTCATCGCCAATATCTGGATTGCCCCCTACATCGGCCGGTTTATCCAGCTGCTGGGGGAACGCAAGGCCCTCATCCTGGAGTATGTCGGCCTGATCGCGATCTTTGCGGGGTATGCGGTGGTGGACGATCACCGCATGGCTGCCGGGCTCTACATCCTGGACCACCTGTTCTTCGCGTTTGCGATCGCCATCAAAACCTACTTCCAGAAAATTGCCGACCCGAAGGACATCGCTTCGACCGCGGGGGTCAGTTTCACCATCAACCACATTGCCGCCGTCGGCATCCCGGCCGTATTCGGCTTTATCTGGATCAACAACCCGGGCACGGTGTTTTACATCGGTTCCGCGATGGCAATGGTGTCCCTGGTATTGGCCCTGCTGGTACCCCGCCATCCCGGCCCGGGGCAGGAAACCACCCTGGCCTCCCCCGGCCTCGCCGTACAGCCCGCCGACTAGCCCTACCGAGCCACGACAAATAGTTCTGGACAACGGAGATTGCTGTGTGTA
>WTGA01000120.1 GCA_011523765.1 Gammaproteobacteria bacterium
CTATTCCTGAGAAGGAACCTGGATACTGCAAAATCCCGACCAACGCAAAACCCTCACGAGCAAATCAAGTTGTCGGCACCCTGAAAAGACGCGTATAGTATCAGGTTTATTTTGTGAATTTACTTTGTTGTGACCACAGACGTCATCCAGATACGGGGCGCCAGGACCCATAACCTGAAATCCATTGATCTTGACCTGCCAAGAGACCGGTTAATCGTCATCACCGGCCTGTCCGGGTCCGGCAAGTCTTCACTGGCTTTTGACACGATTTATGCGGAAGGCCAGCGCCGTTATGTCGAATCCCTGTCGACGTATGCCCGCCAGTTCCTTTCCATGATGGAAAAACCGGATGTCGACATGATCGAGGGATTGTCCCCGGCGATCAGCATTGAGCAGAAATCTTCTTCGCACAATCCCCGGTCCACCGTCGGCACTGTCACCGAAGTGTATGATTACATGAGATTGCTGTTCGCCCGTATCGGCGACCCGAGATGCCCGGAACACGGAGTTACCCTGGAAGCCCAGACAGTCAGCCAGATGGTGGACCAGGTGATGATGCAGCCAGCGGGGACACGAATCATGCTGCTGGCCCCCATGGTGAATCATCGCAAGGGTGAATTTCTGCAGCTGCTTGGCGAACTGCATTCCCAGGGCTTTATCCGGGCAATCATCGACGGGGAGGTCACCGAGCTGGGCGATACGCCCAAACTGGACAAGAATTTCAAGCACAGCATTGATGTCATTGTTGACCGGCTGGTTGTGAACCCGAACAATCAGCAGCGGCTATCCGAATCCTTCGAGACGGCTTTGGCACTCTCCGATGGAACGGCAAAAATTGGCATACTGGATGAAAACCGCGAATTGACCAACACGCTGCTGTTTTCCAGCAAATTTGCCTGTCCGTTTTGCGGGTACAGCCTGGACAAACTGGAACCCAGATTGTTTTCTTTCAATAACCCCGCCGGTGCCTGTGAGGATTGCGACGGGCTCGGTGTCCGCCAATTCTTCGATCCCGAGCGCATGGTCCAGAATCCCGGGCTTTCCCTGTCCGAAGGTGCCATACCCGGATGGGACAGGAGAAACTCGTACTACTACTCCCAGCTGACCGGGGTTGCCGGTCACTATGGTTTCGATCTCAACATGCCCTTTGAAAACCTGTCAAGAAAACACCGGGACATCATATTTTACGGCAGCGACAACGAATATATTGATTTCGTCTACCAACGCCCGGGCCGGCGTTTTGAAAAAAGACATCGATTTGAAGGAGTGATCAACAACTATCACCGTCGGTATCGTGAAACCGGTTCATCGGTAGCGCGGGAGGTCTTGGCAAGATACATGAGCAGTGCGGTCTGCAGCAGTTGCCACGGGAGCCGGTTGAAGCGGTCTGCGCGAAATATATTCATCAATGAACAGACCATACAGGGACTGACCAGCCTGCCCGTTGACAAGGCCCTGGAATTTTTCGATGGTATTGCGCTGCAGGGCCGTCGGGCCGAGATTGCAGAAAAAATCGTATTGGAAATCAAGGCCCGGCTCGGATTCCTGGTCAATGTCGGACTGAACTATTTGTCGCTGGCCCGTTCTGCTGAGACCCTGTCGGGTGGAGAAGCCCAGCGAATCCGTCTTGCTTCCCAGATCGGGTCCGGCCTGGTCGGGGTCATGTATGTCCTGGATGAACCGTCTATCGGGCTGCACCAGCGGGACAATGCCCGGTTGCTGAAAACCCTGTTTCACCTCCGGGACCTTGGAAACACCGTGATTGTCGTCGAACATGACGAGGAAGCGATTCGCAGTGCCGACCATGTCGTTGATATAGGACCCGGGGCAGGAAAGCATGGCGGAAAAATTGTCGTCCAGGGGGCACCGCTGAAAATCTGCCAAAATGCGTCTTCCATTACCGGGCGGTACCTGAGCAGGAAAGAACGGATTGACGTGCCGAAAACACGCGTCCAGCGCGATGAGAAAAGGGTCCTGAAGATTTTCGGGGCATGCGGCAACAACCTGCGGAACATCAACGCTGAAATTCCGGTCGGGCTGTTCACCTGTATCACCGGGGTTTCCGGTTCCGGCAAGTCCACACTGGTCAACGGCACACTGTATCCCGCAGTGGCGGAGAAACTCAACCTGCTGCGCAACAAACCCCACCCTTATGAAACGGTCCATGGGCTGGACCATTTCGATAAAATCATCTCGATCGACCAAAGCCCGATCGGCAGAACCCCAAGATCAAATCCCGCAACCTATACCGGGCTGTTTACGCCTATCCGGGACCTGTTTTCCAGTACCCAGGAATCCAGGGCCAGGGGGTACAAGCCCGGCCGATTTTCTTTCAATGTCAAAGGCGGAAGATGTGAGGCCTGTCAGGGAGACGGAATGATTCGTGTGGAAATGCACTTCTTGCCGGATATTTATGTTCCCTGCGATGTCTGCAAGAGTGACCGCTATAACCGTGAAACCCTGGATATCCGGTACAAGGGGAAAAACATCAGCGAAGTGCTGCAGATGACCATTGAAGAAAGTGCGGTCTTTTTCTCCGCAATCCCGGTCATCAGACGGAAAATTGATACCCTGATGGACGTTGGTCTCGGGTACATCACATTGGGGCAAAGTGCCATCACCCTGTCCGGAGGAGAGGCGCAACGCGTAAAACTGTCCAGAGAGCTTTCAAAAAGGGATACGGGACGGACTTTGTACGTGCTGGATGAACCGACCACAGGGCTGCACTTTCATGATGTCAAGCAGCTACTGAACGTACTGCACCGTCTGCGCGACCATGGCAATACCATCATCGTCATCGAACACAACCTGGACGTGATCAAAACTGCGGACTGGGTCATTGACCTGGGACCCGAAGGCGGCGACGGAGGAGGAGAAATTGTGGCAACCGGGACTCCTGAACAGGTTGCCGGAACCAAGCATTCATTCACTGGCCGGCATTTGTCGTCGACCCTCAACGGCATCCGCGAAACCCGCCCTATCGACCGGCGGCCGAGCCGCCGGTTCTGACGGATCCGATGCCATGAAACAAATGCCCCGTCGTCCGGGGCCGGACGGATTGGTCAGGAATGCATTCTGCGCACGGAGAACACATTCCGGACCTTGTTCAGGCGATTCAACACCTGATTGGGTCTCAGGGAATCCGGCACTCCGAGTTGCAGCACGATCCTCGTAATCTGCTCGTCATCGGTTTCCATGTTCACTTTCAGGACCTCTATCTTGCTTGACTTGATCACTTCGCTGATATCGTTCAACAGCCCGGCCCGGTGGAATGCGGTCGCCCTGAGACTGAGCACATAGGACGAATACCCGTCGCTGTTCCAGCTCACGTCGATCAACCGGTCCAGGAGCCTCTTGTCGAGATTTCTGACATTGATGCAGTTTTTCCGGTGAATGGTGATTCCCCGTCCCGCGGTAATATAGCCCACAATGCGGTCTCCCGGCACCGGTTGGCAACAGCTGGCGATACTTGTCAGCAGGTTGCCGACCCCAAGAACGGTTAGTTCGCTTTTGCGTTGGCCGGTCTTTGAAGGCCGGGTACTCGGAACCATGGCGTCGGCACCATCGGACTGGTTTTCCCTGAAGGGAGAAAGCGCCCTGGAAAGCTTGTAGTCATGGGACCCGATGGCGGCAAGCAGATCATTCGTGGTCTGGTAATGGGTGTGCTGGTTTATCTTTTCATAGGACAGATCTTCCATCCCCAGCCGCCGCAGCTCCCGATCCAGCATATTTCTGCCCTGCGACAGATAGTGCTCAAAATCATTGTGCTTGAACCAGTGCTGGATTCGGCTTCTCGCCCTGCTGGAACAGACATAGCCGTTTTCATCCCGGATCCAGTCCCGGCTTGGCCCCCCCTGCTTGACCATCTGAATCTGGACCTGGTCACCCGTCACCAGCTTGGTATTCAGTGAGACCATTTTCCCGTTGACGTAGGCCCCCCGGGTGCGATGTCCGACTTCCGTATGGATGGCATAGGCGAAATCAATGGGCGTTGACCCTTTGGGGAGATCAATCACAGACCCCTTTGGCGTAAAAACAAATACCCTGGCATCATGCTCCAGATAGCCATCTTCCGTTTTTTCATCCTCCGTCGAGGCCAGTACTTCGTCCTTCCATTCCAGCAATTGTCTCAACCAGACCACTTTCGAATCGATGTTGCTGTCCTGTTCCGCGTTTTCCTTGTAACGCCAGTGCGCGGCATACCCCAGTTCACTCTCCCGGTGCATGGCATGGGTCCGTATCTGCACCTCCATGGTTTTGTTTTCCGGTGCCGCAACCACCACATGTATTGACTGATAACCGTTGGGCTTGGGTGTCGCGATGTAATCCACGAATTCCGACGGATAGTGCTGCCAGTTCGTATTGACCACATTCAGCGAGGCATAGCATGCCTCAACATCGTCGACCAGGATTCGGACGGCCTGCATATCCCAGATCTCCTCGAATTCAAGATGCTTGCCCTGCATCTTTTTCCAGATACTGAAGATATGCTTGGGCCGGCCGTGTATTTCCGCGTCAATATTGGCCTTGTGAAGCAGGGAGGACAATTGGTCAATGAAGGAACGGATATAGTCTTCGCGAACTTTCCTTTTTTCGTTGAGTTGGGATGCCAGGAACTGATAGGTTTCCGGGTTCAGGTATCGAAATGCAAGATCCTCCATTTCCCATTTCAAGTCCCAAAGCCCCAGCCGATTGGCCAAAGGAGCATAGATCCGCTGGGTCAACCGGGCCTGGATTTTGCGAAAAGATTCTCCGTGGTGATGCAGTGACCTTAACCGGTGAACCTGGATGGCAAGACCGATGACCACCACCCGTGCATCATCCACCATCGAAATCAGCATTCTGCGAATATTTTCATCGCTTGACTGATGCCCTGCCTTCCCGTCGGTGCTGCTGATCAACAGGGCGGGCAACTGGTGGATCCGGCGAACTTTCCGATACAGCTCATAAGCCTTGCGGCCCAAATTTTCCTCCAGCAAGCGTTCCTGGGCATTTGACAAGGGTCTCCGCTCCCGGACACCGGACAAACCGGCATGAAGAATGCCCGTGACCTGCGCATCGGCATCCAGGCCCAGTCCAGAAAACATCGACATCAATCCGGCCTCCGATTCCCTGATCTTTTCCACACATTCCGGACAGACGGATTCCAGCAGGGCCAGACCCTGCTCAAACACGGAGCTTTCCCGGACGTTTTCAGTCAGGGACATGGTGAGTCCCGGTTTTGCCTGAACCCCGAATCATCTTTAGGACAAATGTATTTTCAGCCGCCTGGTATGAGCACCCCGACGGTGCTCAAAAACGAAGATCCCCTGCCAGGTTCCCAGGCAAAGCGTGAAATTCTCGACGGGAATCGCGAGGGAGCTTGCCGTCAACATGGACTTGATATGGGCCGGCATATCATCCGGCCCTTCCAGGGTGTGGGAATACAACGGGTCATTTTCCGGCACCAGCCGGTTCAGCCAGTTTTCCAGGTCCCTTTGGGCCGTCGGGTCCGCATTTTCCTGGATCAACAGGCTCGCAGAGGTGTGCTGCAGAAATACCGTACACAGGCCATCCCGCATGCCGCGACTCGCCACCCGGTCCCGTACCCGGTCCGTAATTTCGACCAGCCCCTGACCGCTTGTGCGTATATTCAGGCTTTCTATCATCTTCCGGAATATTCCCGTTTATCCCCGGGGATGATGCTTGGAATGCAGGGTTTTCAGCCGAAGCTGGGCAACGTATGTATAAATCTGGGTTGTCGACAAACTGGAATGACCCAACAGCATCTGTACACTCCTTAAATCCGCACCGTTGTTCAGCAAATGGGTTGCAAATGCGTGCCGGAGTGTATGTGGCGACAAAGAACTGCGGATACCCGCCAACACCGCGTACCGCTTCAGGTTTTGCCAGTATCCCTGACGGCTCATTGCCGTCCCCCTCTTGCTGACGAACAAGGCACTGCTTTGCATGTCACCGAGTATATCAGGTCTGCCCTCCCCCAGGTATCGGACCACCCAGTCACTGGCATCTTCGCCCAACGGCACGATTCTCTCCTTGTTTCCCTTGCCGGTAATCCGGCAGGCCCCCAGGGTGGTATCAATGTGACTGACCGGCAAACCGACCAGCTCCGACACACGCATCCCCGTTGCATACAGTACCTCCAGCATTGCCCGGTCCCTCAGGCCGAGTGCAGTACCGGTATCCGGAGCCATCAGCAATTTCTCAATGTCCTGTTCGGACAGTGTTTCGGGCAAGGATTTTCCAATCCCCGGGGACACGATATTTGCACAGGGATCGTGATCCAGTTCATTTTCCTGGATCAGGTATCGAAAAAATCGACGGAGTGTCGACAGCGACCTGGCCGCACTGCGATTCGAGTACGTGATCGCCCGGTATGAAATATAGTCTGAAATCTGCTCCGGTCGAATCTCCCGGGGATTTAGATCCCCGATCCCTGCCCAGTTGAAAAACTGTGCCAGGTCCGTCCGATATGCCGCCAGGGTATTTTCACTCAGACCGGATTCCAGCCAGACAAAATCCAGAAACTGGTCAATGACCGGCGGGGTCGGTACTTCCGGTGCCTTTTCCGTTTCCAAATTACTCTTGACCCGATGCAGTTCCGGTCAGGTTCGATTCAAGCAGCCACACCCCCTGCAATTTCTGTTTGAGCTGCACCTTTCGATTTTCTTCGGTCGCCCGTTTCAGCAGGTCTTCCAAAATTGCCCGTGAATCTGAAAAAAGATTCGCGGAAAGCAGGGATTCAGCGGCCTGAAATCGTGCCGCCCTCCCCCATTCGTCAAATCCATTGGCTTTTTGCAGTGCTGAATACAAATAGTAATCGGCAGCCTTGGTGAATTGACGGGTGGCCTGATAGGACTGTGCCATCCAGTAAGCAACCTCTCTCTTTTGCTTGACCGAATGCGTGCGCCGGTCAACCTCCAGAAGCAGCTCAATCGCCCGTTGATGCTGCCGTATCGCTTGCAGATCGAAGATCGGCTGCAGTATTTTATCGGTCTCTTCCTGGGTCAGCCTGTCATACGACGCAATCAATGTTTTCAAATCCAGCGAGCCCTGTTCGTAGTCCCCTGCAATAATGGAAACTCTCGACCTGTGCAACCACCAGTCCTGCATGGATATTCGCTGCGGGGTCTCTGTCAACCTCTGGTTCACCATGGCCGCCAGTTGCACATTGCCGTTTTCCAGCGCAAGGTTTGAGAGCTCAAGCCCGGTATCCCCCCCTATCTCGAGCTCCCCAAACGGTTTTCCTTCGCCATACAGTTGGGAGACAATTTCCGTCCTGCCTGATTTTATCAGGGTGTCGACGTACAGATTATTCAGTTCCAGCCTGAAGTCCGGACCTGGAACGGTGCCGATGAGGTAGCCGTAGATCGATTTTTTCCGTGTCAGCAGCTCCGGGGCAAGGTGGACCGCATGCTGGAGCAAGTGAGCAGGGTCCCCGACCAGCAATCCTGACAGGTTTGCCTCGTCCAGTGCGACGGCCTTGTATGCGTCCACCAGGTCCGTACTGCGGTAATGGGGATAGAGATCATTCCAGGGCTTCTGCTCCGGCAGATGGCCAGTCGCCACCATGTACTGCTCCAGGGCCTCCACCCTCAAATCCGGTTTGTCCAGGTCCCCCGTCGCCAAGGCAATCACCGACAGGATCCGACCAATCATCCGTTTCGGCGGCGCCAATTCTGCTCGCACCTGGGTCAAGAGGTCTTTCGCCCGCGCGATCGCCTGTTCCGGCGTCACGGAACCATTGCCCAAACGGGCATAAATCCGAAGCAACCTGGATGCGGGCTGGTCCAGAGGAGCCAGAAGATTCACGGCGGCATCGGCATCGCCCAGTTTCAGCAAAACCTGTGCACTCAACAAAAGCCAGTCTTCTTCCCGGGAGCGGTAATCCAGTTGATAGTTTCGCATGGCGACACTGGCTTCGTACAACAGGTCGTCTGCCAGATAACTTTCCACAAGCATTTTCCGCAGCTTTCTTTTGATGAATTCGGAAATACTGTTGGACAGGAGATGCCTGCGCAAAAGAACGCGCGCACGTTCCCCTTGTTTCAACTCATTCAACGCAATGACCGCCTGAATGTCTGCCTCGGTGCGGACCGCCGCCGGGAAATCAGCCGGCACCTGCCGGGTCCGGTCATACAGGCTGTCCCACTGCTCCCGGGTTCGGTAGAGCGCCCATATCTGGCGTTCCCAGTCGAACCATTCCTGGGTCGGCAAGACCGTGGGCCCGTCGTTTTCCAGAATGGACTGCGCCAGATCCAGCACATTGGCCTTGATCAAAATGCGAACTCTTTGCAGTTCCGTGCTGAACAGCCGCTGACGTCCATTTTCCGGCCCTGCCGGTGCCGGTTCCCCCCAGCTTACCGAATGGCCAACCGCTGTCAGCAACAGGCCCAACAAAAAACGGGCCATGACCTGGCCCGCATTCGCCGTACCTGCAAACAACGTCAGTTCCGTTGGCTAGCGGCGCACCTTCTCCTTGATTCGTGCCGCCTTTCCTGATCTGTCGCGTAAATAATACAGTTTTGCACGCCTGACATCTCCGCGACGCACGACACGGATCTCCGCAATCAAGGGGCTGTGTGTCTGGAAGACCCGCTCGACTCCTTCCCCGCTGGCAACCTTCCGGACCGTGAAAGACGAGTTCAGTCCCCGGTTCTTCTTGGCGATCACGACCCCTTCATAGGCCTGCAGGCGTTCACGATTGCCTTCTTTTACCCGAACCTGTACCTTCACCTGGTCACCGGGATTGAAATCGGGAATATTCTCCTTCATTTGCTCCGCTTCAAGTTGGTCAATGATATTAGACATCTTCTTGCTCCAGTTTAAATTCTTTCAATAGTTTGATCTGCTCTTTATTCAGGCCGGTTTTCCCAAAATCAGCTTGCCTCAGCAAATCAGGCCGGCTGTTGATGGTTTTTTTCAGCGATTGCTGAAATCTCCACTGCCGTATTTTCTCATGATCACCCGTTAACAGTACAGCCGGTACCTCATGGCCTTCAAATTGTTTTGGCCGCGTAAAATGCGGGCAATCCAACAGACCATTCGAAAAGGAATCCTGTCTGGCGGACTTGTCATTCCCGAGCACACCGGGGATGAGTCTTGTCACCGCCTCAATGAGCACCATGGCTGCCAGTTCACCACCCGAGAGCACATAATCTCCAATGGATATCTCCCTGTCCACCCTGGTTTGGATCACCCTTTCGTCAATCCCTTCATAGCGCCCCGCAACCAGCGTGATGGCCGGCTCTGACGACAACTCTTCGACCAGTCCTTGCGTGAGCAGTTCACCCTGGGGTGAAAGGTATAACACGGGGCCGGCATGGTCCGCCGTTGCCGCATCAATACAGCGACACAATGGCCCGGGTTTCATCACCATGCCGGGACCGCCGCCGTACGGCCTGTCATCGACTCCCCTGTGTTTGTCTTCGGTAAAATCCCTGGGGTCCCACCGGTGCAGGTTCAACGCCCCTTGTTCCATTGCCCGGCGGCTGACTCCAGACCCGGCAACGGCATCAAACATGCCCGGAAAGATCGAAATGACGCTTATTTCCATGGTTCCGCTTTCCCCCAACACCCGATGGGCTTCTCAAGCCGGTTCCCGTTCCAGAGCCCGAAAATCAGTCACCGTGGTCCCAGTCAACCGTCAGTCTACCGCGGTCAAGATCGACGTTCACAATGGCGGACCTGATCCAGGGAACCAGCCATTCCCGGGACGTATTCTTGCCCTCCAGAGGAAGAACGACCAGTACATCATTCGCCCCCGTTTCCAGCAATGACTGCACCCGTCCCAGCGTTTCGCCCTCCAGATTCTCTACGGTCAACCCGATCAATTCATGCCAGTAAAATTCACCTTCGGGCAGGTCGTCCAGTTGAAGCCGGTGGATGCCGAGCCCGTTGCCCAAAAAACGCTGGCTATCCTCCCGACTGTTGTATCCCGCAAATTTCACAACCATGCCGTGGGGGTGGCTCCGGTAGTCCTCCACCGAAACCCGGGTTCCTGGCTCATTCTCCGCCAATTTTCCTGCAACCAAGTGGTCGTAATGAAATATCCGGTCCCGGGGACGGGTATAGGATTTAACCTTCAACCACCCCTTGATCCCATAATGACCGGTAACCTTTCCCAGAACTACAATTTTTTTTCCTGTTCCCCGAGTATCCACTGTTCATGCAAAAGAACCGGGAAAGGACATGAACCGGAGATTATGCCGTTGCCTGGGATCTTGCCTGCTTGTACAGCTGTTTCACCCGTTCACTTGGCTGGGCCCCCTGTCCGATCCAGTGATTCATGCGTTCCGTGTCAAGGCGCAGGGACTCTTCCTTGCCCTTGGCCAGGGGATTGTAAAAACCGATTCTTTCAATAAAACGGCCGGTGGTGGACCGACGCTGATCGGCTACCAGAATGGAATAAAATGGACGTTGCTTGGACCCGCCTCTTGATAAACGTATGGTTACCATAATATGGTCTTTTTCCTGTTAAAATTCGCCTGTGTCAAAGGCGCCCGATTCTAACACAACTCGAAAATCATAAAAAAGTATTAATGCACCTCCACAAAGGAACTGGTTCCTGGAAACATCTCGGGGCGGCGGGGGCGTTGGCGGCGGCCGCCGGTACCGGCATCCAGGCGACCATGCTGGCGCATGCGGCGGGTTGGTCCCGCCTTTTCGGGGTGCCGTATACATCCGCTTTCAATTTGCAATATTCGGGTGGACTATAGGCACCGACTAACCAAGCGGTTTCCAATGTGTCGACGCCGGTTTGAAGAAAAGGCGTCGGTTTATGCTATGCTTTCTGCATGAACACTCTCCCTTTCGCGCTTGATCCGTGCCGTGGAGTTGAAATGCGCGGGAAACGATCATGAAGGAAACCCCAAAACCGAATCGCAATGAATTCATGGATGATGAGATGCGGGAATTGTGGGAAAGCATGGGTCCTTTGCCCGGTCAACTGCGGCTGTATGGAGGCACCGCATTGGCCCTGTATCGAAACCACCGCCCCTCAACAGACTTTGATTTTGCAACCCCACAGGCCGTGGTGGATATTAATTTTGTCGGTCAATTCTCGTGGTTGAAAGGAGCGGAATTGAATGGGGGTCCCGGAATGGTCGACGCGATCATCCAAGGCAAAACCCGGGACCTTATTGTTACGTTCATGGAATGCGGGAGCCTGGTCCCGTTCCCCTCCAAAGAACCAGTTATCGCCTCAAACGGGGTGGCCGTCGCTCATCCCATTGACCTGGTGGCATCGAAGATGGCTGCTTGTATATCGCGAGAACAGAAAAGGGACTACGATGACATGGCCGAGGCGATTAAAGCCTGGCCGGAATGGTGCCGGCAAGCTGTTCATGTTTTGAAAAATTACCGCCCGGCTGCCATCAGCCGCGCATTGGCGGCCCCCCCTCACGCCATCCATGAAAGACTCGATACGGAAACAGTGAACGGTTTGCGCGCATTCGCTCGTGGGCTGGCCCACACCAATAACAACCTTGATCTGGGGTTATGAAGAACATTCTGGAATGGGATCCGGATCATCTTGGCTACGATCCACATCCGGAACTGGATAATTGGAGGGGAACGGCGAGCCCGCCTATTGATCACCCGCTGGTGCGGTCCCCGGAGCGCTGGAAGATTGCCGGCCGGGTTTGGTGGAATGGACCCCCCTGGACCGTGCTGAGGAATGCATCCTGCTATCTTTGGCACGTCATGGACTACGGAAATACCGAGGATCTCCGGTTCACTCTCCGCGATCTCCCCCCCACGTTGTGGATTTATGCCCTGGATCAGGCCCGGCCCGGGGTGGTTTCCAAGGGGTCCTATGTTCTCTGGTCCCTGGTGTTCGAGCGCATGGCGCTGGACGACCCTTGCGATTGGCCGGATACAGCCCATGCGCTGGATTGCCGCATGTTGGCCCATGATAGCCGGGAGCGCATGTATGAACGCCACCGCAACTATCGGCGACACGCACAAGTACGGCCGATGGACGAAAAGCCAGAACCAGAGTCAGGGTGAGGTCGGGAAGAAGATTGAAACCCAGTTTACCTTGTTTTTTCACCGTGATCCAATGTTAACCCGACTGAGGGTTTTGCGGAGTAAACCAAGCTCAATTCCTGAGACAGAATATAGAAGAAGGACGTGTTTAGTGGAAGACGGGAGTAAAATACTGGCAAAGCCCGTGACGCAACTTGTAGAGAAAGTCTCAGACGCGGTGGGTATCCTATATGAGCCGACACATCATCGCAAGATGGCGAAGGCCCGAGTATTAATGCGCCCTGTTGCATTGATAAAACCGAGAAGGATGAATGCCGGAAATGCACGGCTCCATGCCGGATTTCGGGGATTTCATCCTGTTTCAACCGCGATGTGGGAGAGATCCCCCCACACACAACGGGTTCCGGAAAGGATTCATCGGAGGAACGGAACCATTGGGCATCCGGGCGTATCTCCCGGTCGGGTACGGGAAAAACCTGCCAACCATGCATCACGCGACAGGCAGGACAAATGCGGTCCCGGTCATGACCCGGTCGGAGGGCAAGACAGTCTGCCCGTGGATGCCGATACGGAATCCATGGCGGAGATGAGGCCAAACCGATCGGCGGACCGGGGTGTGGTCCCGGTTTTCCGCCTCCTTTCCGGGCAGGCGGAAGGAAAACCGGATGGCCGGCCCGCACTCTTGCCCGTCGAACCACAACTTTCCGACCGGCCCGTCTGAATTGAGTGACTCCGTCTACACCGTCAAGCGGCTGAACCGTGAAATTCGTCATTTGCTGGAGGAAAATTACCGGACAGTCTGGGTCGACGGGGAAATCTCGGGACTGGCAGCACCCCCGTCGGGCCATCTTTACTTTTCCCTGAAGGAAGGGAATTCGGTCATTCGATGCGCCTATTTCAGGAACAGGCAGGTGCACAGAAACCTGGTACCCGCTGAAGGAATGCAGGTATTGGCCAGGGGCCAGATATCCTGCTATGAACCAAGAGGCGACCTCCAGCTGATTGTGTACCACCTGGAGGAATCCGGGGAAGGAATCCTGCAAAGGGCATTTGAGCGGCTAAAACAGAAACTGGCCGCAGAGGGACTGTTTGATCCGCAAAACAAGCAGCCGGTGCCCCAATACCCCGGTACGGTCGGTATTGTGACATCGGAAAGCGGCGCGGCCTTGCACGATATCGTCGTCACATTGAACCGGCGATACCCCGTCGCACGCGTCATCGTTTACCCGACCCTTGTGCAGGGCACCGACGCGCCAGCATCCATTATCCGGGCAATCGACCAGGCCGAATTGCACAACCAGGCCGATGTGCTGATCATCGCCAGGGGAGGCGGGTCCCTGGAAGACCTCCAGGCGTTCAACCATGAAGACGTTTGCCGAAGAATTTTCGCATGTCCGATCATGACCATCAGCGCCATCGGCCACGAAATCGATTTTACCATTTGTGATTTTGTTTCCGACCAGCGGGCTCCCACCCCCACCGCTGCCGCGGAACTCGCAACCCCGGACCTCCGCCAGGTCCACCAGGCACTCCACGATTCGAAATCCAGGATCCGCCGATGTATGGCCACAGCGATGCGGGACACCCAGCAGGTGCTGGACCTGACCACCGCAAGGCTGACTCACCCGGAATCGAAAATCGCCGCATACCATGCACGGTTTCATACGTACCAGAAATATCTGAATTACAATATGCAAGGTGTGATGGATGGTTTCCAGAACAAACTGGGAAAATGCTCTGCCCTGGTCCGGACCCATTCCCCCTGGTTTTACCTGCGGCTCCGGGCACAGCAGCTGCAGTCAAACAGTCATTCGCTGCTGTCTTGCGCCAGGAATTACCTTCAAAACCAACAACGGACGATCCGGCAAAAACGGGACATCATCCAGTTAATGAGTCCGGACCATACTCTCCAGCGCGGATATGCCATCGTTCAAGATGAAAAAAAACAGGTGGTCACCGACGCGGACGACACCCAGTCCGGAGACATTCTGGATATCCGGGTCGCCCGGGGACGGTTCACGGCAGTCGTCAACCGATGAAACCCGCCTGGACACGACCGGTTTGCGTACTGCTCTTTTGCCTGGCCTGCAGCGTTCCCGGACTGGCTGCGCCACCCCAAAACAATCCTGTCCCCGGTGGTGTCCTGGTGATGGAGATTGAAGAGAAAAGTGAAGACAAGCCCATTGTCAGATTCGGTGACAAACCCGTGTACCTCACACGGGGAGAAACACACTGGACAGCAATCGTCGGCCTGCCCCCCAGGATATTCTGCCCGGGAAACACATCCTGACGCTCAGGGACAAATCCAATCGGCAAACCCGGAAAACCTTTCGGATCAAACCTCTGCCTGCAGAGTTGCGCCAGCGGATTTCGATACTGCCGAAAACACTGGACCTGCTGGAATTCCATCCTCATGAACCATCCGCCCTGGAAGTCTTGTGGAGCGAATATCACCATCGGGAACCTGTGGAACCTCCAGGATACCCGTACCAATAAATTGTATCCTCGGGCCGCTATATCCCCTACGGATGGCTCATCCGCAGCACGCACCCGGACACCGTCATTGATCACTCCTGGATTACGTATATTACCGAGCCGAATGCCTTGGTGTACTCCCTTTCAACGGGATTTGTGAAACAGATATTCCTTTCCGAAAATTCCGGCATGAATATCATCTTGCATCATGGCAATGGCATGACGTCAATCATCAGCAACCTGAACAGCACCCGTCTCAAGCCTGGAGAAACCATCGCGACCGGGGACGTAATCGGTACGGTGAACAATATTGAAGCCCTCTCGGTCGGACGGGTGGACTGGCTGGTCGCCCTGAATGGTTACGGGATCAATCCACTACAGTTTACGGCTTCGCCCTGACCTTCCGGCGGAGAATTTCTTTGTCCTCGTTTTCTCCCTGAATGGATTTTGGCCGGACCGGGGAACCATTCTTAACGGTGTCCCGGTTAACCGGTATTTTCTGGAAAAAAACCTGGAAAGATATTTCAGATAGGATGCAGGCAAGGTTTTGACCAGGTTTCCGTGGACCACAATCACCGGCGGGTTCCGGCCGGCCTGATGCGTAAATTTCAATCGTACCGGGCGCCGGTTGTGTGCGGGAGGCGGAGCCAGGTCTACGGCTTCCTGCAATGTCCGGTTCAGGCTTGAGGTTGCAATTTCGATCATTGCCGAATCGTAGGCCCGTTTCACAGCGGGCAGCACCTGATGACAGTTGGACCCGTGCAGCGCAGAGAGATAGATAGATTCAAAATCACAAAGAAAGGACAGCCTTGATTGCAGGCTTCGTGTGATCTTGTTCTTCTGTTTGGTCTTGAGCCCATCCCATTTGTTGACAACGACGACCATTGAGCGCCCCAGGTCGCAGATCATCCCGGCAATCGCAGCATCCTGAAAACTGACCTCGGACGATGCGTTCAACACCAGCAACACGACATTGCTCTTTTCAATGGCCTGGAGCGTTTTCACGACGGAAAAAAGTTCAATGCCCTTCTCCACTTTTGACTTTTTCCGCACTCCTGCGGTATCGATAATTTCGTAGGTTTCGCCTTCCAGTTTTACCGGTATCGCGACACTGTCACGGGTGGTTCCCGGGATATCGCTTACGATCATCCGATGGGCTCCGGCAAGCCGGTTGGTCAGAGTGGATTTCCCGACGTTGGGCCTACCCACGATGGCCACTCTCGGCACACTGTCATCCGCTTCGACCACCCCCTCCTCGAAGTCTTTCAGGGCTTCTCCCAACAGCTTCACAATCCCGTCCCCCCGTTTTGCGGAAACCAGGAACGGCGCCCCCATGCCGAGTTCAGCAAACTCCGAAGCCACCAGGTCCGGGACCTTTCCCTCCGCCTTGTTGACCAGCAACACGACATTCCGGTTGCTTCGTCTCAGGTCCATTGCGATTTCCTTGTCCTGGAGAACCATGCCCTGCAAGGCATCCACTACAAAAAACACCGTGTCGGCTTCTTCGACAACCTGGTCGACCTGCTGTCTGACCAGTTGGGAAAAATCGGAAGTTTCGGCTTCCAGGCCACCAGTATCAACCACCAGAAAGGGTTTTTCTCCAATCCGTGCGCGGCCATACAACCGGTCACGGGTCACTCCGGGTTGATCCCCAACCAGCGCATCCCTGGACCGGGTCAACTTGTTGAATAACGTCGATTTCCCGACGTTGGGCCGTCCAATGAGGGCAATTACGGGCAACACTGTCCTGGTCCTGGCTTCAATGAACTCATCCGGGGTTTATTCCCGGGGATTGGACTGGCAGGAGACCATGCTGACATCAGCGGCCGGTTTGATCCCTATCCGCCGCCCTAAAGCGACAAGGTTGCGACCTGGCCTGCCGAGGAAAAAACCGTGAAGTTCGACCCGTCGCTGACGATGCCTACAATGGCACCACTGACAATTTTCCTGCTTTCAACAAGCGCCCCATCACCCGGATTCAAAGTATGAATGCGCCCCCTTGAGTCCCCGATGATCACCCGGCCGTCGAGCACAACGGGCTGGCTGATGCCGTGCCCGCGAAAAGCCTGCTGTTTCCACAGTACGGACCCGTCCTGTCTGCTCAGCGCGACGATATCACCCAGCTCCGCGGTCACATATAACTTTTCTCCATCCATGGTCATGGGAAGCCGGGTGGATATGCCGGTTTTCCAGATGGAGGCGGCATCGCTTAACTGGACCGCAACCACATTGCCCTGGTAGGCGGCCGTATACACTGTCCCGCCCTGAACAATGGGTGTCGTATCGGAATCCGTCAACCTTTCCAGTTCATTTTGTCCCTGCAGATAAGCAATCTCGGTTTCCCAGTAATCACGGCCGGTAATCACATTGTTGGCGATTATTCTTCCATTGGACAAGCCGATCAGGACAGCATCACCGGTAATCACGGGAACCGAATCACCGTGCATGCTCAGACCCGGCACCGCTTTTTTCACCTGCCACACAATTTCACCATTTCTGCTGTCCAGCCCGATAATCAGCCCATCGGCGGTTCGAACGACCACCCTTCCCCGGCCCACCACTGGAATGGCGGAAATCTGGCGCTTCATGGATATTTCCCAATCGATGGAGCCATCATCGGCATTCAAGGCCGTAATGTCGCCATTGTCATGGGCAACCGCCGCCAGGCCATCGTTCACCCCAATGGCAGAATACACTGCCTTTTCCAGGTTTTGACGCCAGACCAGTTTACCGGTATCGGCTTCGAACCTTGAGACACCCCCATTTCGATTGGCAACATAGACGCCATCTTTGAAATAGGCCGGCTTCAGGATAGCAAAACCGATCTCCGAACCCCTGCCCACATCTTTCTTCCACAGCGTCTGGATTTCCCTTGCGCCGCTGTCCTGGGGCAACGATTTCGGCGATACCGGCTCCTGGTATACGTCCCACAGTGTTTCCTTTTTGACTTTGTTCTTGCAGCCGGAAACCAGTGCCAGGACCACAAAAAACAGAACAAGATACTTTTGCAATTATATTTCTCCGATATTTTCCAGTTTCAACTGTACCAGGGCGGGATTGCCGGCTCCTTCCGACAACAACTCCAGTGATTTTGAATAGGCCTCTTTGGCCAACCGCCTGTCACCCTGTTGACCACGCTGAAGATAAGCATCTCCCCGCAACTCGTGATATCTTGACGAGAAGCTGCTTGGCTGGTTTCCGTTTTCCAGAATTTCCAGGGCCCGGTCCGGGTCGTCCCTGGCGATCAGCACCGATGCCAACCGAAGCCTTGCGATATGCTTCATGCTGGCATCCTCGGTACTGGCCACCACCCAGGACAACTCCGAAGCCGCGGATTCCAGATCACCCGTATCGACGAATTGCCTGGCGAGCAGTAATCCTGCCAACACGGCATAAGGCGTATCCTTGAAATCCTGTTTCAGGGTGGAGGCGATCGCCCGGGTATTCTCAATCGGCGCATCCACCCCGATGCTCCCGAACAGCTCAGAGGCCGCTTCACTCCGGGACTCCTGGTAGTGACCCCAATAGTTGAACCCGACGATCCCTGCAAGACCGAGAGCAATGCCTGCCGCCAAGGATTTTCCATGTTCATCCCACAGCACTTTTGCTCTGGCCACATCATCATCTTCTGCAAATTTTGGTAATTTCTCTTCAGCCATTTCAGGTTCAGCCTGTCATCGAATAATGGTAATACTATCTCAGATTGGTTTTACACCATTGAACCAAGTCTGAACTCGGCAGTTCCAGTGGACCGGCACTTTTGCGCATGAATTTGACCTGAACCATCTCTTTCTCCCGTTCCGTCTCCCCAACTATGATACAGATTTCCGCTCCGGACCGGTCCGCCCGTTTCAACCGGGTTTTCAGTTTTCCTCCGCCACAGTGGTCAACCACCGTCATTCCGGCATCGCGCAAGGCTTCAGAAATGCCGACTATACTGGAAACTTCTGCCCCGGTAATATCGATCACATGGATCGGATGATTGGGTTGTCCCCGGGTTTTTCCCTGCGCAATCGCCAGTTCAGCCAGTCGCTCCATGCCCATTGCAAAACCGATGGCCGGCACCGGTTTGCCACCCCGCTTTTCTACCAGAGAGTCATACCGGCCTCCCGCACACACGGTATTTTGTGCGCCCAGCTGTTTCGTGGTCCACTCAAATACGGTACTGGTATAGTAGTCCAGCCCTCTGACCAATCGTGTGTTGATACGAAAACTTATCGACGACTGCTCCAGGGATTCACAAAACCTCTCGAAATGCTTTCGCTCATCCATTTGTATAAAGTCCAGTATATCCGGGGCATTCGAAACCAGTTCCTGAATATCCGGATTTTTACTGTCCAGGATTCTGAGCGGGTTTCTGTCCAGCCGTCGCAGGTTGTCTTCATCCAGCTGGTCCAGGTTCTGCCGCAGAAATTGCCGGAGCGAATCCCGGTAGGCCAGCCTTGACCGGCTGGAGCCGAGAGTATTGATTTCAAGCTGGATTCCATCGATTTCCAATTCCTTCCATATCCGTTCACCTGCACGAATCATTTCAGCATCAATATCCGGGCCAGGCCATCCGAAGGCCTCAATGCCAAACTGATGGAACTGACGGTACCGGCCCTTTTGCGGCCTTTCCCGTCGAAACATCGGCCCCATATACCAGAATCTTTGCTGTTGATTGTGTAGCAACCCATGTTGAATACAGGCTCTCACCGTACTGGCGGTCGCTTCCGGCCTGAGTGAGAGGCACTCCTCGCCACTGTCCGTGAAAGTGTACATTTCCTTGTCGACAATATCGGTCTGATCGCCGATAGACTGCGTAAACAAGGCCGTTTTTTCAAGTAGCGGCGTCCGAATTTCCTGGTAGCCATATTGCCATGCGACGGTCCTGAGAACCGACTCCAGGCGATGCCAAAGCACCATTTTCTCCGGCAACAGGTCGTTCATGCCGCGAACGGCTTGAATGCGCTCACTCATTGGACTCGGTGACCGGGTCAACCGGGTCGACCGGCTCGGTCGGCTCGGTCGGCTCGGTCGGCCCGACCGGATTTTGATCGGGAAGTTCGCCAACCACAATCTGGACGAACGGCTCACCTTCGTTCGCTTCGAACCGGACCGGTTGCCCCAGGTAGATCACACTTGCGCTGTCGGCTTCGCCCAGGTAAACCCAAAACGGCGCTTTTCCATTGATAATCAGGGGTATATCTGGCCCAACGTTTCCAAAAAAGAGTTTGGTCCCGTCCCGCTCCCTGACATCCAGCCACATCGATTTCTCCACCTGGACTACAACCTGATTTTTGGAAGTCGGGTCGATGACCGTGCCAATGCTCGATTCCAGACGGACTTCCGCTTCCGCGGTGCCGGCTGGCGCAACGGGTTCCTGAACAGCTTCCGGGAGCACCGCCGCCGCTTCCCCGGTCCCGGCTGTTTCGCCCGCGGTGCCGGCCGGCGCAACGGGTTCCTGCACGACTTCGGGAAGCACCGCTACCGCTTCCGTGGTCACTTCGGCTTCTTCAGCATCGGAAGTCCCGGGTCCGGCCTCCACAGCGGGGGCCGGGGATTCATCCCGACTGCTGGAAAGCAGGTCCGGACCGGTGGATTGCCCGGAAGAATCAGAGTCGGGCGGGATGGCCTCCTGGCCGGTGGAACCCGGATCGGTGTTCTCCACAGTATTCTCCGGAACCTGCTCGCTGGCACCGGGGGACTGCTGCGCCCCTTGCGGAACCGGGTCTTCAGGCAAATACCGCTCCGAATGATCGCTTTCCTGCTCATCATCGGCGCTGAATCCTTCTGAAAAATTGGGTTCAGGCAGCACAATCGCCGAGAGATTTTGCGTGTCCGGCGAACGGCCGTCCTCTGCAGTGCCCGGTTCTGCACTGTCCGTGGAATCAATAATGACCAGCTGGGGGTCGGTATCGATATCCGACCACTGGGTTATCAGTATATTTTCCGGGGTTTGCCAATACCAGATCACTCCCAGAAAAAGCACCGAAAGCACCAAAAAAACCACCGCGGACCTCTTTCGCAGTTTTTCCTGGAGATGATGGGTACTGCGATGATTGGGCTTGAGTACAATGTCGGACAGCGGGGTATCACGACTTTCCCGGTATGAATCAATTTCCCCGGTGATATCAATCCCCAGCAGGTTCCCGTAGCTTCTCCAGTAGCCGATAATGTAGGGGGTCTCCGGCAAGGAGTCGAAATCATCCTGCTCAATTGCCTCGACCTGGGATACTGACAACAGCAGTTCATCCGCAACATCCTGCAGACCCCAGCCGAGTTTTCTTCTTTTTTCCCTGAATAAGGAGCCGGGCGTTGGCATGACAGATCCTGCTTTTTCCATTGTCCTCGGGCAACTACGGTTTCAGCAGGCCGGACCGGGGATGAAACCCGGAAATCGGACCACCGCTTTTTACCCTTCCACAGGACGGGTTCCCAGTATTTGTACCGGGCCATTCAGTTTCCATGTTGGCGGCAAACCGTGACAGGCTTTCCGACAAGGTGCCCGAACCACGGTCGGTTCTTCCCCCCGCCTGTGTGGACCGCATGGCATGGAACCACGCCTGTGCGCTGGGGCGCAAGCCCGGGTCCACACGAAAGACTCCGGCCGCACACGGTGCCGATTTGCTTCCTTCGGGTACAGACCGACGGGCTTTCATGCGCCGGCACCGGCCGCTCCCGACGGCGGAAAGCAGGAGTTCCGAAAACCGGGAATCCGGACTTGGAGCAATCGCCGTCATCAGGGAAAGACCACTGGGTGCTGCCGCATCCGACGCGACCGATGGGTCCGGTCCAGAAAATCCCCTGCAAGCTGCCCGCAGGCCGCATCAATGTCATCTCCCCTGGTTTTTCTCGTGATCGTCAAAATGTTCCGTGACATCAGCACTTCTCTGAATCGATGAATGGCGTTCATGTCCGACCCCTCGAACCGGGTTCCGGGAAAGGTATTGAAAGGGATGAGATTCACTTTCGCCGGGACCCCGGCCAGCACGGTTGACAGCTGTCTCGCCTGGGCCGGGCTGTCGTTCACATCCTTGAGCATGACATACTCAAAGGTGATTCGCTGCCTGTTCCTTTCGCCTGCGTAGGATGTGCAACTCTCAAGGAGTCGGTGGATGGGATATTTTTTGTTCAGCGGTACCAGCTTGTTTCGCAACTCATCGTTTGGAGCATGCAGGGACACTGCCAAACTGACCGGGCATTCCTGCCGAAGCCGGTCAATGAACGGAACCATCCCGGCCGTGCTGAGGGTCACCCTGCGCCTCGACAGACCAAATGAAAAGTCATCCATCATCAATTTCATGGCCGATACCACATTTTCAAAATTCAGCAGGGGTTCTCCCATGCCCATCATCACCACATTGGTCACCGGTCTGCGCCGGTCCGGCCCGCCGTGGGATGCAATATCCGGTTCCCGAATTTTCGTTTTCTCCAAAACATGATTGGCAATCCAGACCTGTGAAATAATCTCGTCAACATTCAGGTTCCGGTTGAATCCTTGTTGGGCGGTCGCGCAGAAAGTACAGTTCAATCCACATCCGACCTGGGAAGAGACGCACAGGGTTCCACGGCCGGTTTCCGGGATATAAACCATTTCGATGCAATTGCGGTCCTGCAGCCTGAGCAGCCATTTCACGGTTCCATCCCCGGATTGCTGCTGACGGACAATTTCCGGAAGATCCAGGTTCGTATTCCGGTTCAACCGCTCCCTCAATCCTTTGCTGAGATCGGTCATCTTCCGGAAATCCGTCATATTGCGCTGGTAAACCCACTGCAGCAGCTGGTTGACGCGGAACCGCTTTTCCCCCATCCCATGGAAAAAGGACTCCATGGCAATCCGGTCCAGGGAAAACAGGTTGATGGTGGGTTCCGGCACGGCTCCGCCTCCGGTCAGCGGGTCCTTGGGCAAATATCGCTTTCTTCGAAGAAAAACGATATTTCCACCGCTGCGGTCTCGGGCGCATCCGAACCATGTACCGCGTTTTCTTCCACATTGGCCGCAAAGTCCGCCCGTATGGTTCCGGCCTCCGCATCGGCCGGGTTGGTGGCCCCCATCACTTCCCGATTTTTGGCGATGGCATTTTCTCCTTCCAGGACCTGAACCATGACGGGTCCCGACGTCATGAAACGGACCAGGTCATTGTAAAAGGGGCGCTCCCGGTGTACGGCGTAAAATCCTTCGGCCTGTTCCGGACTCATATGCAGCATGCGTGATGCCACGATGGTCAATCCCGCATCTTCGAATCGCTGGTAAATTCTTCCAATATTGTTGCCGGCCACCGCGTCGGGCTTGACAATGGAAAATGTTCGCTCAATAGCCATAATTTTCTCCCGTTGTATATTATACCGTTCATCAGGCGACGGAGAATATCTATTTCCATCCTCCAGCCGGCCGGCCGGTCCCCGTGTCGATGTGTCAGAATCACACACCGCCATCATGACATCATTCCAGAAAACTTCCCGGCAACCTATTGATTGAAAAACAATTTTTTGGAACAAATTGTCCGGTGAAATCCCGGGCCGACCGCACAGGGGGAACCCGTGAATGACCCTGTCTGCCGGACCAAAAACCGCGAACGGATTGTACCTCCGGAACGGGAGTCAGGCCAGCAGAGTATCCGTGCCGACGCCCGTTATTGTAACATTCAGCCACGGGGACTCTGGTCTTGAATCACACTTTATCTGCACGGGAAAATAATTGTCCGCCCGGGCAAAAAGCAGGTCAGGGCGGTGTGCGGAAATCTGGCAATGTTCCAGCAGTACACGTTTCGTCTGGCCGACCTGGCGGCGCGCGACCCGGCGCCAGACCTTCCGGCCCGCCCGGCGAGCCGCATTGGCGCGTTGTTGACGAACGCTTTTCGGCACCTGGTCCGGAATACGGGCTGCGGGGGTACCGGGCCGGGATGAATAGGTGAAAACATGGGGATAGGCAATCTCCAGTTCCTCGATTGCGGTCAGCGTATCTTCAAAATGGGCATCGGACTCGGTAGGGAAACCTGCCAGAATATCCGCACTCAATACCAGTTCAGGAATCGCCGAACGCAAGGCGGTTATGCGGTCATAAACCAGGGAACGCCTGGCCCTTCTTTTCATTCTTTTCAGTATGAGCGTGTTGGCGCTTTGCAGGGACAGATGCAGGTGCGGACAGATGTTTCCGGATTGGCGCAACAGTTCAACCAGCTCGTCTGTAATGTGGGCGGGGTCAATCGAACTCAACCGTATCCGGTAGTCCCCTTCCAGGTTTGCCAGGGCACGGATCAATCCGGCGAGATCCACCTCCGAATCCTGGATGTCCGCTCCATATGACCCGACATCCACCCCGCATAAAACAATTTCTCCGTATCCGTTGATCAACAGGCGCTCGCACTGACGCCTGACCGATGCCGGCGGGAATGAACGGCTGGGCCCTCTGGCAACATGGATGATACAAAAAGTACAACCCTGGTCACAGCCCTGCTGGATTTGGACAAATGCCCTGGATTTGCCCTGGTACCCTTTGAGCAACTGTTCCGGCAGGCTGATTTCCCGGTCAATATCGCGCAGCAATACGGGAGGCAGCCGGTCCCTGCACAAATCTTCGACCAATGCCGGAATATCCAGTTTCTGACTGTTGCCGACGACGAGGTCCACCCCCGGGATTTGTGCGCAGGCATCCGGGTCCATTTGCGCATAGCAACCGGTCACCACAATTCTGGCCCGGGGATTTTGCCGGATGGCCCTGCGAATCAGCTGTCTGGCCTGTCGGTCTGCTTCTGCTGTGACCGTACAGGTATTGATAATGAACAGGTCTGCGTCCTCGACCGACTGGACTCTTTGAATGGCGTTGCGTTCCAGCTTCTCGGCAATCATCTCGGATTCAAACGCATTCACCTTGCATCCCATTGTGGAAATCACAACGCTTGATGCAAAAGAAGGTTTTGCAGGAGGTCTAACGGATATGGAGTTCATCAGCCATCGTTTCCGGTCATCCCTTGCCGCCTTGCGCCAGCGGCGACCCAACCGGCGTGTAACCGACTTCGTTCAGTAAACGGTGAAACTCTCTCCGCAACCACACTGCTCGGTGACATTCGGGTTGCTGAAATGAAATGCCGCCGTCAGGCCGTCCTCCTGGTAATCGACTTCAATGCCTTCCAGGTATGGAAGATACTCTTGTTTCACGACCACCTTGACACCGTGGCTTTCAAACACCCGGTCATCATCATTGATCTGCAGGGCATAATCCATCTGGTAGGCAAAACCGGAACAACCGGATTTCTTGATGCCCAGTCGCAATCCCTCGCCTTCTCCCTTTGACGACAGGTGTGACCGGACCCGGCTGGCCGCGGATGGTGTTAACGTGACAGGCATGGTTTTCAGGCAAGTGATGGATGGTTGACACTGTTTGGGCGATTTCAGCAAAGAAACCCCCGGCTTCCGGCCCCGATTGTACCACAAGACCTGTCCAGCACGGTATTTCGTTTCCGCCGCACAGGAAACCGGCGCATTCTCATTCCCGTCATTATGGGGTTTGAATCACGATATTCAACCGCCGCCACGGCAAACCTCTTCCGCGGCCATCTTTCCCGGGGAATGGACCCGGGCTGTATGCAGGATATTCCGCCTGGCCGGGGGGAGCCCGGTGCTCAGCAACCCGTGAAACCGTTTTGTACGGACACATAGTCCCCCGGTTGAATGCCATTGAAACAGGTGGTGGTCGCGGAACCATAGGCTCCCATCAGCCCGAACTCGATGCCGTCACCCGGCTGAATATCCACCGGCAAGGAAAACGGCACGGACAGACGGTCCAGCGGGTCACAGGTCGGGCCAAAGATATTTCTGGGTGCCCGGGGAGAAGCCAGCAATCGCCCCGCTCTCCATACGCGTGTGGGCAATGGGGTTTTCATGATCGTTTGTTCCTGGAATCCGCCATAGACTCCATCGTTCATGAAAACATCCCCGTTCTTTCTCACATGGACCACTTCGGCAACCAGCGATACGGACGATGCGACCAGGGCCCGGCCGGGCTCACAGAGCAATTCCGGTCTGGCTCCGGCAAAATACCGGTCCAGGCCCTGGCGAATCGTCCCGAAAAAATCTTCGACCCGGCGCACGCTGCCACGCTCATATGCAACGGGGAATCCCCCTCCTACATTCAGGCGATACAGCGAAACCCGGGCTTTTTGCGCGATTTGTGAAGCGGCGGCAAGATGGTCTGCGTAGGCCAGGGGATCGGCACATTGGGACCCCGGGTGAAAGGTCAGCGATGTCCAGACCCCTTGCCGTTTTGCCTGTTCAAGCAGTGCAACCGCTTCTTCCGGGCCGGCCCCGAATTTGCTGCCGAAATCGTAGACTGCGCTGCGGTGACCCAGCTTGAAGCGAACCGTAATCTCCATGCCCCGACTGCCCAGGGCAAGTACCTGATCGAGGCCAGCCCGGTCATCCACCACATAGGACCGGACCTTGAATCTTTCATGCGCCAGGGTGGTCGCCTTCCGCTGGCGCCCCGGATGATTGTAGTGCAGGCGGGCAAACGGCAACAGCCGGCGAACCCGTTCCATTTCACCCAACGAGGCCACATCAAACGTATGCACACCGGAATCCCACAACGCATTCAGCACGAGTGGATGCGGATTGGCCTTCACGGCATCGGACACTTCCCCCGGGAACAGCGCCTGGAATTTCCGGGAGGTTCGACCGAGTTGTTTTGCAGAAAACAGGTAGCACGACTGGTCCAGGTGGTTGTGGACCAGATAGTCCCGCGTGTCCTGGTACGCCGGAACACCATGGTTCCGGTCTCCTTCCTGACTGAACGGTATAGGTTGCATGGGGCGGTGCCGCGGGATGAAATTCGAACCCATTATGCGACACTTGGATTACGCATAATAGATATATTTTATGTTAATTTAATTAATATTATTCTCATATTGAAATGATAATTAGTTATATTGTATAATTTTCTCATGAATGAAAAGGACAAGCCATTGCTGTCGCTGCTCAGGCGGAATGCGAGAATGTCCATCACGGACCTGTCGCGACGGCTGGGAGTGTCCCGGACGACGGTGCAGCAGCGATTGTCCCGGCTTGAGGAAAGCGGGGCCATCAGCGGATACACACTGAGGCTGGGACCCTCCTTGGTCCAATCCGGAATCCAGGCCCATGCCAACCTGAGAACCGAACCCAGGTCGAATCAGGAGATCGTCCGGGCCCTGGAAAAAATACCCGCCATCGATACGCTCTATACGGTCAGCGGAAAAATCGACCTGATTGCAATTATCCAGGTGGATTCCGCAATGGAGCTGGACCGGACCCTGGACCGGATCAGTGCCATTGCGGGCATCATTTCGACCGAAACCGCCGTCATACTCAATACCAAATTTAACCGTCATTAATCGCGGCCGATGCACAGGCCCGCCAGGGCTGCCTGCCACGTTCGGTTGACTTGCGCGGAGACGGTGTTCACCCGTGCCGGACCTGCGGTGAATTGCCGTGAACGTCCCGGTCATTCATTCCGGGACGACAGAATTTTCTGCACCATGGCTGCCATTTCCGGGTCCCCGGGCCGTCTGCGATGGCAAAGCCAGTCGGTCAACAGCGGGTCCTCCACTTCCACCAACCGGTCCAGCAGGCTTTTCTCTTCCCCTGACAGGGTTTCGTAGTGCACGGAAACAAAGCCGCCCAGCAGCATGTCCAGTTCCCGGGTCCCCCGTCGGCTTCGCCAGAGTGCTTTCCTCTTTTCCGAATCGGTCTCCACAAGACTCCCCGCCATCCGTTTCCGCCGATTACTTTCTCCGGGCGATGCGCTTCTTGATCTCCGCGATCGCCTTGGCCGGATTCAGGCTCTTGGGGCATGTCCGGGTGCAATTCATGATCGTATGGCAGCGATACAACCTGAACGCATCGTCGAGCTGGTCGAGGCGCTCACCGGTTGCATCGTCCCGGCTGTCCGCAATCCACCGATAGGACTGCAGCAATGCGGCCGGGCCGAGATAGCGGTCACTGTTCCACCAGTAGCTGGGGCAGCTTGTGGAGCAGCATGCACACAAAATGCATTCGTACAGTCCGTCCAGCTTGCTTCGGTCTTCTTCGGACTGCAGCCGTTCCCGCTCCGGAGCAGGAGTATCGGCCTGCAACCAGGGTTGGATGGACGCATACTGTGCATAAAAGTTGCTCATATCCGGAACCAGGTCCTTGACGACGGCCATGTGAGGTAACGGATAGATATTGATGTCCCCCCGGATATCCTCGGCCGCCATGGTGCAGGCCAGGGTATTGACGCCATCGATGTTCATCGCACAGGACCCGCAAATGCCTTCACGGCAGGAACGGCGAAACGTCAGTGTACTGTCAAGATGGTTCTTGATCCGAATCAGCACATCCAGCACCATGGGCCCGCAGGCATTCAGGTCCACCCGGTAGACATCCAGCCTGGGATTCTCTCCGCTATCCGGATTCCACCGGTACACCTTGACGGTACGCAACCGACCGTCACTGGCATCCGTATGTTTCTTTCCTTTTGTAATGCGGGAATTTGCGGGGAGTCTGAATTCTGCCATTAGTAAACACGCTCTTTCGGTTCAATATATTTCACTTCATCGGTCAAGGTATAGTTGTGAACCGGCCGGTAGTTGATCACCGGCACCTCTCCCACTTCACCCTGCCATGCGAGGGTATGCTTCATCCAGTTCTCATCATCCCGGCCGGTATAGTCTTCCCTGGCATGGGCTCCCCGGCTTTCCTTCCGGTTTTCTGCAGAGTGTATGGTGACCATGGCCTGTCGGAGCAGGTTATCGAGTTCCAGGGTCTCCACCAGGTCGGAGTTCCAGATCATGGACCGGTCGGTGACCCCGACGTGCGCAAAATTCCTGCACACTCCCGCCAGTTTCTCCATGCCCTCCTGCATGACCTCTTCGGTGCGGAAAACCGCACAGTAATTTTGCATGGTTTTCTGCATTTCAAGCCGAATCTCTGCGGTGGGGATATCCCCCCGGGCATGTCGAATCCGGTCAAAACGGTCCAGGATGTCGGCGCCGGACTGACTGGAAAGCCGGACTTTTTGACTTCCGGGCCGGATCATGTCCCGGGCCCGGTGCGCCACCGCCCGGCCAAAAACCACCAGGTCCAGCAGGGAATTCGACCCCAACCGGTTCGCCCCGTGGACCGAAACACAGGCGGCTTCGCCGATGGCCATCAATCCGGGAATGACATGTTCCGGGTCGCCGGCCTGCAACGTGACGACCTCTCCGTGGAGATTGGTCTGGATGCCTCCCATGTTGTAGTGGACGGTGGGCAGTACCGGAATGGGTTCCTTGGTGACATCGACAGCGGCAAAAATCCGTGCCAGCTCAGAGATGCCCGGGAGTCGTTCAGCCAGCACTTCCGGGCCCAGGTGTTCAAGGTGCAAATTGATATGGTCCTTCTCTTCCCCAACGCCCAGACCGCTCCTGATTTCCATGGTCATGGAACGGCTGACCACATCCCTGGACGCGAGCTCCTTGGCGTTCGGCGCATAGCGCTCCATGAATCGCTCCCCCTTGGAATTGGTCAGAAATCCCCCTTCCCCGCGCGCCCCTTCCGTAATCAGGCAACCGACACCATAAATCCCGGTGGGGTGGAACTGAACAAATTCCATATCCTGCAAAGGCAGCCCGGCCCGCAAGACCATGCCACCACCATCACCCGTGCAGCTGTGTGCCGAGGTTGCCGAAAAATAGGCCCGTCCATACCCACCGGTTGCCAGCACGACAATCCTTGCGGCAAACCGGTGCAATTCTCCTTTTTCAAGGTCCCAGGCCATCACGCCCCGGCACTCCCCCTCTTCCATGATCAGGTCCAGCGCAAAGTATTCAATGAAAAATTCCGCCTTGTGCTTCAGCGACTGCTGGTACAGGGTATGCAGGATCGCATGCCCCGTGCGGTCAGCTGCCGCACAGGTCCGCTGCGCCTGCCCTTCCCCGAACCGTGTCGTCATGCCTCCAAAAGCCCGCTGGTAGATCTTGCCGTCCGGAGTACGTGAAAACGGCACGCCGTAATGCTCCAGTTCAATCACTGCATCCGCGGCCTCCTTGCACATATATTCGATGGCATCCTGGTCACCCAGCCAGTCCGAACCCTTGACTGTATCGTACATATGCCAGCGCCAGTCATCTTCTCCCATGTTTCCGAGGGCTGCGCTCATCCCGCCCTGCGCGGCAACCGTATGGCTTCTGGTGGGAAACAGTTTGGTGATACACGCCGTGCTCAGTCCTTCCACCGCCATGCCGAAAGTCGCCCGCAATCCCGCCCCCCCGGCACCGACCACGACCACGTCATACTGGTGATTAATCAATGTATAGGATTCCGCCAATTCACTTCTCCCGATCTAGACTTCAATTCCCGGCTGGATCATGACAGGGCAATGCGCAGGACGGCAAATGCACCCGCAAACCCGGATACCAGAAGAACCACCCTGGTGACCCGCAGGCAGCACAACCGCAGGCCGGAGCGGTGGACATAATCATCAATGATCACCTGCATCCCCAGCTGACCATGATAGAACATCAAGCTGAGAGACAGGACCAGCAATACCGCCACATGGGGTTGCGCAATCCATGTCCTGACCGTCTCAAGATCCTTGCCGACCTGCCCCACGATGGAAAACATGAACCAGACCACGAGCGGCACCAGTGCCAATGCAGTGACCCGCTGTAACCACCAATGGTGCGAACCTTCTCCCGAAGCGCCCGAACCTTTCACCCTGGCAAGCGGATTTTTCATCCCCCGGCCAACCATACCAGTGCAGTGAGCAGGACTGTGCCGGCCAGCACCCCCTTCCCCGACCCATAGACCTGGCTCAGGTCAAACCCATATCCACAATCCCAGACAAGGTGCCGGATTCCGTTGAGCAGGTGATAACTAGTGCAAAGTGTCCAGAAAATCATCAGCACTTTGCCGATGGAGGAATTCAAAACCCCGTGAAGACAGTCGTAGGCCGCAGAACCGGTCATGGCGCTCCAGACCCACCCTGCGACCATGATTGCGCCCAATGTAATCACCATTCCCGTTCCCCGATGCAATATGGACAGCACCGAAGTGAGCTGGGGCCGGTAAACCTGTAAATGAGGGGACAGTGGTCGGTTTGTTTCTGGCAAATGCGTCTCCAGAGGTTTAATTGGTTACCAGTTGTGTCGATCAGGCCGGCCGGGCCCACTCGAAAATCGTTTGCAGGCCAATCCCCGTTCCATGACCGGAAAGTTTCTGTGGCCCGGCCGGATGACTTCCACAAAAACTAGAAATCAGTGCATCGACCGTTTACTTCCCAATCCCCATAGCGAGTGGGCTCCAGGCCCGCCGGCCCGCCAATTTCCCCGGATTCAGTCCCCGGCTGCACACCTGCCGTCTGGTGGCTCTTCTCATCCGGCAACTCAAGCACTTCACCGGGCTTGCCGGGGCGAATCGATTTTTTGTTTGTCAAATGGAACCCTCTGCTCCGGTTACCTGACAGGATACGCTCTATTATAGTTGATATTCAACCTTTGTGACCTCATCTGTATCCCTGGCACATGGGAAAATATGCCTGAAGAAAAAAATACATCCGGCCAATCATGAATACAATATCCCGAAAAGGCAACCCGGTCCACCCGTTCATCCGGCTGTCGGAGATGGACCTGGCCAGTTTCATTTCCTCCCCTTTCGACCAAACCGGCTTCATTGACCTGTCGCACCTCAGTTTGCTTCGGGTCAGCGGCGAGGACGCGGAAACCTTTCTCCAGGGCCAGTTCAGCAACGATACGGACAGCCTGCCAGACGGGAAAGCCCAGATACATGCCTATTGCACCCCGAAAGGCCGGGCATTTGCCACCCTTCAATTGCTGCGCAACCGCAATGGATTCTGGGTTTTGCTGCCCGCAGACCTGGCCGGCCCGTTCATGAAGAGACTGAAAATGTTTGTGATGCGGGCGAAAGTCGAAATTGAAACCGACCCCGATCATTTTGCCTGGGGCGTCACCGGCATGGAGGACCCGTCCGGGGTTCCGTCGACCGTTCCGGGAATGCAGTCCGTTTTTGAATACTCCCCCCGCCGGCACCTGGTCGTCTCAACCCGCCCGATCATGACGGCCCCGGAAACCGGGAATGTCAAGACCTACCACGGCGACCTGTGGCGTTGGCTGGACATACGCGAGGGGATCCCGCAGGTTTACGCCACGACCTCCGAATCCTTTATCCCGCAAAACATCAATCTTGATCTGATTGATGGCATCAGTTTCAAAAAGGGGTGCTATCCCGGCCAGGAAATCATTGCCCGCATCCGGTACCTTGGAAAACCGAAACACCGAATGATTTCCGGGCGCGTGGAATCCGGTGAACCGGTTCGGGAAGGCACGGCCATCTACCTTCCTGAAAGACCCGGCCAAAAAGCCGGGTCGGTGGTGGATTCCGTACAAACAGGAATCCATTGCTATGAGGTGAGCGCCATGGTGCCAGTGGTGGCCGTGTCCGATGGCCGCCTGTCCATCCATTCCGCCTCAGGGCCGCCGCTGCGGAGGCTTTCGCTTCCCTATGCCATCCCGTAATCACCCACTGAATCCCGAACCGGTTCAGGCCGACACCGGAATTGTGAGGAAATTCAGTATTCGATTACCTGGTAGAATATTTCGCCTTCCTTGATCAGACCCAATTCTGAACGGGCAATGGTTTCCAGTGTTTCACCGCTTTCCTTGAGGTCAATGACTTCGGCAATCAGGCGCTGGGTTCTTTGTTCCAGTTCGGCGTTGTTCAGCCGGGTCTGTGCCGTCACCTCCTTGAGGCGATATAAATCGAATACATTTTTGTCGCCGAACCACAATGCGTACTGGGTTCCGGCAAAAAGTGCCATGAGAAGAATCTGGAGTAATTTCATACCCATGTCGACAACCCTGTGTACGCCGTATTTACCGGTCCAAATGGGAAAATACCTCTCTTCCCGCATACACCGCATTGTCCCCCAGAATCTGTTCTATTTTCAAGAGCCGATTATACTTGGCAATCCGTTCTGACCGGCACAGGGACCCGGTTTTAATCTGACCGGCGGCAGTGGCGGTGGCCAGATCAGCGATGGTCGTGTCTTCCGTCTCACCGGAACGGTGCGATATGGTTGCCCCGTAGCCCGCCTGCTGGGCGGTCTGAATGGCATCGAACGTCTCGGAAAGTGTTCCAATCTGGTTCAATTTGATCAGAATGGAGTTCGCGATCCCCTGGTCGATGCCCTGTTGCAGCCGTTTCGTATTGGTGACAAACAGGTCATCCCCTGTCAACTGAACCCGGCTGCCGATTCTGTTTGTTAACTCTGCCCAGCCGTTCCAGTCCTGTTCGTCCATGCCATCCTCGATGCTGATGATCGGATATTTGCCGACCCAGGCCTGCAGATAATCCGAGAACCCGGTTGAGTCCAGCCTGAGCCCTTCTGCCTGCAGGCAGTACTTGCCGTCCTGAAAAAATTCGGAACTGGCCACATCAATTCCGATCATGACTTCCTCTCCAGGCCGGTAGCCCGCCTTTTCAATGGCCTCCATGATCAAACGGAGCCCTTCTTCGTTGGACCCGCATTCAGGCGCAAACCCGCCTTCATCGCCCACTCCCGTGCTGAAACCCCGGGACAGCAGAACCGACCGCAGGGAATGGAAAATCTCAACGCCGCACCTCAGTGCTTCCCGGTACTGTGAAAAACCAACCGGCAAAATCATGAACTCCTGAAAATCGATCGCGTTGTCCGCATGGGCCCCGCCATTGATGATGTTCATCTGCGGAACCGGAAGCGTACAGGACGGGCCGCCGTAAATCGTACCGAGATGCTGGTACAGCGGTTGGCCCTGACTATTGGCGGCGGCATGTGCGGCAGCCAGCGATACGCTCAAGATGGCATTCGCACCCAGATTGGATTTCTTCTCGGTACCATCCAGCTCGATCAACAATTCATCCAGCATCCGTTGCTCCCGGCTGTCCCGGCCGCAAACCGCCTTGCGAATGGTCGTATTGACGTGATGGACCGCCTGGCAGACCCCCTTGCCCTGATAGCGGGCCCGGTCCCCATCACGCAGTTCCAATGCCTCCAGGGTACCCGTTGACGCACCGGAAGGGACCGCGGCATTGCCGGTCACGCCGTTATTGAGAACCAGTTCCACGGCGACCGTTGGGTTTCCCCGGGAATCCAGGATTTCCATGGCCGCTACATTTTTGATTGCTGCAGAATTTCCTGACATGGCTTCGTTTGTCTTTCGAATGGGTTGGTCATTTGTCGCCACAGACCATAACGCATATCCATCGGCGGGTGGATTAGTATTTTATGGTGCAAGCATCAGTTTTGTTGATCCGCATTCATCCGGATGGCGCCATGAATGCTCCGGTGAATGGCCAGCAATTGGGATAACAGGGACTCCATTTTGTCAAGCGGCCAGGCGTTTGGGCCATCGCTGAAAGCCTGGTCCGGATTCGGATGGGTTTCCATGAAGACCCCATCGACCCCGACCGCAACGGCGGCGCGCGAAAGCACGGGAACAAACTCCCTCTGGCCGCCTGATTTGCCCTGGCCGGCCCCCGGCAATTGCACCGAATGGGTGGCATCAAAAACCACAGGGCAACCCGTTGATTTCATAATCTCCAACCCGCGCATGTCCACCACCAGGTTGTGGTAGCCAAAACTGGAACCGCGTTCACAGACCATTACGGTGGCATCGGCATTGGCATCTTTCGCCTTGTCGACGACGTGCTGCATTTCATGGGGAGAAAGAAATTGCCCCTTTTTGATGTTTACCGGCTTGCCGGAGCGGGCAGCCGCCTGGATCAGGTCAGTCTGCCGGCAGAGAAAGGCCGGAGTCTGCAGTACATCCACCACCCGGGAGGCCTGCTGCACATCATCAATACTGTGCACATCGGTCAACACGGGAACGCCAATCTGGTTCCTGACCTTCGCTAGTATTTCGAGGCCCCGTTGACGCCCCGGTCCACGGGGGGACCGGGACGAGGTCCGATTTGCCTTGTCGAATGAGGATTTGTAGACAAAAGGGATTCCGAGTCTGTCCGTCATCTCCTTCAGGCGGGCCGATGTCGCAAGGGCCATCTCTTCGGACTCAATCACGCAGGGGCCCGCGATAAGAAAGAACGGCGACAGCCGGTTGGCCCTGAAAGCTGGAATTTCCATCGCCGCCATTATAATCGGAATTCCAACCGCCCCGTTACCCTGTGAACCCAATCCACTCAGGAGCAGCCGGATCTTGCCCGCTGGAAGGCAAGCCCCGCTTTCACGTAATCCGTAAACATGATATGGCCATCGCGGGGGGTGGAGGTGAATTCCGGATGGAACTGGCAGGCGATGAACCAGGGATGGTCCTCAAGTTCTATGACTTCCACCAGGCCCGTCGACGTCAATCCGGAAAAAACAAGGCCGCAATCCTCCATTTGCCTCATGTACCGGTTGTTGAATTCATATCGGTGCCGGTGCCGCTCACGAATCACGTCGGATCCGCAGATCGTGTTGTACCGGCTTCCTTTCTTCAAATGGATATCCTGGGCGCCCAGTCTCATTGTGCCACCCAGATCGGTATTCTCGTCCCGCAACTCGACGGAACCATCGTCCCGGGTCCACTCGGTGATCAGCGCAATCACCGGGTAGGGGGAATTCTTGTCGAATTCAGTGCTGTTGGCATTTCTCCAGCCCACCACATTCCTGGCAAATTCAATGGTTGCAACCTGCATGCCCAGACAAATCCCCAGATACGGAATCTTGTTGACTCTTGCGTATTCCGCCGCTTCGATCATGCCTTCTACCCCGCGCTCCCCAAATCCGCCCGGCACCAGAATCGCATCGGCCCCGGCCAGCATCCCCGTACCTTTTTCTTCGATTTCCGTGGAATCGACATAATGGATATTGATGGCGGTCCGGGTCTGGATTCCGGCATGGATCAGAGCTTCAGAAAGCGATTTGTAGGATTCCGTCAGGCTGACATACTTCCCGACCATTGCAATCTCAATGGCATGGACGGGGTTGACCCGGTTTTCCAGAACCCGGTCCCATTCCGACATGTCCGGCGGCCCGGCGGCGACCTGCAGGTGATCGGTCACGATCTGGTCCAGCTTTTGTTCCATGTACAGTTTCGGTATTTCGTAAATGCTGTCCACATCGATACCGGAAATAACGGCTTCCTCCTCAACGTTGGTGAACAATGCAATTTTTTTCCGTGCGGCATCGGGCAGCGTCTCTTTTGCCCTGCACAGCAGGATATCCGGCTGCAGGCCAATCGACCTCATCTCCTTGACCGAATGCTGGGTAGGCTTGGTTTTGATTTCTCCGGCAACCTGAAGCTCCGGAACCAGGGTAAGATGCATGAACAGGGTATTCTTCTTTCCCAGTTCCACCCGCATCTGCCGTATGGCTTCCAGAAAAGGAAGCGATTCGATATCCCCCACGGTACCGCCAATTTCCACCAGAGCCACCTCGGCATCCCTGGCTCCTGCCATGATGGAATCCTTGATTTCATCGGTGATATGGGGAATCACCTGCACCGTCCCGCCCAGATAGTCACCACGGCGTTCCTTCCGGATCACTCTTTCATAGACCTGCCCCGTGGTGAAGTTATTGTCCTGGTGCATGGTCGTGCGGACAAACCGTTCATAATGGCCGAGGTCCAGATCGGTTTCGGCGCCATCTTCCGTGACAAACACCTCGCCGTGCTGAAACGGGCTCATGGTACCGGGATCAACGTTGATATACGGGTCGAGCTTGAGCAGCGTAACACGGAGGCCCCGGGCCTCCAGGATGCTGCCAAGCGAGGCGGAGGCGATGCCCTTGCCCAATGAAGAGACCACTCCGCCGGTGATAAAGACGAACTTAGTCATCAGGGAAATTCACCATCCGTACCCGAACACCCGCCGTACTCAACCAGTTTCAAAATCTCAATCTCAGCCACAGAAATATTCACCGGGCATTGCCGGGTATTGTAGTGATTGGGAAAACGCACAAGCGGTTTCCAGACGGGAGGATAGCGTATCAAATCCGAAACAAAGTCTCAATCTTCCAGCCTGGTAAATGT
>WTGA01000104.1:0-27523 GCA_011523765.1 Gammaproteobacteria bacterium
TTTTTTCAACACAAGGGGCAATACGGGCAAATCACACTACAACTGAATGCTTACCACGGGCCGGGGGATATTCCAGTAAAAACATTCATCAAATCAAAGTGTTGCTGAGTGCTGTCCGATGAATGACCGTCCCGCGCCGACCCGAACAGGCCAGCCGCTACCGGTCGTCTTTTCCGGCATCCGGAAAAACGGGCAATCGTCTCCGCCTTGCCTGAAAACGCTGCCCCTGGCCGGGGAATGTCCGGGATGCACGCGGTGCAGCGGATACCAGAGCGACCCTTTTGGGGGCCCTTTTTACTGCAGAATCCGGCGCCTAGATATCCAGGTTGGAAACCGAAAAAGCATTTTTCTCGATAAACTCCCTGCGGGGTTCGACCTGGTCTCCCATCAATGTGGTAAAGGTTTCATCCGCACCGATGAGATCTTCAATCACCACCTGGGTCAGGCGCCTCACTGACGGGTTCATCGTGGTATCCCACAGCTGTTCCGGGTTCATTTCCCCGAGCCCCTTGTAGCGCTGGATATAATATCCTTTCCTAGCCCGCCCCATCATCCAGTCCACCACTTCGGTAAAACTGGAGACTTCCGCTTCGTTTCCATCCCATTTTACGGTAAAGCCGGACGGGCCCGTCCCGTTTCCATTTTGCTCCGCCTCTGCGGAACCGTTTTCAAGCCTGTTCAGCCTGGCATTGTGTGCAACCAGGTTCCGGTACTCTATGCTCTTGAAGAAATTATCCGTTAACGTGGTTTCTTCGCTCAAGCCGTATTGATGACGCGTCACAATGATGTTCTGTGCGTCGGCATCCGCCCTCACCGAATAGCTGACCACATCCGATTTTGATTCGTTCAATCTGCTTTCCAGCCCGGCGGTTATTCTCTGTACAGACTCCTGTTTGCTTAAACCGCCCTCGATTGAGCGCATCGACACCAGTGCCTTCAAGATATCGCCACTGATTTTTCCGGATAGCCTCTGTATCGTATGATTGGTGCTGTTGTGGTCCAATATCAAGGACTTGAGTTCGTTGCCCTTCAGGCTGCGGCCGTCCGCCAGGGTCACTTCCGCATTGTCAAGGGCGATATCCAGAAGGTGTATCGCCATCTCAGAATCATCTTTCAGGTAGGTTTCTTTCTTTTTCTTCGCCAGTTTGTAAAGGGGGGGTTGCGCAATATAAACATGCCCCCGCTCGATCAGTTCTGGCATCTGCCGAAAGAAAAAAGTGAGCAACAATGTGCGAATATGGGACCCGTCCACATCCGCATCGGTCATCACGATGATCCGGTGATAGCGAAGCTTGTCGATATCAAACTCATCTTCACCGATTCCGGTCCCCAGCGCCGTGATCAGCGTGGTCACCTCGTCGGAGGTCAGCATTTTATCAAACCGGGCTTTCTCCACATTGAGGATTTTGCCCTTCAGCGGCAATATGGCCTGAAATTTCCTGTCCCGGGCCTGTTTGGCGCTACCGCCTGCCGAGTCCCCTTCCACCAGATAGAGTTCGCACAACACCGGGTCCTGTTCCTGGCAGTCGGCGAGCTTGCCCGGCAGGCCGCCCAGGTCGAGCGCGTTTTTGCGCCGCGTCATTTCCCGGGCTTTTCTGGCGGCTTCCCGCGCCCGGGCCGAATCCACGATCCGGTTGGCGATGATTTTCGCTTCACCGGGGTTTTCCATCAGAAAATTTCCCAATGCTTCATTCGTAAACGATTCCACCGCCCCTTTGACTTCCGAGGAAACCAGTTTGTCTTTGGTCTGGGAGGAAAACTTCGGATCGGCCACCTTGATCGACAGGATGGCCGTCAATCCTTCCCGGCAATCATCGCCGCTCAGACTGACCTTTTCATTCTTGGCCAGCCCAAGTTCATTGACATAACCGTTCAATGTGCGGGTCATCGCTCCGCGCAAACCGGCCAGGTGGGTGCCGCCATCGCCCTGGGGAATGTTGTTGGTGTAACAGAATGTATTTTCCTGATAAGAATCATTCCACTGCATGGCCAATTCGATTTGCACGTCGTCTTTTTTGCCGTCTGCCGCAAACACCGTCGAATGCAGAGGGCTTTTTTTCCGATTCAGGTGACGGACAAAGGCCGCGATCCCCCCTTCATATTCAAACTTGTCGTGGGTCCCCGTTCGCTCATCCTCAAGTTCGATACAAACCCCTGAATTCAAAAACGACAGCTCCCGGAGCCGTTTGGCCAGGATGTCATAATGGTATTCCACCCGGCTGAAGGTCTTTCGGCTGGCCCTGAAGTGGATCGTTGTTCCCGTTTTTTGGGTGTCTCCAACCACCCCCAGCGGCTCCTTCGGCCGGCCATCGACATAGTCCTGTCGGTAAACATTTCCAGACCGGTAAATGGTCATGGTCAGCCTTTCGGACAACGCATTCACCACGGAAACCCCCACACCATGGAGTCCGCCCGAAACCTTGTAGGAATTCTGGTCAAACTTGCCGCCTGCGTGCAGCATCGTCATGATCACCTCCGCAGCGCTTTTCCCCTCCTCCTCCAGGATGCCGGTGGGAATGCCCCGTCCATCATCGGAGACGGTAATGGATTCACCATGGTGGATCGTGACCTTGATTACACTGCAGTGACCCGCAAGCGCTTCGTCGATGGCGTTGTCAACGACCTCGAATACCATATGATGCAAGCCGGTTCCGTCATCCGTGTCGCCGATGTACATCCCGGGCCGTTTCCGGACCGCATCAAGCCCTTTGAGCACCTTTATACTGTTGGAATCGTATTTGTCTACCATCATTCTGGTTGATGTGCATAAAACACTTTATTTTACCATGCCCTCCCCCGAAAAGGAGGGGTTATTTTTAAATTCCAAATTATTTTATCTTTATTAATCAAGCAGTTATAATTTATCCGGTTCCTTCCGGCCCGTTTTCGGGGTTTTCGGCCACCGGGCGCCGAAGTTCCCCCATTGTTTCACGTGAAACAATGGGGGAGGCATGGCCGGAGGATGGGTCCATTGCGGTCATTTCCGGAGGAAACCGGCGGAGCCCTGATGCACGGGTTTCAGCTCCGGCCTGAGGGATGTGAAGCTGCTGTGTCCGGCAGCCCTGGAACCGGGTTTCGGAAAATGCTCCGGATGAGACGGATGCACGGCACCGTCCCTGGCGGTCCGCAGAGACTTTGTGGTTCTTTTACAGAATTGCAGGCATCCGGCAACTTTTATATCGGGAATGACGACGCCGGACACCGGCTTTTTGTCTTCCTTGGCCATATTGTTTCACGTGAAACAACACCGCGCTTTGCGTCCAGGTGCCGCTGAGCGGCAATGACAGAAAGGTTCTGTGTGCTTATCGGAATTTTTTCATGCCTTTCGACAACTCCCGTGGGACCATGGAACCAGGGGTTCCATGGTCTGCTACATTCTCATGGGCATTACCAGCCAGACGGACTGCTGGTTGTCCGGTTCCCGTATAATGCAAATTCCATTGTTTCCCTGGAAATGCATTTCAATCTCGTCCGTCGTTACGGCCCGGGCCGCTTCAATCAGGTAATTGAGGTTGTAACCCGTTGTGAGTTTCTCTCCGGAATAAGCCAGTTCCAGTTCTTCCAGTGCTTCTCCATTGTCGGGATTGGTTGAGGTAATGCGCATGTTGCCGGATTCCAGGACGACCTTGGCTCCTTTGAACTGGTCAGCCGTCAATACGGAGATCCGGTTCAGGGTCCCAATCAATTTCTGCCGGTCCAACACGACCGACACCTGGATATCCGTTTCCAGCACCTCTTTGAAATCCGGAAAATTCCCATCGATCAGTTTGGTAATGAGCATGGTTTTTCCCTTGGTCACCTTCAGGTGGTTCTTGTTCATTTCCAGGGTCAATTCCACATCTTCTTCCGCATCCAGAAACCGGGTGATTTCGGTAATTCCTTTCCTCGGGATGATCAGTTTCCTGGTATCCATGGAATCCAGGCTGATACCCGTATCGGTTTGGGCAAGCCGGTGCCCATCCGTCGCAATCGAACGCAGATTGTTGTCCCTCAATTCAAACAACAGTCCGTTCAGGTAAAACCGGACATCCTGCACGGCCATCGCAAAAGCCGTCTTCTCCAGAAGGGTTTTGAGCGCTATCTGGTTGATTTTAAACCTTTCTTCCCAGTTATGGGCCTCGATCCTGGGAAAATCACCCGCGTCCAGCGTTCTAAGTGTATAGCGGCTTCTGCCCGATGAAACGGTCAGGTTGGAGTCATCACGTACCATGGAGATGACGGCATGTTCGGGCAACATGCGTACAATATCAAGTATTATACGGGCTGATACGGTAATTGCCGCATTCTCTCCTTGAACCTGCTCTATAGTTCCGGAAATCTCTACTTCAAGGTCGGTCCCGACCAGGGTCAACTGTTCATCCTCCAGACTGATATGCAGATTGGACAGAATGGGAAGGGTTTGCTTTCTCTCTACAACGTTGGTTACCAGGTTTAGTGCTGGAAGCAGTTTTGATCTCTCTATAGTTATATTCATTTCATATATCTTTAGGAATAGTAGTAATTAAGCACTGTGGGTTTGTGGAGAACTTCAATATAACGCATTTTTTCAATCACTTAAAACCGACATACCTTGTGGGTAATTTCCAGTATAAGCATTGTAAAACGAAATAACATCTTGTGGGTAACTCTTTTCCACCGTTCTATCCACAACCATCACCGGTTTATATACAGGCAATCAACAGGATCCGGGGACAATACCACGACATCGAAGGCCCTCCGGTGGGGGAAGGAAGGCGAATGATGTCCGGAAGGGCACTAAACGTTGAGCAACCGCTGCAGGTTCTTATAATCTTCCTGCATTTTCAGGTCTGTTTTCCTGAGGTCCGCAATTCTTCTGCAGGCGTGCAATACGGTGGTATGGTCCCTGCCACCGAACCGGTCCCCGATCTGGGGCAAACTCAGGTTGGTGTATTCCTTGGCAAAGGCCATTGCCAGCTGCCTGGGCCGGGCAATTTTGCGGGCCCGGTTCTTGGAGAGAATGTCCGCAACACGAATTTGGAAATATTCCGCTACAGTCTGCTGTATGTTTTCAATGCTGATCCGGCTTTCGCGGTAAAGCAGGACATCCCTGAGCGCTTCCCTGGCAAGGTTGACATCGATGTCCCGGTCAGAAAACCGGGCGATGGCGAGAATCTGGTGAAGTGCACCCTCGAGGTCCCGGACATTGGAGTGAACCGTGTTGGCCACGAAAAAAGCAACATCATTGGGCAGGTCAGTACCATGCTTCAGTGCTTTCGTTTTCAGGATTGCAACCCGGGTTTCCAGCTCCGGCGGGTCGATGCTGACCGTCAGGCCGGAACCAAATCTTGAAATTAACCGTTCTTCCACATTATCGATGGCCTTGGGGATGCGGTCACTGGTAATGACGATCTGGCGCTGGCCCTCAAGCAGGGTATTGAAGGTGTGAAAGAATTCCTCCTGGGACTGCGTTTTCTTGGCAAAGAACTGGATATCATCAATCAGCAGGGCATCCAGTGAACGATAGTACCGTTTAAACTCGTTCATGGTGTTGTTTCGCAGGGCTTTGACCATATCGTTGACAAACAACTCTGAATGGATATAAATCACTTTCGCAGTCGGATTGGATTCGAGTATCTGGTTGCCGGTTGCCTGCATCAAATGGGTCTTCCCCAGACCGACTCCGCCATAGATAAACAGGGGATTGAAAGCCCGGCCCGGACTCTGGCTGACCTGAATGGCCGCAGCACGGGCGAGCTGATTTGACTTGCCTTCCACATGGGTTTCAAAGACATACTCGGTATTCAGGTTGCCGCCGGAACAGGGAGCGGAGACATCAAGGTGTCCTTTTCCAGGGTCCGGGCCGGGCCGGTCCTCGAGATCGCTTTTTTTCAGGCCATAACTGCCGACTTCGACCTGGACCTGTTTGATCCCGTGGTCCATGCCGGTCACGGTTTTTTCAATTTGGGTATAGAGATTGTCCTTTACGTAGTTGAGCACATACCGGTTGGGTGCCAGCAGTTTCAGCGTGTCTCCATTGGACAGGGCATGCAGCGGCCGGATCCATGCGTTGATGTCGTCCGCCGACAGTTCATCGCCAAGTTTGTGGAGGCAACTGTCCCAGTATTGAGTTTTGCTCAAAGTTTGATCACTATAGGTGAAAGTTGTACAGGGCTGCCTGGGACAAACCGGCCACTACCCGGGCAAAATGTATGACAGGCCAGTAAAGTATTGATATATATATCAAAAAAACCAGAAAACCCACACCAATACTTTTCGACTGCTGGTTTGATATAGTTCTAGTCTAATCTGAAAAATATAAATTTTCCACATTGTGCTGAAAAATTCTCCATCAAAAACGGGTGGTTTCGCGTCAACGGGATTTGCCCGCTTCAGGTCCGTGATAATCGAATTCATATAAATATGTGTCGGGATAAGGGCTTGTTGCATGAATTATAAGTGGCATATAAACATCAGGTCATAACTCAACGAATTGTCAAAAGGTGCCAACTATGAAATCAGAGGCAAAAGTGGTTGTAATCGGCGGCGGAGTGGTCGGCGTCAGTACCCTTTACCATCTTGCCCGGAAGGGCTGGACAGAATCGGTCCTGCTGGAGCGAAAGGAATTGACATCCGGTTCAACCTGGCATGCGGCAGGCCTGTTGCCACTTTTTAACATGAGTTATTCTGTGGGCAAGCTGCACCAGTATTCGGTCCGGTTCTACCAGGAACTGGAAAAGGAAACCGGGTTGTCCGTGGGGTTCAAGCCGGTCAGCAATATCCGGCTGGCCTGCACAGAGGATAGAATGGATGAATACCGATATTATGCCGGGGTCGGCAAAACGGTAGGGGTGGACATAAGGTTTTTAACGCCTGAGCAGGTCAAGGAAGCCTGGCCGATGTGCAATATTGAAGGCCTGGTGGGTGCAATTCAACATCCTGAAGACGGCTATATACAGCCCAATGATTTGACCACCGCGCTGGCAAAGGGGGCAAGGGGCTATGGAGCAGAGATTTATCGGCATACCTGCGTTGTGGGCATCATGAAGCAGGGAGACGGCTGGTTGGTGCAAACGAACAAAGGGGATATCCGCTGTGACCAGATCGTTTCGTGTACCGGCAATTTTGCCCGAAAGACCGGTGAAATGGTGGGTCTTGATATCCCGGTCATTCCGGTGCAGCACCAGTATATTGTCACCGAGGCCCATCCCCAGATTCTTGCCCGAAAAGAGCAGGGGCTGCCGGAGCAGGGGGTATTGCGGGAATCGGATGCCGGGTATTATCTCCGGGAGGAGGCAGGCGGGCTGCTGCTGGGGCCCTATGAAACCGGTGCACCGTGCTGTTATGTGGACGGCCCGTCCGCAGATTGCGAGAATGAATTGTTTCAGGAAGACCTGGACAGGCTGGAGCCTCACATCGAAGCCTGTATCCACCGGGTCCCCGCCTTTGGGGAAAGCGGGGTAAAACAGGTTTACAACGGGGCCATTGCGTATACCCCGGACGGCAATCCCATCGTGGGCCCGGCTCCGGGACTGAAGAACTTCTGGTTGAATGAAGGACACAGTTTTGGTATCACGGCCGCGGGCGGTGCCGGCTGGCAGCTTGCGGAATGGATGGTGGATGGTGAACCGACGGTCGACATGATGGGGGTTGACCCGCGACGGTTTGGCCCCTATGCATCCAGGGGCTATCTAAAGGAAAAGAATGAAGAAGCGTATCGAAACGTCTTTACAAACCATTTTCCGGATGAGGAAAGAGCCGCGGCAACGCCGCTGAAAACCTCTCCCTGCTATGATCGCATGAAGGCCCTGGGTGCCGTGTTTGGCCATCTCTACGGATGGGAACGGCCCAATTGGTTTGTTCCGGAAGACTATGAATTGCCGAAGGCGGAAATCGGAAGCGGGGATGTGCTGTTGGGCCGCAATCATTCGCCGGCACTGGAGGATGGGCGCATCGTCGAAAAATACTCTTTCCGGCGGTCAAACTATTTCCCGTTCGTCGGCTGGGAGTGCAAGCATGTCCAGGAGAAAGCGGGTCTTCTCGACATGTCCGCTTTCTCGAAATTCATGGTGACCGGCCCGGGCGCGGAAGCCTGGCTTGAATCGCTGGTGTGCAATCGCATTCCAAAAGGCGAGGGTCGTATCGGGTTGTGCCACATGCTGACCCTGCGGGGAGGCGTCCGCTCTGAATTTACGATATTCAAAGCCGGACACAACCGCTACTATCTTGTTTCCGCGGGAGCGATGGAGCTCCACGACTGGGACTGCCTGGTCCGGAACAAACCCCGGGACGGCACGGTCGACCTGCAGAAAATCACCACGCAGTGGGGGGTGCTGGTGCTGGCGGGGCCCAAGTCCCGGGCGGTGCTGCAAAAAATCACGGATACGGATTTGTCGGACGAGAAGTTCAAATGGCTGACCGGGAAACATATCAACGTGAATGCCGCCAGCGCATGGGCACTGAGAGTGAACTATGTCGGTGAACTCGGTTACGAGCTGCATCACCCCATTGAAATGCAGAACTATCTTTTTGATGCGATCATGGAGGCGGGAGAAGAATTCGAGATCCGGCCGTTTGGCATCCGCGCAATGGACAGCCTGAGGCTGGAAAAATCATACCGGCTGATTCCCAGGGAAATGTCGATCGAGTACAGTGCATACGAATCCGGGCTTGACCGGTTTATCCGCCTAGACAAGGAAGAGGACTTCATCGGCAAGCAGGCGCTTGCCGACTGGCGCGACCGGGGGTTTGAAAACGCTTTCGTTACCCTGGAGGTCCATGACGTGGTGGATGCCGATGCCCGCGGGTCTGAAGCCATATACAAGGATGGCACACTGGTGGGCAGGGCGACATCCGGAGGCTACGGGTTCAGAGTCGAAAAGTCTCTCGCCCTGGGCCTGGTATCGCCTGAATGGGCCGCGCCGGGCACCGAGCTGGAGATCGAGATTCTGGGCAAGTTGCACGGCGCCACGGTCATCGCGGAATCCCCGTACGACCCGGGGAACAAGGCACTTCGGTCCTAGAACCCCCGAAGAGCGGTTCCCGCTCTTGTCCCGCTATCACGGGCCTGTCCTTGCCTTGTTCTAACCCATTGATATACCACTGCTATTCAATGAGCACAACCCCTTGTTCCATATCCGCCGGCTGATCCCCTACGAGCCCGCGCCGACCGGGCAGGATTCGCAAATCGTTTCCCGGATGATCCTCGCGGCTTTCCTGATTTGTTTGCGGGTAATCACCAATGGCGGCAGCAGCCGGACCACTGTGGGACCTGCAGGGAGCGCAAGGACCCCTTTCTCGGCCAGGGCCTCGATGACCGGTTTGGCTCGTGATTTGAGCTCAATCCCAATCATCAGGCCCACCTGGCGTATTTCCCGGACGGGAGCCGGCCGGGGCTGCTCCAGGAGGTCCCGGAAAAGCCGCCCCTTTCTCCTGGATTCCCCGGCCAGGTCGTGGGCCTCGATGTAATCGATCGTCGCCAGTGCAGCGGCGCAGGCCAGCGGATTTCCCCCAAACGTTGAACCGTGCTTTCCCGCCGCAGGGCCGATCTGGTCAGCACACAGTACCGCGCCCATGGGGACCCCTCCCGCAATCGCCTTGGCCAGGGTGATCATGTCGGGAGAAACGTCCGCATGCTCGCATGCGAACATTTTCCCGGTCCGGGCAAATCCGGTCTGGACTTCGTCAATGATCAGCAGGATACCGTTGTCCCCGCAAAACCGCCGGACCTGTTTCAGATAGGAGACCTCGGCGGGGCGAACGCCGCCTTCACCCTGGACAATTTCCAGTATGACCGCAGCGGTATCCCGGTCCACGGCCTCTTCCATCTTCTTCAGGTTGTTAAAGGGAACGAACCGGTGGCCGGGCACCAGCGGTTCAAATTCATCCCGCAACCGGAAAGTCGCGCTCAATGCGCCCAGTGTTCGGCCATGGAATCCGCGCATGGCACTGACAAAGCCATGTTTTCCGGTGGTGAGACGTGCAAATTTCAACGCGGCTTCCATCGCTTCGGTTCCGGAGTTGCACAGAAATACGCGATTCAGGCCACGGGGTGAGAGGGAAACCAGCTTCGCCATCAAGCGCCCGCGAATGTCGTTGTAAAAGATTCCCGGACAGGTAATAAGTTTTCTGGACTGGAGCGCGATGGCATCGGCGACCGCCCGGTTTCCATGACCGACACTGGCCACGCCGACGCCTGCGGCACAATCGATGTATTCATGGCCGGCGGCATCCCAGAGCAGGGCGCCGCGCCCGTTCACAATGGACACATTTCGTTTCGGGTAGACCTCGAACCCGAACCGGTCTTCCAGTCTGGGGCCCTCAGGCGGAGTCATTGGATTCGTGTCCCCCCGCCTGAGAGCCCGTTGCGGACCGGGTTTCGGGTTCGCCCGTCGCAAATGATCACCTGCCCGACGCCACTCTGTGCGAGCTTGTTCAGGGCATGCATTTTTCTTTTTATCCTCCCCGTGGCCTTTTGTTCCATCCTGGCGAGACCGGCACGACTCAGATTGGGTATGAGGGAGTCCGGATCGTTGATGTCTTCCATCAGGCCCTTCGCCTCGATGAGTTGTATCACGGTCTCGGCATTCAGGGCCTTTTGGATTTCGCAGACAATGTCGTCATTCTCGGAATTGATGGCAAAGCCGTTTTCATCGCAGATGGGGATGGTGATCACGGGCGTGTATCCCTGGGAAATCAGCAGGGTCAGCAAAGCGGTGTTGATTGACCGCGGTTTTCCCGAAAAATCCCTCTTCAGGATTTTTTTGCCGTTTTCCACTACCCGGATCCCCCGGTTGCGCTGGCCCTGTACAATCCGCCCGTCAAGGCCCGTAAGCCCCACTGCAAGGATGTTATGGGTCAGGCACAACTCCACCAGGCGCTTGTTTCGCAAGCCGCTGTAGGCCATTAAAATCGCATCCAGGGCATTTTTGTCTGAAAAAACGCTGCTATACCCGGAAGCAGACGTGATGACCTGCTTGTCCAGACCCATTTTCAAGACGATCTCGTCACGCAAGGCATTGGCACCATGGACGATCACAAACGGTTCTTCAAGTTGAGCCAGGTCGCGGACGATTTCCTCGAGGCGAATGCCGGCTCCCCCACCAATTTTCACGAGGATCATTCGGAGGCCTGTTTCAAGTCGAAAACGCCGGTTTTGCGGTTGGCGACAGGTTGCCAGTGACTTCCGGACAGGGGGTACGGCTGTGAACAGATGATCCGGGTGTTGCGGGACCTTGAAGCATGGAGCTGGAAGTAACCGGGGTCTTCCGTGAAATGGCAGCAGTAATGCACCTGTGCCTTGTTTGCGAGAATGAAATTGAGTGCCCGGATGTGGCGCGTCCGTTTACGGAGCATGCCCACCCCCCTGGAGACGGCTTGAGCCAGGTCGCCCCGGTCAAACCGTTTGATGGTATTGAATACTTTTTCCGCACCAATGCGGCCATCCGCCTTGATTCTGACACCGCGCAATTCACCGTTGAACAGGAAAACCGCCTCACCATCATAAAAGGGCATGTTGTTTTCCACCGCAATGCCTTCGTTCCGGAAAGCACTGCGGGCATGTGCCACAAACAGCCGGCTCGGCGGAAATTTTGAATGGTCCTCCCAAATGGGCCGGATGTGATGGTGGAACCGCCACTGGTCCTTGTCATCCAGCCACGCGCATCCCCATCCATGCCCCTGGTATTCCCGGCTGTTCTTGGAGAGCGTTTTAAAGTGGTCGAGGTGGGGCAACGGGTCCATCCCGTCCGGGTTTTCAACCAAAAGAAGCCGACACATGGATTCGTATGGCGGGATCAGACAGGATGCAGTCCCGTGAACCCCAGGGCCGTGTTTTCTGCAAAACCGTGCATGATGTTGAATGCCTGGACCGCCTGACCGGCAGCGCCCTTCATTAAATTGTCGATGGCACTGATTACCACCAGGCGATCATGATGCGGGTCGATTTCAAAGCCAATGTCACAGTAATTGGTCCCGCTGAGCAACTTGGGTTCCGGATACCGGAATATGCCGGTTTTTTCCTTGACGATGCGTATAAAGGGTTCCCGGGAGTAATCATCCCGGTAGATTTTCCAGACGTCCTTTTCGGTGAGGGCCTGATTGAGAAAAACATGACAGGTGGCCAGGATTCCCCTGACCATCCCGATGGAGGTTGCCGAAAACAGAATTTTGGAATCCCTGCCGAGTTCCTGGAGCATTTCTGCAACATGGCGGTGCCCCGTGGGTTTGTAGGAACGCACCGCACCGCTTCGTTCAGGATGGTGACTGGCATCGGTGGCGCGGTTGCCGCCTTCGCTCGATCCGGCCTTGACTTCGATGACGGACTGGTCGGCCAGGCCGCGTTTGAAAATCGGTCGCAAGGCAAGAAGGGAGGCGGTTGCATTGCAGCCGGCCCCGGTGACGTAGTGTGCATGACGGATTGCGGACCGGTTGATTTCAGGAATGCCATAAACAAATTCCTTTAAAAGCGCTGGACGGGGATGGGGATGGCCGTACCATTTTTCATAGGATTCGGCGTCATCCAGCCTGAAATCGGCGCTCAGGTCAATGATCCGGGGGGCGACTGCCCTGAAATGGTCGAACCTTTTTACGGCGTGCCCATGTGGAAGGCTGAGGAACAGGACATCGCAGCCGGATAGCTCGGAAACGCTGCAAAACCGCAGGGAGGTCACTTTGCGCAAATTCGGGTGGACCCGGCCAACGGGTTTGCCGGCAAACCGTTCCGAGGTGACCTGGTGAAGGTCTGCATGGGGGTGGCCAAGAAGCAGGCGTATGAGTTCCCCGCCGCCGTAACCACTGCCGCCGATGATTGAAATACGAAGCTTTCGGTTTGTTGTCACGGTGAGACCCGGCGATGGTTCCGAAGGAAAAAGCGACCGCGGCGGTGCCCCGCCGATTTCTTCGCTGTCAGCACGCTAGTCACGGATGGCACGGGAGATTATATAGTCGACCACCCTGCCGGGTATGTTGACCCCGGTCGTATCAATGCTGTTCCTGAATTCCATGGTGTAGTTGATTTCGTTGACCAGCAGGCCGTTTTCGGATTCGAACAAATCGACCGCCAGCAGCCCGCCGCCAACGGCCCGGGCAGCCCGGATGCAGACCTCGGCGAGGTCATTGTCCACCGGGCAGTTCGTTGCGGTGGCACCCCTTGCGGTATTGGTGATCCAGTGGTCAGAGCTCCGGTAAATGGCGGCGATGCACTGGTCGCCCACCACGAATGCCCGGATGTCCCGGCCTTTCTTGGCCACGTACTTTTGTATGAAAAAGATGGAATGGTGGTAGCTGCCGAGAACCGTCTTGTGTTCAAGAACGGTTTCCGCGGCATCCCGGTCATTGATTTTCGACAGCAACCTGCCCCAGGATCCGACCGCGGGCTTGAGTACGACCGGATACCCCAGGGTTTCAATCGCCTGAAGTGCTGCCTTCTCGGTGAAAGCAATTCTCAGCTCAGGCTGCGGGACCTGATGATCCTTGAGCGCTACCGCGGTAAGTATTTTGTCTCCGCAGGTCTGGGAGACCCGGTAGTTGTTTACACAGGGAATGCCGAGGCTCTGGTACAGGCGCAAGGCATGCAAGGCACGGGAGTGGTTGATACAGCGTTCAATGATCACGTCAGGACCCGCGGCGGCGGCCTCGTCCAAATCGAAGATGAGCCGCCGGTCATCAAGCATGACAAGCGATACATTCCGGCGCTTGTTGAACTCACTGATCAGAAGCTTTTCCTCCTTGCGGAGCAAAGAGTGGAGAAAACCGACTTTTATTGGCCCCAATCTTCTTCCACCTCGGGTGCTTCGGCAAGTTCCGCCGGCTCCGTGGAAATGACCTCCAGTTCACAACCACAATCGTCACACTCCAGCAATTCACCTTGCACGGTGTCATCGGCCAGTTCAAGGCCGGCACCACATACAGGACATTCGGTCATAATTTTCCTCTCGTGAAATTTCTCGTTATGGCCTATGGGCCGACAGAATTCCGGATTGTACGCCAGCCATACGGTTTGACAAGCTCCCAAGTAAAACCCAAACTATCCGGTTTGGTTATTATAATTGCCGGAACAAAATAATTTGAATTTTTTATTCAACGGTTAACGATAAAAATGATGCGTCAGAGTGACCTGGAAAAATATGGCATAACCGGCACGCTGGAAATTGTCTACAACCCGTCCTACGAACTGCTTTTCCAGGAAGAGACCCGGGAAGGCCTGACCGGGTATGAGAAAGGCAGGCTTACCCGAAGCGGCGCAATTGCCGTGGATACCGGGGTGTTTACCGGCCGGTCCCCGGATGACAAGTATATTGTCAGGGACGATGTGACCAGGGAGAGGTTCTGGTGGGCGGACCAGGGCGAGAACGATAACAAGCCCCTGTCGGCGGAAAACTGGGACCGGCTGAAAAACATCGTAACCGGCCAGTTGTCCAATAAAAGGCTCTACGTGGTGGATGCGTATTGCGGAGCCAATGCCAACAGTCGATTGAGCGTCCGGTTTATTGTTGAAGTGGCGTGGCAGGCACACTTCGTAAAGAACATGTTTATCCGCCCCGAAGAAGAAGAGACGGAAAACTTTGAGCCGGATTTTATTGTCATGAACGGCGCGAAAGCAATCAATGCCCGATGGAAGGAAATGGGCATGAATTCTGAAAACTTCGTTGCCTTCAACCTCTCCCAAAAAATGCAACTGATCGGCGGCACATGGTATGGAGGGGAAATGAAGAAGGGCCTGTTTTCAATGATGAACTATCTCCTGCCCCTTCGCGGCATGGCATCCATGCATTGTTCGGCCAACGTCTCCGACAGTGGCGAGACGGCCATATTTTTCGGCTTGTCGGGTACCGGGAAAACGACCTTGTCCACCGACCCCAAACGCAGATTGATCGGTGACGACGAACATGGGTGGGATGAAGAGGGGGTCTTCAATTTTGAAGGAGGATGTTATGCCAAGACAATCGGGCTGAAAGAGAGTTCTGAACCCGATATCTATCATGCCATCCGGCGCGATGCATTGCTGGAAAACGTGGTGGTTGGCGGCAATGGCAGCATCGATTTCGAAGACGACTCGAAAACCCAGAACGCCCGGGTTTCCTATCCGATCTACCACATTGACAATATCGTGAAACCGGTTTCAAAGGGGACCCATGCAAACAAGGTGATCTTCCTTTCTGCCGACGCGTTCGGGGTTCTGCCCCCGGTATCCAGACTGACACAGGCCCAGACCAAATATCATTTCCTGTCGGGGTTCACCGCAAAACTTGCGGGAACGGAAAGAGGAGTGGACGAACCGACACCAACGTTTTCGGCCTGTTTTGGTGCGGCATTTCTCAGTCTGCACCCGACCCGTTATGCGCAGGAGCTCGCGAAGAAGATGCGGGTCGCCAATGCGCAGGCGTACCTGGTCAGCACCGGCTGGAACGGAAGCGGGAATCGCATTTCGATCCGGGACACCAGAGCGATTATCGATGCCATCCTGAATGGCGAGATCGAAAATTCCTCATTCCGGACCATCCCCTATTTCAACCTTGATGTGCCAGAAACCCTGTCGGGAGTGGAAACGGCCATCCTGGACCCCCGGGATACCTATCAAAACCCGGATGAATGGGACGAAAAGGCCAGGAAGCTGGCCAGGTTGTTCATTGACAACTTTCGAAAGTACGAGGATACGGAAGAGGGCCGGTCACTGGTGGCGGCAGGTCCTTCACTTTGGCCTGGCGGGAGCCCGCAACAGGCAGTCCCCGCCGCGGCCGCCGGTTCCGGAAGCCCGGGCGTGCTGTAAATCGGCGTGAGCCGGGTTTGCCAGCAGGCTGTCCGGGTCGTCCCACACCGGAACAGGCCAAGAGGCCCGCCAGGCGGGCAAGCCCCCGCTGCGGCCGGGATACGGTATACTGCAAACAAGAACACCCGGGGCAGTGTGGCGGCGCAACAATGCAATTTGACAGAGAAAAACTGGACAGGGGATGTTCGGCTTTGGGTCTGTCGCTGGGCGAGGGCCAGGTCCGGCAATTGCGGCAATATTCCCGGCTTCTTGCCAAATGGAGCAGGCGGTTGAATCTCACCACGATCCGGGCGGAGGACGATATTGTCGTGCAGCATGTGCTGGATTCCCTTTCGATACACGGATTTGTTTCCGGGCCGGCGGTACTGGACATTGGTTCGGGGGCCGGGGTTCCGGGGCTGCCGCTTGCCATTGCCAGGCCGGAACTGAATGTGACCCTACTCGACAGCCGGAGCCGACGCATTGAATTTCTCCGGCACGTGATCATCAACACGGGAATCAGGAATGTGGCGCTGGTGAATGGCCGGGTCGAAAGTTACCGGCCCCCGGACAAGTTTGACACGCTGACTGCCCGGGCTGTTTCATCCCTGGACAGGTTGTTGAAATTGAGCAAGACACACCTGTTGCCAGGTACCCGGCTGATTTCGCTCAAAGGCAGATTGCCGGAGACCGAGATGGAGCGGTTACCGGCAACGCTGCGTACACGGGCCTCAATCCACAAAGTGGTTGTCCCTTTTCTGGAAGCGGAACGGAATTTGATTGTTATCGACTTTTGACCATGACGAGAATCATCGCGATTACCAACCAGAAAGGCGGCGTGGGAAAAACCACGACCGCGATCAATCTGGTGTCTGCGCTGGCGCATGCCGGGTACCGCGGTCTGCTGGTCGACATGGACCCGCAGGGAAATGCCACGGTGGGGTGCGGTATTGCCGTCCGGGAGACGGAGGCCAGCATCTATGAAGTGCTGCTTGGGGAGGCCGATGTTGCCGATACGATTGTCAGCACCCAGGGCGGATTCCGTCTGCTGCCTTCCCATCCGGACCTGGCCGGCGCCCAGGTGGAGCTGAATTCCCTGGACCGCAAGGAGGGCCGCCTGGGGGCGGTGCTGGCAAAAATTGCCCACGAATATGATAATGTATTGATTGACTGTCCGCCGGTGCTGAACATCCTGACTGTCAACGCGCTGGTAGCGGCCAGGGAAGTATTGATCCCGGTGCAGTGCGAGTATCTCGCACTGGAAGGTCTGGCGAGCCTGATGAAAACGATCAGCCTGGTGCAGGAAGGCCTGAACCCGGAACTGGAAATCACCGGGCTGGTGCGGACCATGTTCGACGGCCGGAACACCCTGGCCAATGAGGTGTCGGAGCAGCTGAGGGAGCATTTTCCGGACAAGCTGTTCCGTACTGTTGTGCCGAGAAACATCCGGCTCGCGGAAGCGCCGGGCCACGGCAAGTCCGTGCTGGAGTATGACCGGCGTTGTGCGGGGTCCCAGGCGTACCTGGCGCTGATGAGCGAGTTATTGAGACGAAAAGCAAAATGAGACGAAAAGGGACGGCGTGAAATGACCAAGAAGAAACCCCGGTTGGGACGGGGGCTCGGGGCCTTGCTGGGGGATGTAACGGCCACCATGCGGACCCATCCCGAAACTTCCGGACATGGGAAACCCGGGACTGCCCTGCCCGCAGAGGCGGATGCCGAACCGGACAGGACCGGGTTCCATGATATCCCGATAGAGCGGCTGCAAAGAGGAGCCTACCAGCCACGGACCCGAATTGACGAGGAGGCGCTCAATGAACTCGCGGAATCCATTCGGTCCCAGGGGATCATCCAGCCTCTGCTGGTGCGGCCTGCAGGAAAGAACCGGTTTGAAATCATTGCCGGCGAGCGCAGGTGGCGAGGTGCGCAGCTTGCAGGAATGACCACGGTTCCGGCGGTTGTCCGGGAAATTCCGGACCATACGGCGGCGGCAGTTGGTTTGATTGAAAACATGCAGCGTGAAGACTTGAATGCCATGGAGGAAGCCCGCGGTTATCAACGACTGCTGGACGAGTTCGGTTTTACCCATCAGGAGGTTTCAGAGGTCGTCGGGTATTCGAGAACGGCGGTGAGCAATCTGCTGCGGCTGCTTTCTCTTCACCCGGCCGTACAGAAAATGGTGGAGAACGGTGAAATTGACATGGGACATGCCCGGGCCCTGCTGGGGTTGCCGGAAAACTTGCAGCCTGAAATCGCGTTGAAAATTCACGGGAAAGGGCTTTCCGTCAGACAGGCCGAGCGCCTGGTCAAGGCATTGGGCCGAAACAGACCGGATGAAAAAACAGACCACCCGCACCAGGGCAATGCGGACATTGTTCATCTGGAAGAGGACCTGTCCAAAAGGATCGGTGCAAAAGTGAAAATCGAGCATGGCAGCAAAAAAGGCCGGCTGATTATCCATTATCATACGCTGGATGAACTCGACGGTATTCTGGAAAGAATCAACTAGGAAATCCCGACCCTGCAAACCATGCGGCTCATTCGAACCCCCATTGTACGAACCCCCGGAGTGATATCCGGAAAACCGGAAAGAAACCATGTCCCTTAAAACCCGCCAACCCGTACCCGGCCTGACTGTGGCAACCCTGGGAGGAACGTCATGGGACCTTGCCGGGCAAAACCCGGAAAATTTTTCGATGGTTGTTTTTTATCGGGGGCTGCATTGCCCGAAATGCAGGATATCCCTCACGGACCTGAACCGAAGAGAAGCTGATTTTGCCGGGGCCGGCGTTTCGGTCATCGCGATCAGCTGTGACAATGAAGCCCGGGCGCTGGCCGCAAAAAACGACTGGGGGCTGGACAACCTGAATATCGGATATGGCCTGACCATTGACAAGGCCCGCGAATGGGGCCTGTATATCTCCACCAGCAACGGGGTGACCTCCATCGGCAAAGAAGAGCCGGTTTTGTTTTGTGAACCGGGGTTGTTTGTCATCCAGCCGGGAGGAGACCTGTACATGACGGCCATCCAGAGCATGCCGTTTGCGCGGGCGCATTTTGAGGAGGTCCTGCAAGGAGTCCGGTTTGTGATTGAGACGGGATATCCCGCCAGGGGCGAGGCCTAGGAAAGAGACCGCTTTTTCACAGGCCGAACGGTGACCTGCAAGGCGGATAATAATGCCATCGTGCCCTTGGCGGAAAGCCGGGTAATTCGCTAGAATCAACGATGCGTGAAAAGTGGCGAGAGGCCAACCGCAGCAGTGGCGTCAAGCAGGTTTTGGTGTTACAGTGCATCAGTACCGCAGTGTTAATGGTTCTGGTTGGCGGACTCGTTGTTTTCAAGGGTTTTCATGCCGATCAGGGTACGGCTGTTTCCCCGGTCCTGCTTGCCAAACTGATATCGGCTCTCTATGGCTCGATGCTCGCGATTGCGGGTACACTCCTGAATGCGAGGAGTGTGCGCCAGGCCGGCAGGGGGGCGGGTGGCCCCGGTCTGGCCGGAATGGTGCCCATTTATGCGGGCCTGTTGAACAAGCTGGTGATCGTGGGCGGCGGGATTGCGTTCGGGCTGATCAGTCTTGGCCTGGAACCGGTCTTGCTGGTGACCGGATATCTGGTTGTCCAGCTGTCGACCCTGTTGGTGCTGTTACAGCAGTGATTCAAGACATGAATCACAGGAATATTGATGCATTAATTTTCAAAACATGATTTAGAACATGGCTTCCTCTGAATCCATCACGTCCGGTGAATTTATTCGACACCACTTGACCAATCTGACGTTTGGTCGCCATGCCGATGGCAGCTGGGGCATGGCGCAAACCGGGGCGGAAGCCGCTGAAATGGGCGTCATGGCGGTTCATGTGGACAGCCTTTTCTGGTCCTTTGTACTCGGGGCCCTGTTCTTGTGGATGTTTCGGCGGGTGGCTGTCCGGGCCACGTCGGGCGAGCCGGCCATGCTGCAGAACTTCTGCGAATGGATCGTGGAATTTGTCGATGAAAACGTCCGCGGTTCATTTTCAGGGAAGAATGACCTGGTGGCTCCCATGGCCTTGACGCTGTTTTGCTGGATATTCCTGATGAACCTCATGGACCTGGTGCCGGTCGAGGTCATTCCCCGGTTCCTTGCCCTGTTTGGCATCCACTTCCAGAAGGTGGTACCCACGACCGACCCCAACATTACGTTCGCTTTGGCGTTAAGCATCTTTTTCCTGATGATTTATTACAGCATCAGGGTGAAAGGGCCGGGAGGGTTTGCCGCAGAATTGATCATGCATCCGTTTGAAGCCAAAAACCCGGTGCTGAAAATATTGTTCATCCCGTTGAATTTCTTTCTGGAATTCGTCAGCCTGATCTCAAAACCCATTTCCCACTCGTTGCGGTTGTTCGGGAACATGTACGCTGGCGAAATGATCTTTATTCTTATTTCGTTGATGTTCGGGGCGGGAATCACGCTCACCCTGTTTGGAGGTTTCCTGCAGTTTATCTGGGCGGTATTCCATATCCTGGTCATTACCTTGCAGGCCTTTATCTTCATGGTCCTGACGATTGTCTACATGGATATGGCGCACCAGCACCATTGAGCACGCCAACGAACGGGACCCCCTTATTCACTACATTTACAAATCCAACTTCTACTTTCGGAGATTAAGATGGAACAAGCACTTTTATATATCGCAGGCGGGATTATGATGGGCCTGGGCGCGTTGGGTGCCGCCGTCGGCATCGGAATCTTGGGTGGCCGCTTTCTGGAAGGCGCTGCCCGGCAACCGGAGCTGATTCCCATGCTGCGCACCCAGTTCTTTATCGTCATGGGCCTGGTTGACGCGGTGCCGATGATTGCCGTGGGTATCGCGATGTATGTCCTGTTTGCCGTGGCCTGATCCGGCCCTGGCGTTCTGGACGACTCTTTACACAAGCGGATACGAGGCGAAGCAAAATGAATCTTAATCTCACATTGGCTTTCCAGGTGTTGTTCTTCATTGTTTTTGTCTGGTTTAGCAAAAAGTTTGTTTGGGTGCCGATTATGGGGGCCCTGAACGAACGCAAGACCCGGATTGCGGATGCCCTGGCGGCGGCTGAAAAAGGCCAGATGGCCGAACAGGAAGGCCGCGACCAGGCGATACAGGTGATTTCCGAGGCCAAGACACAGGCCAGCGAAATTATCGGCAAAGCCGAAAGGCATGGTGCCAGGCTGGTCGAAGAGGCCAAATCCGATGCCAAGGAGGAAGGCGCAAGGATTATGGCGGCGACACAGGCCGAAATCCAAACGGAAATCAACAAGGCAAAGGAATCGTTGCGCAGCCAGGTCAGCGAATTGGCCGTTGCGGGAGCCCAACAGATCCTGAGGCGCGAGATAGATGGAAAGACACACGCCAGGCTGCTGGATGAACTGGCAGCGAAACTGTAAACCGGAACGGTAACCCATGTCGGCGCAAAGCAACATTGCAAGACCCTATGCCCAGGCGTTGTTTGAGCTCGCACAGGAACAGGATGATCTGGCGGGGTGGGACGAACAGCTGCGCTTGCTGGCGATGGTCATGGGCGACGCTGCAGTATTGGACCTGGCAAGCAATCCCCATGTGCCGGCAGACCAATTGATTGCCCTGGTCCTTGATGTGGGCGGGGACAGGCTGGGCCCGGAAGGAAAAAACCTGGTCCGTTTGCTGGTGAAGAACGGACGGGTTGCGGATATGGCGGATATTGCCGAGGCCTATGCGGAACGAAAAGCGGAAGCGGAAAGGGTCATCACCGCCCGGGTAATTACCACAGCCGCCATGGGAGACGGGCAGCGGGAACAGTTTGCCCGGGCATTGCAGGAAAAGCTGGGCCGTCGCGTTGACCTGGAATTCGAAGTGGATGAGGCGCTGATCGGCGGTGCGGTGATACGGGCGGGAGACTGGGTGGTCGATGGTTCGGTCAAAGCACAACTTGAACAACTTGTAGGGGCAATCGGGTCTTGATCCAGGCCGAAGACTGGTACACAAAAACAAGAGGAAATTTTAAAAATGTCCATTCAACTGAATCCGTCTGAAATCAGTGAACTGATTAAAGACCGGATCAAAAACTTCGAGGCGGATGTCGAAGCACGTACTGAAGGTACGATCGTCATGCTGACCGATGGAATCGCCCGAATCCATGGCCTGAGTGAAGCCATGCAGGGGGAAATGCTTGAATTCCCCGGAAACACCTACGGGTTGGCGCTGAATCTCGAGCAGGACTCGGTCGGTGCCGTCATCATGGGGGATTACAAACACCTTTCAGAAGGCGACACCGTAAAATGTACCGGGCGGATTCTTGAAGTGCCCACCGGCGACGACCTGCTGGGCCGTGTGGTGGATTCCCTTGGCCGGCCCATCGATGGCAAGGGGCCGATCGAGGCCATGGCGACTTCTCCCATTGAAAAGATAGCGCCAGGGGTAATCGCCCGGAAATCCGTGGACCAGCCGGTACAGATCGGGTTGAAATCCATCGATTCCATGGTGCCCATTGGCCGCGGACAGAGGGAACTGATCATCGGGGACCGGCAGACCGGCAAAACCGCCGTTGCCGTCGATGCCATCATCAACCAGAAAGGCACGGGGATCAAGTGTATTTATGTCGCTGTGGGGCAGAAGGCATCCAGTATCGCGGCGGTCGTGCGCAAACTGGAAGAGCATGGCGCGATGGAGCATACCATTGTGGTTTCGGCTTCGGCGTCGGATACGGCCGCAGAGCAGTTTATTGCCCCGTATTCGGGTTGTACCATGGGCGAATATTTCCGGGACAAGGGTGAAGATGCGCTGATCATTTATGATGACCTCACCAAGCAGGCCTGGGCCTATCGGCAGATTTCCCTGCTGCTTCGCCGTCCACCGGGCCGGGAAGCCTACCCGGGAGATGTCTTCTACCTCCACTCCCGGCTATTGGAGCGGTCCTCCCGGATCTCTGCGGAGGAAGTGGAGAAAATCACCGACGGAAAGGTCACAGGCAAATCCGGGTCGTTAACCGCGCTTCCGATTATCGAAACCCAGGCCGGAGACGTCTCCGCATTCGTTCCCACGAACGTGATTTCCATTACAGATGGCCAGATATTCCTGGAAACCGACCTGTTCAACGCAGGTATGCGTCCTGCAATCAACGCGGGCCTGTCGGTGTCCCGGGTTGGCGGTGCGGCCCAAACGGGAATCATCAAGAAGCTGGGCGGCGGGATCCGACTGGCGCTGGCACAGTACCGGGAACTGGCCGCATTCTCCCAGTTCGCCTCGGACCTTGACGAGGCCACCAGGAAGCAGCTGGAGAGAGGGGAACGCGTCATGGAAATGATGAAACAGCCCCAATACCAGCCGATGTCCGTAGCAGAAATGGCGCTTTCGCTGTTTGCCGTGAACGAAGGTTATCTGGATGATGTGGCCGTGGGAAAAGTGGTTGGTTTTGAAGCCGCCATGCAGGCCTACGTCAAATCAAACCATGGCGCATTGATGGATGATCTCGACAAAGACCACCGCTACCGCGATGAAGTGGTTGAAAGGATGGCCGTTGCGGTGGATGATTTCAAAAAGAACGGCAGCTGGTAACTTTCCCATCATCACGGCAGGATAACGACAATGGCAGGTGCAAAAGAAATTCGCAACCAGATCAAGAGCATCGGCAGTACGCGGAAGATCACCAAGGCGATGGAAATGGTTGCCGCCAGCAAAATGCGGCGCGCCAAGGACAGGATGACCGCCGCTCGGCCCTATGCCGCGAAAATGCGGAATGTGGTCGCCCATCTCGCCCATGCCCATCCCGAATACAAGCACCCCTATCTCATGGAACGGGAGGCGAAGGCGGTTGGATTCATCATTGTCTCCAGCGACCGGGGCCTTTGCGGGGGCCTGAATGTGAACGTGTTTCGCCGGGTGGTCAGCGCCATGTCCGATTGGCGGGACCGGGGGGCGGAGGTCAAGGTTTCCATCATCGGCAAGAAAGCCAGCGCCTTTTTCAAACGCCACAAGATTGAAATTTTAAGCGAAGCCACCGGTCTGGGTGATGCCCCGGAACTGGAAGACCTGATCGGTGCAGTCAAGGTGATGATGGATGGTTATCAGGACGAAAACATTGATCGCCTGTTCATTGTGAGCAACGAATTTGTGAACACAATGACCCAGACTCCGGGTGTGGAGCAGCTGATTCCCATCATTCCCAGCGGTGAAGAGGCACTGACCCATTACTGGGATTACATTTATGAACCGGATGCCAAGGAAGTGATTGATGTGCTGATGGACCGGTATATTGAGTCGCTGGTTTACCAGGCCGTTGCAGAAAATTCCGCATGTGAGCAGGCCGCCAGGATGGTGGCCATGAAGGCGGCCACAGACAATGCGGGCAAGTTGATTGATGATTTGCAACTGGTTTACAACAAGGCCAGACAGGCGGCGATTACGCAGGAACTGTCTGAAATAGTGGGTGGTGCGGCGGCCGTATAGGCGGATGCCATGGAAGCACCTTTTAACGAAATTGAAAACTAAACAGAGGTTTTTCTAGCCATGAGTTCTGGAAATATCGTAGAAATAATTGGTGCGGTCGTCGATGTACAGTTTCCACGGGAGGCGGTGCCAAAGGTGTATGAGGCGCTGGTCGTGTCCGGTGCCGACCTGACCCTGGAAGTACAGCAGCAAATGGGTGATGGTGTGGTGCGGTGTATTGCGATGGGCTCATCCGATGGCCTGAGGCGGGGAATCGAGGTGAGCAATACCGGAGGGCCCATCATGGTTCCGGTGGGGGAAGGGACGCTGGGCCGGATCATGGATGTGCTCGGGAACGCGGTGGACGAGGCAGGTGAAATTCTCAGCGAAAGCCGGATGCCCATTCACCGGCCTGCGCCAACCTACGAAGACCAGGCGGCCAGCGTTGAGTTACTGGAAACCGGGATTAAGGTGGTGGACCTGATCATGCCCATTGCGAAAGGCGGCAAGATCGGGTTGTTCGGGGGTGCCGGTGTCGGAAAGACCGTTACGCTTCTGGAGCTGATCAACAATATCGCGACGGCCCACAGTGGTTTGTCCGTATTCGCCGGTGTGGGAGAGCGTACCCGTGAAGGGAATGATTTCTACCACGAGATGCAGGAAGCCGGAGTGGTCAATGTCGAAGACTTCACCCAATCCAAGGTTGCCATGGTATACGGACAGATGAATGAACCCCCCGGCAACCGGCTGCGGGTTGCGTTGTCCGGCCTGACCATGGCCGAGCATTTCCGGGATGAAGGCAGGGATGTTCTGTTGTTCATCGACAACATCTACCGGTACACACTGGCTGGAACCGAGGTCTCGGCGTTGCTCGGCCGTATGCCTTCGGCGGTGGGCTACCAGCCGACCCTGGCAGATGAAATGGGGGCATTGCAGGAACGCATCACATCGACCAAAACCGGCTCGATCACCTCCTTTCAGGCCATTTATGTCCCCGCAGACGACTTGACCGACCCTTCACCGGCGACCACGTTCGCTCATCTGGATGCCACACTGGTCTTGTCCCGCCAGGTTGCGGAGCTGGGAATTTATCCTGCAGTGGACCCGCTGGATTCCACATCGCGGATGCTCGACCCCTTGGTCATTGGAACCGAGCACTATGACACCGCGCGCTCGGTACAGGGGACTTTGCAGCGATACAAGGAACTGCAGGATATTATTGCGATACTGGGGATGGACGAGCTGTCGGAAGATGACAAGCTTGCAGTGGGCCGGGCCCGGCGCATGCAAAGATTCCTCTCTCAGCCGTTCACGGTTGCCCAGACATTTACCGGCACACCGGGGAAATACGTCACCCTGAGCGACACCATCAAGGGTTTCCAGGGCATTGCAAACGGGGAGTACGACCACCTGCCGGAACAGGCCTTTTATATGGTTGGAAGTATTGATGAGGCCGTGGAAAAAGCCAAGCAACTGAGCTGACCGGGAACCACACATGTCCACTATACAGGTCGAAATTGTAAGCGCGGAGGAAGCAATCTGGTCCGGTGAGGGGACCATGGTCTTTGCGCCGGGCGTTTCCGGGGAACTGGGAATCGCGCCCAGGCACACGCCGCTGATCACCCAGCTGAAACCCGGCGATGTCCGGGTACAGCAAGAGGATGGAGAACAGCAGTTTTTCTTTATCACGGGGGGATTGATGGAGGTGCAGCCCCATCTTGTCACCGTGCTTTCCGATACGGCAATGCGGGGCGAAGACCTTGATGAGGCTTCTGCCCAGGAGTCGATGAAAAAAGCGGAAGAAAGACTCAAGGAGTCGAGCGCGGATGACCAGGATTATGCGGAGATGAAAGCGGAACTGGCCGCCTATGCGGCACAGATTCGCGCCATTGAGAAGCTCAAGAAGCTGAAAAGCTAGCTCCCCCGGGTCCCCGCGCAGGGGCCCCTCACTGTGCAGGCACCCGGCCCCGGGTCCCGTAATTCTTGAACTTGGCGACCACTTCCGCCATTTCTTCATCGCCCAGAACAGCGGGTTCGCCGAGTTGCAATGCGTTCCAGTACAGCTGCGCCAGATACTCCACTTCGTGGGCGAGTTCAACGGCTGAATCCAGGGATTCCCCATAGACCAGCATCCCGTGATTTTTCAGCAGGCAGGCCCGGCGGTCTGCAAGGGTTTCATCGGCAAGCCGGGCGAGCTCTGCGCCGCCAAACGTGGCATATTCACAGCACGGGATATCTTTCCCGCCGCCTACCGCGACCATGTAGTGAAAGGCGGGGATGGCCAGGCCATGGCAGGCTAGGGTGGTCGCATACAGGGAATGGCAGTGCAAGACCGATTCAGCAGCGGAATGATGCCGGTACAGCGAAGCATGGAGGCGCCACTCGGAAGACGGTTTTTGTTTCTTCGCCCGGTGGCGACCATCGAAATCAAGGAAAACAACTTCCTCTTCGCGCAGGTCAGGATAGGCGATCGCAGAAGGGGTAATGAGCATGCCGTTTCTGTGGCGCACGGAAAGGTTTCCAGACCGGCCGGGCGACAGCCCCGATTCCGCGAGGCCCCGGGCGGCATGCACCAGGCGGGTTCGGGGCCGGTGTTCCCTACGCATGCGGATTGAATTCGGGAAACATCCGGGAAAGGGCCGTTTCGTTCGGGGCGACGGGACCGCGCTCGGTAATCAAGCCGGCAACCAGCGCGGCAGGCGTAATATCGAAAGCAGGGTTTTCAGCAAGAGACCGCAAGGGGGAGACCCTGATTTGTTCCAGGCTGCCGCTGGAATCGATACCGCTCAGGTGGGTGATTTCGGTGGTTGACCGGTGCTCTATGGGGATTTTGGTGCCGTTGGCGCAATTCCAGTCGATCGTGGAAGACGGCAAGGCAACGTAAAATGGAATGCCGTTGTCCTTGGCCGCCAACGCTTTCAGGTAGGTGCCGATCTTGTTGGCGACATCCCCGTTACGCGCCGTTCGATCGGTCCCGGTAATGACCATGTCTACCCGGCCCTGCTGCATCAGATGGCCTCCCGCGTTGTCGACAACAAGGGTATGGGGAATGTGCTGCTGGTCCAGCTCAAAACAGGTCAGGGAGGCCCCCTGGTTGCGCGGACGGGTCTCGTCGACCCAGACATGAACGGGTATTTCCTCGATCTGGGCATGGTAAATGGGGGAGGTGGCGGTCCCCCAGTCAATCGTCGCCAGCCATCCGGCGTTGCAGTGAGTCAAAATGTTGACCGGGCGGTCCGGTTGCCGGCGGTGCAGTTTCCGGATGATATCCAGCCCGAATTGACCAATGGACCGGCAGGTCCTGACATCTTCCTCACAGATTTTGCCCGCTTCCAGGTAGGCCGGCTTCCGGGACCGGCCACACTGCGGACCGCATGCGGTCCAGGGCCCATTG
>WTGA01000104.1:27623-36230 GCA_011523765.1 Gammaproteobacteria bacterium
GGCCGGCTTCCGGGACCGGCCACACTGCGGACCGCATGCGGTCCAGGGCCCATTGAAGATTCACTGCCGTGGGGCGGGTCCGGCCCAACCGTTCCATTGCGCGGACAAGCGAAGGATTGGACGGGTTCTCGTCCAGCGCGAGACAGATGCCGTACGCCGCTGCGGCACCAATCAGTGGCGCCCCCCGCACCTGCATCTGTGTGATGGCCGATACCACCTCCTCAAGGTGATTCAGCTGCCGGATTTCAAACCGGTGGGGCAGCAACGTTTGGTCAATGATGTGGATGCAACCCAAGTCGGCATTCGCCCAGATGGTTTTGAATGGTTGTCCTTCTACCAGCACGGGAGATTGCAATGACCGCCTAGTTGTTGCCGAGGTCTCTTCGGAATAAACGGGTCACCAGGCTGGAGGTGTCATACCGGTCGCCGCCAGCTTCCTGGATCTCCTTGTAGTAAGCGTCCACGATGGTGGTGATCGGGAGTTGCGATCCATTGGATTCGGCTTCATCGAAACACAGCCCCAGATCTTTTCTCATCCATTTGACGGCAAAACCAAATTCGAATTCATTGTTGATCATGGTCTGGTGCCGATTCACCATTTGCCAGGAACCCGCGGCACCTTTGGAGATCACATCGAAAACCTTCAAGCCGTCCAGCCCCGCGTTGATGCCGAACGCCAGTCCTTCCGACAACCCCTGTACCAGACCGGCTATGCAGATCTGGTTCACCATTTTGGTGAGTTGCCCCGACCCGCTGTCGCCCATCAACAAGGCAGTCTGGGAATAACAGTCAAACAGGGGGGTGCTTTGGTCAAAGATATTCCGGTCACCGCCGACCATCACGGTGAGGACCCCGTTTTCAGCGCCGGCCTGTCCACCGGACACCGGGGCATCCAGAAAGCCGAAGTGCCGGTCCGCCGCGACCTTGTGGAGTTTGCGGGCGACCGTCGCCGAGGCGGTCGTATGATCGATAAAGGTTGACCCGCTTTTCATGGAGTGAAAGGCGCCGTTATTTCCAGTGGTCACACTGAGCAGGTCTTCGTCATTTCCCACACAGGACAAAACGAAATCCGCGTTGTCCGCAGCCTCTGCGGGTGTTTTGGCCAGGGAGCCGCCATGTTGCTCGACCCATTTTTCGGCTCTTTCGGTTGTGCGGTTGTAGACACAGACCGAATAGCCCTGACGCGCGAGATGGCCTGCCATGGGGTACCCCATGACACCCAGGCCGACAAAGGAAACGTTGGTATTTTTCATGAATTTAGTTTGTTGTGGGTAATTCACACCCTATGGCGGCCGTGATACAGGAACACAATGAGCCATAGGCACTGATTGGGTGGTTGCCGGGTCCGGTAAACAGTTATTCAATTTGTCGCATCATCACCATTGCCAAAACCAGAAACCCGACAACGGGCAGGGTTGCGCCCAACATCGGAGAAAGTTCATAGGCCAGGACCAGATAGCCGATACTCTTGTTTGCCACATAAAATCCGATGCCCAGCATAATACCAAAGAACAGGCTTTGACCCAGTGTTCCCGATCGAATATTGGCGAATACGAAGGGTATCGCGAGGATGACCATGACCGCGGTTGACAGCGGCAACATGATTTTGTTCCAGAAGGCCAGCTCATATGGAGCGGTTTTTTGGTTGTTGTCGTGCAGATGGCTGATATAGCGAACCAATTGCAGGAAGGACAGCTGCTCCGGCTGTATCAGCAAGACCGACAAGGTTTGCGGGGTGACGCTGGTTCGCCATTTTACAGAGGGACTAGATACGGTTTCGGTCTCCCCGCCGGGCCGAATCACCGTCTGCTGTATATTGTCGATTCTCCAGTGATCTTCCTCGAACTTTCCGCTTTCGGCTGAAATCAGGGCGCGCAGTTTGTTGGCGGGGTCCAGCTCAAACAGTTTCAGGTTTGACAGGGTCAGGTCAGGGAAGATTTCCCCGATGTTGATATAGGTCTGCCGGTCCCGCAACCAAAAGCCAAAAAGAGTCTGTTGTTCGGGATTTTTCTGCAGGGCTTCGGTTTTCTCCCGTTGCGCCCGGGTTTCCGTGTAGGGGGCAACCAGTTCACCAACGAGAATGGCGGCGATGATGAACAAGCCGCCCATTTTCAATGCTGCGGAAGTGATTTGCAACATGGAAACGCCGCTGGCCCGCATGACGATCAGTTCAGAATCATTGGCCAGTATTGAAAGGCCAATAATCGTGCCGAGCAGGGCGGTCATGGGAAACAGGTCATAAATGGTCCCGGGTATGACCAGCAGGACGTAGCGGATGACAGCGTAAATGTCATAGTCTCCCCTGCCCAGATCCCCCAGTTGATCAATGAAGGTGGCAAAAGTGAACAATCCAAGCAGTGTCACCATGCTGATCAGGGTGTACTGAAGAATGATACGTCCCAGATAGCGGTCGAGAATGTGCATCAGCCCGGCAACCCCGGAATCAGCCGCAAATTCAGGTGCCGGCGTCTGAACATGTACATCGCAAGCAGGAAAAAGACCAGGTGTGCAATCCACAAAGACAGGTGTGGAGGAACCGTTCCCTTGCGAATCAGGGCAACCACCAGCCCCAGAACATTGGAGTACCCGAAGTACACCAGCAAAGCGGCCAACATCCCGGGGAAACGGGTTTTCCGGTATCGAACCGCTGAAAAGGAAAGCGCAAAGAGCATCAGGACCGGCAGCATTGCTATTTTCGCAATACGCCAGTGCAATTCACCAATGGCGGCTCGGTCCGGGTCTTCGAGCAGGTCCATCGTGGGTTTGGCCTTCAGGGGCAGCCGCAATTCATTCGCGGCATGCTGTTTCAAACGAACGGCATAGTTTTCAAAGTCTATCATGGAATAATCGCTCGACCCGGCCATGGCGCGGTACTGGACCCCATTGTTCAGAACAAAAAAATCATCGCCGGTCTTTTCATCTGCCGTTTTGTATCCGCTGCTTGCGATAACGATTTCATCCTGTCCCTGGTTGTCGTTATAGAAAAAAATGTCGAAAAAGACATCGGTTTGGCGGTTGTAGCGCTCCACAAAATAGACGCCGTCAGCGGTTCGGGTTTCCGTGAAAACACCGGGGATGATCCCGGTGGTATCGGACCGGCTCCGGTGTTCATGCTGGATCGACTGGAAAACCTCTGCGGACAAAGGGGAGATATACAGGGAGAAGGCCGCGACCATCGTGCCGACGATGGCAAACAGAACAAGGACCGGCCGGACAAATTCCTGCATGCCGATCCCGCACGCGCTGATAATGGTGAGCTCATTGTCCCGGGCCCACCGTCCCATCACCAGGAGAATGGAAATATACAGCACCAGGGGGACCAGGATGTCCAGATAAGTCATCATCTTCAGCAGCAGGAGCAAAAACACATGATCCAGCGGGATGTCCCCCGCAACCGCCTCGCTGAGGAAACCGATCAGGCGGGTAACCAGGAAGATCGAAAACAAAATTGCCATCACCGCAGTGCAGGTCTGCAATACTTCTCGAATGAAAGCTCGATGGATGATCATTTTCTGGTTGCCCAGGATTCAAATTTTTGTTTCGGCAATGCCCCGTCCACAAATTACAAACCGATAACCAGGAAAGATGCTTTCAGATTTTACAGGGTGGTAGAATTGCCCGAATGTCAATTTTCCAGTTATTTTCGTTTTCCCAGTACTGATTGAGGGGTGTTCATGGATTACTCAGCCAAAGCCGCAGATTTGATCAAACAACCATCTCCCTGCTTGGTAGTGGGCGTCTGCCGGTCCAAAAAACCGCTGTTATCACCCTCAGGAGAAATTCTCGATAAGGCGGGCAACGGACAGATCAGCGCACTGGTTCGTCTGGGCGACTTGACGGCGGAAAACGGGTCCATGTTGATGCTTCACAATCCACACGGTGTCAAAGCACGTAGAATACTACTGTTGGGGTTGGGGAAAAAGCGGGAAATCACGGAAGTTTCGTTCAGGAGTGCGGTGCAGGCTGCCGTAAGGCAGATCAACCGGCACAACATCCGGTCCGCCGATTTCACTCTCCTTGATTCGGTTGGGGGCGAATCCGGGAAGATGCGGCAGGCACGAAACCTTGTGGAAGCGGCCGAGGAGGCGTTGTACCGCTATGACGAGACAAAAAGCACGGGGAAGAAACCGCATCGGCTAAAAAAAATAAATGTGATGGCCAGGCGTGAATCCCTGGCATCAGTGCGCGCAGGCGTATCCCAGGGCGTGGCCATAGCGGCAGGAGTGAGCTTTGCGAAAACCATCTCAAACCTGCCCGGCAATATCTGTACCCCCGGCTATCTGGCGCGCCAGGCGAAAGCGATGCAGAAAAGCCATGGAATCAAAACCACAGTGCTGGACGAGGCCCAGATGAAACGCCTCAAGATGGGTTCGCTGCTGTCGGTTTCCCGGGGAAGCCGGGAGCCGGCGAAACTCATTGTCATGGAATACCGGGGCGGGCAGGAGAGTGAAAAACCGATCGTTTTGATCGGAAAGGGCCTGACCTTCGATGCGGGCGGTATTTCGATCAAGCCCGCGGCCGCGATGGATGAAATGAAATATGACATGTGCGGAGGCGCAAGCGTGTTCGGGGCGATTCGGGCCGCTGCCGACCTGAAACTCGGATTGAATATTGTGGGGATTGTGCCCAGCAGCGAGAACCTGCCCGATGGGGCGGCAAACAAACCGGGTGACATCGTGACCAGCATGGCGGGGAAAACCATTGAAATCCTCAATACCGATGCCGAAGGCAGGTTGATTCTGTGCGACGCACTGACCTATGCGGAACGCTATCATCCCGCGGCAGTCGTGGATGTCGCAACCTTGACGGGCGCCTGCATCATTGCGCTTGGATACCATGCCAGCGGCCTGTACAGCAACAGCGCGGAGCTGGCCAGAGAATTGCTGGATGCCGGGGAGGCCTCGGGTGACCGGGCCTGGGAAATGCCGTTGTGGGACGATTACACCAAACAGCTCAAGAGCAACTTTGCCGACCTGGCGAATATTGGCGGAAGAGCCGGAGGTTCCGTGACAGCGGCCTGTTTCCTCAAGCAATTTGCCGGAAATTATGACTGGGCACACCTGGATATCGCAGGAACGGCGTGGCGTAGCGGAGGAAGCCGGAAAGGGGCGACAGGAAGACCGGTGCCGTTGCTGGTTGAATTTCTTTTGGGAAGAAACTGACACGGTATTTCGCGAAGACCCCATGATGGAGCAGGTGGATTTTTACATTCTGGGCAGCGCGGACCCGATGGACAAGCTTAGATTTGCCTGCCGGGTTTCACAGAAAGCCTATAACCAGGGCCTGACCGTCCATTTGCAAACGGAAACGAACCAGCAGAGCACCCGCCTGGATGCCTTGTTGTGGACATTTTCACAATGCAGTTTTGTGCCGCATGCGATGGCTGGCGGCACGGCAGTGGATTGGGATAATTTTCCCGTGCAGATCGGAAATGCCCTGGACGACAACCCGGAAGCGGATGTGCTCATCAGCCTGGTTGAAAGGGTTCCCGAGACCCGTTCGCGGTGCCGGCGCATTGTTGACCTGGTGGCGGCGTCCCCCCCGGAAAAGGCAGCGGGCCGCAAGCGGTTTCGCTATTATCTTGAACAGGGCATCAAACCCGATACACACCATATCGCATAGTGCCGGGACCGGTCTCACCAGGTCCGCAGCGCTGGTCTGGAGATGGGCGGTAGGGTAATATCCCGCCTCGGCAAACCCGGCAGCAATGAGACCCGGTCTGGAAAATGATTCGATGACGCTGGACAAATCCTATAATCCAAGTTCCATAGAGTCCCGCTGGTACCAGTTTTGGGAACAGGGCGGGTATTTTTCGCCAAATCCGGAGACGGGTGAAAACGGCTCCTACTGTATTGTCATCCCGCCTCCCAATGTCACCGGAAGCCTGCACATGGGCCATGCTTTCCAGGACACGATCATGGATGCGTTAATCCGGTACCACCGGATGAAAGGGCACCGCACCTTGTGGCAGGCGGGAATGGACCATGCGGGAATTGCCACGCAAATGGTGGTGGAACGGCTGATCAATGCGGAAGGGAAAACCCGCCATGATTACGGCCGGGAGCCATTTATTGAAAAGATCTGGGAATGGAAATCCGAATCCGGGGGCATGATCACCCGGCAGCTCCGGCGTATGGGGGCATCGCTGGATTGGGACCATGAGCGGTTTACCATGGATGAAGGGTTGTGTCATGCGGTCAGCGAAGTCTTTATCCGGCTCTATGAAATGGGGATTCTTTATCGCGGGAAGCGACTGGTCAACTGGGACCCGGTGCTGCACACTGCGCTGTCTGACCTGGAAGTGCTGTCAAAGGAGGAGGATGGAACCCTCTGGCACCTGCGTTATCCTCTGTGCACGGGCCGGCAATCCGTCACGGTCGCAACCACGCGCCCGGAAACCATGCTCGGAGACAGCGCCGTCGCCGTGCATCCTGATGACGGCCGGTATCAGGAGCTGGTCGGACAGTTTGTGGAACTGCCGCTGACCGGCCGGAAAATTCCGGTCATTGCCGATGAATACGTGGACCCGGATTTTGGTTCCGGTTGTGTCAAGATTACCCCGGCCCATGATTTCAATGATTACCAGATGTGGGAGCGGCATCGACACCAGGACTGCATGCTGGATCAGCCGCACCATGGACTGATCAATATTTTTACGAAGGATGCCGCGATCCGGGACAATATCAATGACGGCGAACGGTGTGAAGGAACGCTAATTCCCCGGGCTTACATCGGGCTGGACCGGATGGAGGCAAGGGCAAGAATCGTTGAAGACCTGAAAGAAGCCGGACTGCTGGAGCGCACCGATGACCACAAGCTCATGATGCCCCGGGGAGACCGGTCCGGCGCCATCGTTGAGCCCTATCTGACGGACCAATGGTTTGTGGACCTGACCCGGGAACGGCTGGAGGACGGCAGGCCGGGTGGAAAGACCGTGATTACGGATCCCTGTATCGGGGCCGTGAGGAATGGGGATATCGAGTTTGTCCCCGGCAACTGGAGCAAGACCTATTACCAGTGGATGGACAACATTGAGGACTGGTGCATTTCCAGGCAAATATGGTGGGGCCACCGGATTCCCGCCTGGTACGATGATGACGGGAACATTTATGTCGGTCAGGATGAAGCGGACGTAAGGCGGAAATACCGCCTTTCCGGCGAAGTTGAGCTCGTACAGGATGAGGATGTTCTGGACACCTGGTTCAGTTCGGCATTGTGGCCGTTTTCAACGCTGGGCTGGCCGGAAAAGACCCCGCGCCTGTCAGCCTTCTACCCGACCAGTGTGCTGGTAACCGGTTTCGATATCATATTCTTCTGGGTTGCCAGAATGATCATGATGGGCATTGTGTTCATGGACGAAGTGCCCTTTCACCAGGTCTATATCCATGGCCTTATCCGCGATGCACACGGGCAGAAGATGTCCAAGTCCAAAGGCAACGTCCTGGACCCCATTGACCTGATTGATGGGATAGACCTGGATTCCCTGATTGAGAAAAGGACCAGCGGAATGATGCAGCCCCATCTCGCCGAAAAAATAACCAAACAGACCCGAAAGGACTTTCCTGAGGGTATCCCGAGTTTTGGAACCGATGCGCTGCGGTTTACCTTTGCCTCCCTGGCATCCAATGGCCGGGACATCAGTTTTGACCTGAAGCGCATTGAAGGCAACCGAAACTTCTGCAACAAGATATGGAATGCAACCCGTTTTGTCCTGATGAATGCGGATGGCAGGGACTGTGGTCAAAGCGGAACCGGGTTCACCTTGTCCGTCGCAGACAAATGGATGATTTCCCAATTGCAAAGAAGCGAACAGGCCGTTGACGAGGAAATCCGGAGATACCGGTTCGACCATGCCGCACAGGAACTCTATGATCTCATGTGGAACAAATACTGTGCCTGGTATCTCGAGTCATGCAAGGCGGTGCTCAATGATGGGCACAGCACGGAACAAAGCCGGGTTGGAACCCGGCGCACGCTGGTCAGGGTGCTGGAAACCATGCTCCGGCTTGCCCATCCTTTCATGCCGTTCATTACCGAAGAAATCTGGCAGCGTGTTGCGCCGTTGTCCGGCAAGAAAGGTGCCAGCATCATGACCCGGCCGTATCCGCAGTGGGACCGGGAGAAAATCGATGAAAGCGCCGAAAGGGAGATGAACCGGATCATGGAGTTTGTTCTTGGAATCAGGCACATCAAGGGGGAGCTGAATGTGGCGCCCGGGCAGCGGGTACCGGTGATGGCGGCCAATGTTTCCAAGGATGACCGCGGCTGGCTGGAACGGAACCGGGTTTACCTGGAAGCGGTCGGAAAAACAACCCCCGTCCGGGTGCTGGGTCCGGGCGAGGATGAGCCGGAATCGGCGGTCACTATGGTTGGTAGGATGCGCATCCTGGTTCCGATTGCGGGCCTGATCGACAAGGATGCAGAGCTGGAGCGCCTGGGCAAACAGCTGGGGCGGTTTGCCGATGAAATTCACCGGACCAGGAAAAAGCTGGACAACAAGGGGTTTGTATCCAAGGCACCGCGGGCGGTGGTGGACAACGAGAGGACAAAGCTGGCCGACCTCCATGCCAAAAAAGCGGGGATTGCGGAGCAGATCCACAAGATATC
>WTGA01000067.1 GCA_011523765.1 Gammaproteobacteria bacterium
TCCCCCCGGATAAAATCCCTCACAACCCGCCGGATGGCGGACCCTCCAGGGGAAGAATGGAGTAAACTATTCCTGAGAAGGAACCTGGATACTGCAAAAACCCGAGCAACGCAAAACCCTCATTCGCGCCCGATGTTGCATCGCGCGGGCCATGGGAATAGAATCCATTGGTGGCCTGAAGCGATGGCGTCGCTCCATGCAGGCCATGGTGAAACCCGTTTTCCGGCTGTCTGCCGATGGACCGGAAGCGGGGATCAAGACATCCTGCACGCCCGGATGAAACCACCCGGGTGAGGCGGCCAGCATTCATCCGGATGAAACCCAGGTGAATGTCAATGCATACCCATCTTTCCCGCCCGGAGTTCTTCACGCTCCATAACGGGCCCAGGTCGCCCCTGCCCTTTTCCGACCAGGAATACCGCAACCGGTTGTCTGCGCTCAGGCACCGCATGGCTGAAACCGGCCTGTCGGCGGTTTTGCTGACGTCCATGCACAATATTGCCTATTTTTCGGGCTTTCTGTATTGCAGTTTCGGGCGGCACTACGGCTGTGTGGTGACCGACCGGGACTGCATCACCATTTCGGCCAATATTGATTTCGGCCAACCGGGGAGGCGCAGCTACGGCGACAACCTCATCTATACGGACTGGAAACGCGGCAATTACTGGCGTGCAGTCGAACATGCCCTGGGAGGCAACCGGTCGGTCGGGGTCGAAATGGACCACCTGACATGGCAGTCCGGGAAGGAATTGGAAAGCATGGCGGGCCGGTACCGGTTGCAGGACGTGAGCCGGGAGGTGATGCGCTTGCGGATGGTCAAGTCCGATGAGGAAATTGCCCTGATCCGGGGGGGAGCAAGAATCGCGGACCTCGGCGGCAGGGCGATCCGGGACAGCATCCGGCCCGGCACGCGGGAAATCGATGTCGCCATGGCCGGACGGGATGCCATGGAGACCGCGATTGCCGAGGCGTATCCGGACAGTGAACTCAGGGATACCTGGGTCTGGTTTCAGTCGGGGATGAATACCGACGGAGCCCACAACCCGGTCACCACCCGGAAACTCCGACATGGTGATATCCTGAGCCTGAATGCCTTTCCCATGATTTCGGGATACTACACGGCACTCGAAAGGACCCTGTTTCTGGGGGATGTGGACGAGGCCTCCCTGGAAATCTGGCGGGGAAACGTACAGGCCCATGAACTGGGTCTTTCGCTGGTCCGGCCGGGGATCCGGTGTTCGGAAATTTGCGAACAGATCAACCGGCACTTTGGATCAATGGGCCTGTTGCCGTACCGGACCTTCGGGTATGGCCACTCGTTCGGCTTGCTGTCGCACTACTACGGCCGGGAATCCGGCCTCGAATTGAGGGAGGACATTGACACCGTACTGGAACCCAATATGGTGATTTCGATTGAGCCGATGCTGACCATTCCCGAAGGTCACCCGGGCGCGGGAGGATATCGCGAACACGATATCCTGGTGGTCACTGAAAACGGCTCGGACAACCTCACGGGATTCCCATACGGCCCGGAATCCAACGTGGTGCGCGGTTGAGGATTCCGCCGCTGCGGACCCGTATGACCGGTGTTTTCCCGGTATAATCCGGCCCGGTTCCGTTCGCAAGGTTCGGAAGGAACCAACACCGGTCCGGCCGGTCTCACACAGACCCCCGGATTCACTTTCGATTTTGAATAAACAATATGGACCCCGTTACCCAGGGTGCCCTTGGCTCCATTGCCTCCCAAAACACTCCCCGTCCCGGAAACCTGTGGATCGCCGGTGTTCTGGGGTTTCTCTCCGGGCTGGCGCCAGACCTGGACATCCTGATCCGGTCGGACACCGACCCCCTGCTGTTCCTGGAGTATCACCGGCAGTTCACACATTCGCTGGTCTTCATTCCCGTCGGGGGCCTGATTTGCAGCCTTGTGTTTTACCTGCTGATTGGCAGGCGCTGCCAGCTTTCTTTCAAACAGGTCTTTCTGTATTGCACGGCCGGCTATGCCACCCATGCCCTGCTGGATGCCTGTACCTTCTACGGCACCCAGCTGTTCTGGCCATTCAGCCAGACACGAGTCTCCTGGAACACCATTGCAATCATCGATCCGGTCTTTACCCTTCCCCTGGTTGGACTGATTTTCCTTGCGGCCATCAGACGGAATGTTCGCTATGCCCGGTTCGCGGCCGCCTGGGTGTTCCTGTATCTCTCATTCGGAATGGTCCAGCGCGAACGGGTGGAAGCCGCCGGTCTGGAACTGGCGGCGTCACGCGGCCATGACCCGGTCCGGCTGGAGACCCAGCCAAGCTTTGGCAATCAAATCCTCTGGAACCTGGTCTACGAAGCCGGGGGCACCTTCCACGTGGACGGCATTCGTGCCAGACTGTCCATCCGGATTTACCCGGGAGAGTCCATCCCCAAACTGGATGTCTCCGCCTCCTACCCATGGCTTGACCCGGATTCCCAGCAGGCCCGGGACATTGACCGTTTCCGATGGTTTGCCGATGACTGGATTGCCGTGGACCCCCGTCATCCCAACCGCATCATGGATATCCGCAATTCCATGGTGCCCGACAAAATACAGGCTTTGTGGATGATTGAACTGGACCCGGCGGCCCCGCCGGACCGTCATGTCGGCTATGTCCATGAACACGGGAAGCATGGCGGGACGATCAACCGGCTTGTCGAGATGGTCCGCGGGTCATAGGTTCACCGGCCTGCCGGGCATGGGCCCGGGGGTCTCCCGCCAACGGTTTGCGGGCCGCAATGTGCAGGCCGGTGTTCCGGTTGGCGCTACATCAGGAGAAATCCCCGTGCATAGGGGTCACGCTCATCAATACTGATTTGGTTGTGGCCGGTAACCCGCGCCCACCCGGAGACGGTCGGAACGATGGCGCAATACCGGCCGACACGGGTCCTTTCAACGGCACAACCGGTAAAGAGACTGCCGATAATGCTTTCATGGACAAATTTCTGCCCGATTTCCAGTTCCCCCCTCGATTCAAGCTGGGCGACCCGCGCCGAGGTCCCGGTCCCGCAGGGTGAACGGTCGATACCGCGGTCACCATAAAACACGACATTCCTCGAATCCGCAGTCCGGTCCCTGGCCTCGTCTGTCCACATGACGTGACTGACCCGGCGGATGGTTTCATCCTCGGGGTGGACAAATTCCCCGGTCCGGTTGACTGCATCCCGGACCAGGGGACTGAACCGCCGGATATCATCCACCGTGAACCGGTCCAGCCCCCGGTAGTTTGCCTGGGGTTCCACGATGGCGTAGAAATTTCCTCCGTAGCTGACATCCATGTCCAGCCGGCCCAGCCCCGGCACCTCCACCGTGATCTCCGTGGAATGGACAAAGGAGGGAACATTCCGGATTTCAACCGAATCCACATAGTGGCCATTTCGGGAATACCGGGCCTGCACAAGACCCGCCGGGGCATCCATTTTCAGGATACCGGGTGTTTTCGGGGTCACCAGGTTTTCCTCGATGGCGACCGTGACCGTCCCCATGGTGCCGTGACCGCACATGGGAAGACATCCGCTGACCTCAATGAACAAAACACCGAGATCGCTTTCACTTTCGACCGGCGGATAAAGAATGGAACCGGACATGGCATCATGGCCGCGCGGCTCAAACATCAGCCCGGTGCGTATCCAGTCGTACCGGGCAAGAAAATGCTGGCGTTTCTCGCTCATGGTCGCCCCTTCCAGGGTTGGCCGGTTGGAAGTCACCACGCGCACCGGATTCCCGCAGGTGTGGGCATCCACACAGTTGAATACCGTACCGTTCATGAATTGAAACGATGAATGCCGAAAGGTTCAATATCGAAACCGGGGTGGCCGGCCGAGACCAGCTGTGCAACCAGTTTGCCCGTCGTCGCCGCCATGGTCAGGCCTGCGTGACCATGGCCAAAAGCGTAATACACGTTTCCAAACCGGCCGGAACGCCCGATGACCGGCAGCGAATCCGGGGTGGCCGGCCGCTGCCCCATCCATTTTTCTCCCCCCGTGTCATCCAGGCCCGGCAGGTATCGACGCGCGATCTCCACCAGCTTGTCGCTTCGACGATAGTTTGGCGGGGCCCGGAGGCCGGCAAATTCAGCCGCCCCTCCAATACGCAACCCCTCTCCAATGTTGGTCGCCACAAATTTCTCTTCCCCGAATATGACTTCACGATTCAGCCTGATGCCGGGTTTCGGCAAGGTCGTATTGTAACCCCGCTCGGATTCCAGCAACACGTTCTCCCCCAGTTGTTTGCAGAACTTCCCGGACCATACCCCCGCGGCAATGATGAAGTGGTCCGCGTGGACGGGTTCTCCTTCGCTCGTCGACAGGGTGTCCACCCGGGTGGCGGATGGATTCACCGAAGCGATTTCCGTTTGCCGGATCCTGCCGCCTGACCGGCAGAAATAATCTGCGAGCGAAGTGGCCAGGCCATAGGGGTCCGGAGTGCTGCACCACTGCGGGGTATACATTCCGTACTGGGCGTTCCGTAGGGCCGGCTCGAATTCCCGGATTTCATCCAGGCTGTTCAGGACCTGCACGGCCACCCCCATGGACTGTTTCACCTCCCACTCGTACCGGTCCTTGTGCGCGCTTTTCCTTGACCGGTACACCGTGACGGCTCCGTTTTCCACAAACAGGTGATTCAGGCGGGTCCGGTGAAGAAGCGCACGCGTGTCGGTCATGCTGGACTTCAGGATATCCGCCAGCGCGTTCGCGGCCGCGGTCATCTGTTTCAATCCGCTGACTTTCCGGAAACGCCACAGCCAGGGAATCATCCCGGGGAAATGGGTCGGGCTGATGAACAGCGGTCCGCTGGGATCGAGCAGCCACCGGGGAACCTTCCAGAGTACTCCGGGCACCGACGCCGGCACCACATCGGTAAACCCGAACCCCCCGGCGTTGCCCCTGGAGGTCATGCTGCCGGGCGGTGCCGGGTCATAAAGGACCACCCGGTAACCCTGTTCCAGCAGGTGCAGGCCACAGCTGATCCCGACGATACCCGCTCCGATCACGGCGCAATCCCGGGATTCACTCATGGGCCGGCCTGCAGCGGGCCGGGAACCGGCTGAAGGAGCTCACCCTGAACGGGGCGTGGCCGGCGAAGGCGGGTTCCAGGCCGGGCATGGGGGTCCCTGTATCCTGCTCCGGTCTACAGCAGTTCTTCTGCGGCTTCCCGGAGCCGCGACAGCTCCTCATCGGCCAGCGGCTGAACGGGACGGCGGCATTCCCCCAGGTCATGCCCGAGCAATCGGCACAATGCCTTCACGCCCGGGTTAAAGGGATGGTTCCAGACAAAATCATTCACCGGATAGATCCGGTGCCAAAGCGCCATCGCCTTGTCCCACTGACCTTCCCGGGCCCATTCGTACAACCGGACCGCCTCTTTTGGAATCGCATTGGATGTCCCCCAGAAACACCCTGCCGCATTGACCATGAGACCATGCAGCATCAGCGGGTCGGCACCGTTGAATACGTGGATACCGGCCCGGGTCAGTTGCTGGATGCGAATAAAATCCCCGGTACTGTCCTTCAGGTAGTTGATATTGTCGATGGCCATGAGCCGCCGGACAAAGTCCGGTTCCAGGTCAATGCCGGAATGAACCGGAATGTTATAGGCCATGATTTCCGTATTGACGGCCCGGGCAACTTTTTCATAGTGCTCGAATGTGCCTTCCAGGGTCGGCCCCTCAAAATACGGCGGCAACACCAGCAGGCAATCCGCACCCACCCCCTCGGCATGCCGGGCATACTCGATGGTCTCTTCCGTCATGACCGCCGAGACATGGACGATCAGCCTGGCCCTGCCTCGGATCTGCCCGGCAGCCAGTTCAGTGAGAGCCAGCCGTTCCTCCCGGGTCAGGAAGGAGAACTCCCCGGTCCCGCCGCAGATACACAGGATGTGCACACCGGATTCGACCAGGGTGTCAATATGTCTTTTCTGGGCCGTTTCGTCGATGCCGCGGCCGTTCTCGGCAAAAACGGTACAAACCGGCGTGCAGACCCCCTTTAGCCGGTCACGGGTCTGTGTCATGAATCTTTCTTATGGACCCGGGACGCGGTGGAATCGAATCGGGGACCGTCCGGGTAATACCGGTTCCATATCTCCCGAACCACCGGGCGGGCACAGACCTCCATGACCACCCTGGTCAGATTCCTGCGGTGCAGCAATACATCGTTTGCCCGCGGGCTCCACGTCACCATCATGGTCAGGTACGTGTCCGCAATGGACCGGGTGCTTCCCGCCAGGTACGACTGTTTGTCCAGTACCGATTCCAGCAGATCGAACCCGGCATTGATGTGTGCGATTGCACTCTTCCGGATTCCTTCCGCCCCGTCGATTTCCGTGGTAAACCGCTTGCTGTAATAATATCGCTGGTATCCCGCGTAGGGGTTTGTCGCCATGAACAGCAGCCAGCGATACGCCCGGGCCCTTTCCACCGATCCCGGGGCGGGCAGCAATTCCGCTTCCGGAAACGTTTCGGCCAGATGCAGGACCATGGCGACCGACTCGGTGAGGACGGTACCATCGGGAAGAACCATGGTCGGAATCTGTCCCATCGGATTCATGGACCGGTAAGCCGCACTCCTGTGCTCCCGGTTCTCAAAATTAACTTCAACCAGGTCATAGTCCGCACCCGCTTCCTCCAGTGCCGCCTGGATCACAAACCCGGCGGTCAAGCTTGACCAGTACAGTTTATATCCCATGATCTCCACACATTTTTTTCAGGAATCATATCGAATCAGGTGGCCCGGGGCGGGAGACCCCGCTTCCTTCCTGAACCGGTTTCAGCGGTCCGCCCAATGTTTGAATCCACGTTCCAGGTCCCGTTTGCGGGCTTCTCCGACGGTTTGCGTTCAACCGGTCTCCTGAATGATAAGCCATGCCGTTTCCCGGTTCTGTGGCGGAATGACTGGCACTTTCGTGTGGGCAAGCCGGATTCCCGGTCCCTTTATAACCCCTGCGACCATCCGTGTAAAGAGTGCCCGTGCCCGGAAGACAGCCATTTCCACCGGAAAGTGATTCCGGCCAGGCCGCGGTCAAAAGGCCGGATTTTCGGCCGGAAGGTTCCGGTCTGGAACCGCCCCCGGGCAATGCGGTGATCTCCCACGGCGTTTCAGGCGGGCCGGACACCGGAAAGCAAACGGTAGGAGAACACGCCTTCCTGCAATCCGTGGTCATAGCTGATGGACGCTTCCATGAACTCCCGGGAGGCCTGGTTCACTCTGTCGGCCTGCGAATTCAGGAAGCAAAACAGCAACCAGCCTTTGTGGATCCTCCCGGTGGACTCCGCGGCCTCGGAGGACAGGTCCTGGTCCCGGATCTCCACAAATCCCGCTTTTTCCATGACGGCAAGCACCTCGCGCCATGGCTCAAGTGGCGGCATGCGCCAGCCGTGCTGCGCGGTGGCATGCATGGCTTTTTGTGCTTTGGACATCGTTTCACCGCTCAGGAGTCCTTCGAGTGCCCGCCAGTATCCTCCCGGCCGGAGTACCCGGCAGACGCCCCGGAGATAGGCGAGCTTGTCCTGTGCATAACAGAACGTCTCATGATTCAGGACCGCGTCGAAACTCGCATCGGCAAACGGCAGGTCCATGAAGTCCCCGTAGTGGAACTCGACCAGGTGACCGACCCGGCGCTGTTGGGCATGTTGTGTTGCCACCGCGACATGAGATTCGCAGTTGGTCAACCCGGTGACCTGTACGCCATGGGTTTCCGCGAGCGTGATTGCCGTGCCGCCGACCCCGCAGCCGGCATCCAGCACCCGTTTCCCCGGCCGCAGACCGCACCCCTGCACCAGGGTCTGGTTGGCCCGTTCCAGGCCTTCCCGATGGGTTTTGGTGTCCGGTCCCCACAGGCCGAAATGGCAGGCCAGCAAATCGCCGCCGAATTTTTCCATGCGCTCGGTCAAATCGGCGTAATGATCGGCAACCGATGTCAGCGTCTTCATCTCACAATCCCCCCGTTGGAACCCGTGGACCATGATACAACAATCCTGTCCGGTTTGCGGACGGGAACCGGATCGATTTCCGGCCACCGCCCGGTCAGCCCCATTTGGTCGTGCCGCGCTTGTAATGAGGAAGAAAATCCGGGTTGGGGATGAAAAACAGCGGAAAGGCCGCTTGAACCGGCTGTGAATTCAACCGGTTGCGGTCACCGAAAAACGCTCGTGAAAGCGGATTCACCCCGTTTTCCCCGGAACCCGGTCGCCCTCCCATCCGGCGGCCTCACTGGCAGACCCCGCTTTTCCAGCCGGGAGAACCGGCACCGTTCGCATGAAAAGATGATAGAATCCGGGCAGGCCTGTTGCCCTGCTCTGAAGTCCGAAAAATCAACCATGACCACATTGGCTGAAACCGTCGAAATCCCGGATTCGGGAATACCCGGCAAAGCGGGAAGGATATCCCGGTCCCAGATCGACGATTTCCGGCGGGACGGGGTCATTTGCCTGAGGGGCCGGTTCGACATTGAGTGGCTGGACAAACTTTCACTGGGAATGGAAAAAAATTTCAATGACCCGGGGCCCTATGCCACCCGGTACACCCGGCCCGGTGACCCGGGCGGGTTTTATGATGATTACTGCAATTGGCAACGCAATACCGAGTACCGGGAATTCCTGTACCGTTCACCGGCGGCAGAAATTGCAGGGAAACTCATGCAGTCCAATTCGGCACGTATTTACCATGAACATGTCCTGGTGAAGGAACCCGGAACCCGGGAAGAAACACCGTGGCATCACGACATGCCTTACTACGGGGTTGACGGCGATCAGGCCTGTTCCATCTGGCTTCCCCTGGACCCCGTTCCGGCAAACGCCTGCCCCGAATTTGTTGCCGGGTCCCACCGGACAGGTGTCCTGTACTACCCCCGGTTCTTCAGCAGCGGCGAAAACTACCTGCAGGGCATTCATGGATTTGAACCGGTTCCGGATATCGATGCCCATCGTGCAAGCTACCCTATCGTGTCCTGGGCCCTGGAACCCGGGGACTGTATTGCCTTTCATATGCGAACACTCCATGGCGCACCCTCGACCATTGGGTCCACGTCAAAACGCCGCGGGTTCTCCACGCGATGGATCGGGGATGACGCCCGCTTCGCCTCAAGACCCTGGCAAACCTCCCCGCCCTTCCCGGAGGTGAATCTCTTCCATGGAGATGAGATGGCTCACCCCAGCTTTCCCGTACTTTGGTCCGACGGCGCACCATGAACAATAAAATCATTCTCATCGACCACCACGACAACCCCGGAGACGATCGGGTCGCGATTCACCTCGACAAAACCGGGTTTGAACTGGACCTGCGGTGCCCATTCAAGGGGGATGCCCTGCCTGACATTGACGACGGTACCGCCGGCGCGGTCATTTATGGCGGCGCCCAAAGTGTCGGAGACCTGGAACGCCTGCTATTTCTGAGAGATGAAATCGACTGGATCCGCAGGGCAATCAAAATCGACCTGCCGCTGCTTGGGATCTGTCTCGGTGCCCAGCTGATTGCCCATACGCTCGGGGCAAAGGTGCGCCCTCACAAGCAGGGATTGTGTGAGTTCGGCTATTATGAAGTCAGTCCCACTGAAAATGCCGGGGACTGGTTTTCCGGAAAAATGCTGGTTACCCAGGCACACTACGAACAGTTCGAACTGCCGGACGGTGCGGTGCTGCTTGCAACCGGGAAGACCTTTCCGAATCAGGCGTTTCGATACCAAAACAATATTTTTGCATTGCAGTTTCACCCGGAAGTCACGGCGGATATTTTCAAACGATGGCAGAACTCGGACTGGGCATTTTTCAATGAGGCCGGAGCCCAGACACGCGAGGAGCAGGATGCCGTCATCCGGCAGGCCGACCCGGTCCAGGAACAGTGGTTTCATGGTTTCCTGGACCGATTGTTCCTCCGTCCCGCCATTTCCCACTAGCAGGCCCGGTGCATGAGAACAGCCAGAGAAGTCGTTGACGATTATTACGTTTTCCTGAAGGACCGCGACCGCGAACAGTTGCTCGGCCTGCTGTCGCCCGATATTGTGGTCACCTACCACGGCCAGCCGGGCCAGCTGCCCTGGGCGGGCCGGTTTCACGGCATTGATGGCTTTGACCGGTTTTTTTCCCTGGTCAGGGAGCACCTGAATATCGTTGACATATCGGTGATCGACCGTATCAGTACGGAAAACAAGATGATCAACCAGTGTGAAGGCCTGTGGGAATACAAGGAGTCGGGGTACATCGTCAAGGGCAGCATGATCAACGTGTTTACCGTGGTGGACGGGAAAATTTCGGGATACGATGTCTACGCGGATACCGCTGCGTTCGTAGCCGGACTGAATTCATTGCCGGAGCCGCTTTCGTAAGTTGCCCGTCGCGCCGCAAACCCTGCCGGGGCGGGAATATGGGCCCGGGTTGCGTGCCGGAAATGCCCATGGGCCGGATTCACAGGGCGCGCTGCTTCCACCACGGGATTCCGGCAGGACACGAACAGGGAGAATTCAGGGAAAGTGTGTTAGACTTGGTTGGGCAATTACTGGTTGAACGGTCTCCTGCAGGCCAGACAAAATCGATTCAGGCCGGAACCAAGACCCGCTGCGACCCGTATCCCGTGAAAATGAGATGCCATTGATTCAGTCTATGCCGACACCGTCCCGATCATAAACCTGCCCGTATACAACCGCTTCCAGGCATTCCGATGTTAAGTATGACCGCCATTCTCTCGACGATCTTGCTCGGAACCATGCTGTTTTTTGCAGTCATCGTCGCACCTTCCATCCACAAGAGCCTGGAGAAGGAAGAAGCGCTGACATTCAGCCGGTACCTGTTTCCCAGATATTTCCTGTGCGGCATTGTCCTGTCCGTACTGGGAATCGTCTTCTCTGTCCTGGATGGCTCCTATACCTTCATTTTACTGATTGTGATCCTGCTTGGCTTTGTTTACAGCCGGCAGATACTGTTGCCCAAAATCTCGAAAGCGAAAGACCAGTGGGCCACCAGCGAATCCCCCCAGGACAAGGCGCGATACAAATCCCTGCACCGGCGAAGCGTCATTATCAACGCGACCCAAATCACATTGCTCGCCATTATTGTCATCGCCACGCAACAGCCCTGGGTGGACCTGTAACGCATCCCGCTCTTTCGAAACACCGGGCATGCCAACCAACCGTTCAGGTCGAAGGAATCATCGCCGTCGCAGGCCCCGTCGACCGAAACCGTTCGATACCAGTGTCCCCTCGCCGTGTTTGTCGGTCTGCCGTTTCGATGGCGAACCATTCTGCCGGGGGTGTTATCGTGATGCCGATGAAATCCGTGAATGGATCATCCTGAACCGGAAACAGAAACTGGCCATACTCGAAAAAACCGCCCAACGCAGGAAGGCGGAAACCGACGAACATTTCTGGTGACACGGAAACCGCTCCCACTGGTTTCACGGGAGCCCTGCAATCCTGACAATGGCGCCTCCGGATGCGCATCGGAAACCGTCATCGCAGCCCGGACATACGGCCCTTGAATGGCCAGCGGTTCATCCTCCCCGGTCTTCCGAACCCGAAAAGGACCTGATCCGAACCTTCTGGTCCCCTCGGCAATCGCAGCGTGCCCTGTCCAGAAATCCCCTGCCGCATTCTCTTTGTGGAGGAGGAATACCCTGTCCGGGTATTTCAGTAAAAGTTCATCGCGCCTGCACGGATAAAACCCGGACCCCGCCTCCAACGGGTGGTCGTATTTTTTCCTTTTCAATCGTCCCATCCACTGCACGGCCCGTCGGAACGGTTCACCAGACCTTCCTTATGTTGGCCTCCCCCGGCCAACCCGCAAACCGGCAATCCCTTTTTCTGTCCAGCCTTCCCCCTTGGCAGGCGCTGCCGCTTCCCCTCCTGCCTTATGTCCGGCCACGACCCGTTTCGGGCAATCGGGGATGCCCGATTTCAAAATCATTCCTGCCGCAGACATCGTTGCCCCGAACCAGGAACAACGGCCTGCTGCCATAGTCATGGCTTGCATTGTCCGCACCCATGGATGCACCGAGTTGGTGGTCATAATGACTGCTGGCCGGCATCAGGCGAACCACCAGCGCCGCTCGTCGATTTCCGGTCCGGTTCGATCTTGATCCATGGATCATGTAGACATCATGGCAGGAAACCTGCCCGGCCTCGATGATCAGATCCTGTGCCGTTGACGGATCAAAGTATTCGGCATCACAGACATCATGGATCGTGTACCCCGGATTCTCTTCGCGATGATGCGGATACAGCCTCTTCTCCTTATGGGACCCGGGAATAAAGCGCATGGGCCCGTTTTCCGTCGACACATCGTCCAGTGCAATCCATAAACTCAGGGTTTCCAGTGGTCGTATGGGATAGTAATCGCCGTCCTGGTGCCAGGGCGTCCCCTTTCCGCAAGCGGCAGGCTTTCCAAAGATGGTGGTGCCCCACAGGATGATATCTTCACCGATTAACCGTGCGGCCATGTCCATCAAATCGGGATGGGTGGCAAATTCCAGCCAGTCCGACGAACCCGTGACACCCTGGGCACCGGGAACCGGAAGATGCACCCCCAGCAGGAAATCCGATTCCAGGTGGGCGTTCCGGTCCAGCAGTGCATCATAGGCGCGGCGCATTGCCTCCAGAATATCCCCGGGCAACCGGTAATCGGGGACGAGATATCCCTTTTCGCGGTATTGCGCAACCTGTTCGTCGCCGATCCGTGCATTCACGGCCGGCAATCCGGATTTTCAGGCAAATGGTGGTGCAGTGCGGGCACCATGCCGTCACCCACTGCAGTGACCAGTGCACCCGTCCTGACCAGGTCGGTCGCCCTGGCAATCTCCCCGCCGATGTAGCGGTCATGATCCAGCCTGTCCACAACCTCCCGAACCCGGTCCATCACGCGCTGCAGGGCCGCGCTGGTTTTCACCGGCCGGCGGAATTCGGCCCCCTGGGTGGCAGCCAGCAATTCGATGGCGATCAAATGGGCCAGGTTCTGGTTCATTTCCATCAGTCGCCAGGCCCCGTGGCAGGCCATGGATACATGATCCTCCTGGTTGGCACTGGTCGGTGTCGAATCGACGGAACACGGCGCGGCCTTGTGCTTGTTTTCCGACATCAATGCCGCAGCGGTGATCTCGACCCCCATAAAACCGGAACTCAAGCCCGGGTCCGGAGACAGGAAAGGCGGCAATCCATGGTTCAGGGCCGGGTCAACCAGTGTGGCAATGCGCCTTTCGGCAATGGCCCCCATTTCAGCAATGGCCAATGCATTCTGGTCCGCCGCAAACGCAACGGGTTCCGCATGGAAATTGCCTCCAGACATGATCCGGCCTGTCTCAACCATGACCAGCGGGTTGTCGGTGACAGAATTGGCTTCAATCTCCAGGGTCGCGGCCACCTGGCGAAGTTGATCCATGCAGGCCCCCATCACCTGTGGCTGGCATCGAATGCAGTACGGGTTCTGCACCCGTTCGTCGCCTTCCCGGTGGGAGTCCCGGATGGCGGACCCTTCCAGCAATGACCGCAGCGACCGGGCCGCATCCATCTGGCCCCGGTGTTTTCGGAGCCGGTGAATTTCACCCTGGAAAGGAACGGTCGAGGCCATCAGCGCATCGCTGGACAATGCCCCGGCAATCAATGCCGTCTGGCAAGAACGCCAGGTGTCAAACAGGGCCGCGAGCGCCAGAGCCGTGGACACCTGGGTGCCATTGATCATGGCCAGCCCTTCCTTGGGGCCGAGCACCCATGGCTCCAGGTTATTTTGCCTTAACGCATCCGCCGCATCCAGGACACGGCCCTGGAACCGCACCGGCCCCTCACCAATCATGGCGGCGGTCAAATGTGCGAGAGGGGCCAGGTCTCCCGAGGCCCCCACCGACCCCTTCGCGGGAATCACGGGCAGAATACCGTTGTTCAGCATCGCCTGCATCAACTCGATCAGTTCCCAGCGAACACCCGAGGCCCCCTGGCCAAGTGAAGACAGCTTCACCAGCATGATCAGCCGGACAATCTCATCCGGCAGGTCCGGCCCAACCCCGCAACAATGGGACAGCACCAGGTTCCGTTGCAATTGAACGGTTTGCCCTGGTGCAATCCGGGTACTCGAGAGCTTGCCGAATCCGGTATTGATCCCATAAATGGCGGTGTCCTTCCGGACTGCAGCGGATACGATCCCGGCTGCGGCATCCACCACTGTCCTGCAATGACGGTCGAGCCGGACGGACCTGGCTGACCGGTAAACCGATTCCAGCAGATGCAGGGGAACCCGGCCAGGAATGATGGGGGTGCGGATCATGGATGCCTAGGCTGAAAGTTCCCGCAGGGTATGGCTGAAGGCATCCCGGATGGACTCCTCCTGATTGTGATGGCCGCCGGAAATCACCTGTCTGCCCCCCACAAACACATCGGTCAGCGGATTTTCGTTGCCGGAAAATATCCAGCTGTCGATCCGTTCGTCTCCGGTCCGCCCGACCAGTCGTGAATGTTCCGCATCGAGCACAATGAAGTCCGCCCGGTACCCCCGTTCAATCCGCCCGGTTTTCCGTCCGCATGCCCGGCTGCCCCCGTGGACCGCAGAGGTCAGCAGGGTTTTCCCGGTATGGGGGCTGGACGGCCCGGACACCATGTTTCTTTGCCGGTACCGCAGCCTTTGACCATATTCCAGCCAGCGCAGTTCCTCCACCGGGCTGACAGAAATGTGGCTGTCGGAACCGATCGCCCACTGCCCGCCATGCTGCCTGTACCGGCCCAGGTTGAAGAATCCGTCGCCCAGGTTGGCCTCCGTCGTCGGGCACAATCCGGCGATGGCTCCGCTTTTGGCCATTCCGAGCGTTTCCTCCTCGTCCATGTGCGTTGCGTGAACCAGGCACCACCGGGAATCCAGGTCGAACCGGTTGAGCAGCCACTGGACCGGACGTTCCCGGCTCCAGGCAAGGCAGTCCGCCACTTCCCGGGCCTGTTCAGCGATATGCAGGTGAATGGCGGCCAGTCCGGTCCCGGAAAGGTTCCGGAGAACCTCCCGCAACAGTGGTTCATCAATGGCGCGCAGGGAATGCGGGGCAATTCCTACCGTACCGTTGCCGCTGTCTGCCGAGGCCTTGACCAGGCCGTGTACAATTTCACAGAACGCCATGACATCATTGATGAACCGCTTTTGCCCGTCCAAAGGGGGCCGGTTCCCGAAACCGCCGTAGCGGTATAGAACGGGCAGGGCAGTGAATCCGATGCCGACATCCTTCGCCGCCTGCATGCATTGCAGGGTCATCTCGGCGCGGTTCGAGTACGGTCTTCCGGACGGGTCGTGATGAAGGTACTGGAATTCACCCACACAGGTATATCCCGCCTTGAGCATTTCCGTATACACCTGGCGACTGATCGCGTACAGGTGTTCAGGTTGAATGCGCTCCAGGTAACGGTACATCACTTCCCGCCAGGTCCAGAAACTGTCGGCCGGCGTCTGTCGGCCATCGCGGCCCAGCCCGGCCTTTTCCCCAAGCCCGGCCATGGCACGCTGATGGGCATGTGAATGGCAATTCGGAACCCCGGGCAGCGCCCATCCCGGAATCCGCTGCACACCCGGTTTTCGCACATCACCGGCCGGAGAGACCGCATGGATGTTGCCTTCGGAATCGATCTCAATGACCATATTCTCAGCCCAGCCATCCGGCAACAGGATTGACTGGAACTGCAGAAGACCGGCGGACATGGCTTGAAGCGGCTTTCGGTATGAAGGTTGGGATAAAATAGATGAAAAAGTATATAACTATTTTTTCAATGACGCTGGGTTTTTGATGCTGCTGGTCAATGCCAATCTTGCCACCATGACGGACCATCGGTATGGCCTCATCCACAATGGAGCCATCCGCCTGGCCGGGAACCGCATTGCCTGGACCGGACGCAGCGATGACCTTGACCCGGACGCACTCGACGCGGACACGGTGCTGGATCTCAAGGGGAAACTGGTGACCCCCGGATTGATCGACTGCCATACCCATCTGGTGTACGCGGGCAACCGGGCCATGGAGTTTGAACAGCGCCTGCAGGGGGCCGGCTACCGGGAAATTGCCCGGCTCGGAGGCGGTATCCTGTCCACGGTCAGGGCCGTTCGCGGCGCATCCGAAAAGGAATTGGTCGCCCAGTCCCGTCCAAGACTGGCACAGCTCATGTCCGAAGGGGTCACCACGGTGGAAATCAAATCCGGGTACGGACTGGACACCCGGAATGAAATCAAGATGCTGTGTGCCGCTGAATCCCTTGCCAACCTGTCCGGGGTACGGCTGCAGAAAACATTCCTGGGCGCCCATGCCCTGCCACCGGAATTTGCAAACCGCCAGGATGACTACATTGACCGGGTGTGCACCGAGATGCTGCCTGCTGCGTTTGAAGCCGGCGTCGTCGATGCGGTGGACGTGTTTGCGGAGGGCATCGCCTTTTCGGTGGAACAGGCGGCGAAAGTTTTGGACGCGGCCCTCAAGCTTGGCCTTCCCATCAAGCTCCATGCGGAACAGTTGAGCAACCTCGGCGGAGCCGCGATGGCCGCGGCAAAAGGTGCCCTGTCGGTGGACCACCTGGAATACCTTGAAGCCGGGGATTGTGCAGCCCTTTCCCGGGCGGGCACCGTTGCGGTATTGTTGCCGGGAGCCTTTTACTGCCTGAGGGAAACCCGGTTGCCGCCCGTCCGGGCCCTGAGAGACCACCGCGTCAATATCGCCGTGGCAACCGACTGCAATCCCGGAAGTTCCCCGGTCTGTTCGCCACTGCTGGTGATGAACATGGCGTGCACCCTGTTTTCCCTGACCCCGGCCGAGGCGTTGCGCGGGATGACGGTCAATGCAGCCCGTGCCCTGGGCATGGCCGACACGGTGGGCACGCTTTCCCCGGGGAAAAAAGCGGATCTGGCCATCTGGAATACTGCGAACCCGGCGGATTTGTCGTATCATGCCGGACTGAATTTGTGCCATGCCACCCTCCTCAACGGTCACTGGCACAAACCCTGTCACGAAATTTGAGTTCAGGTCCCCATGCGTTCAGGCCGCCTAGACAAATCACGGTCCATCCAGGCCCCCACCGGGACCCGGCTGAACTGCAAAAGCTGGCTGACCGAGGCTGCGTACCGGATGATCCAGAACAACCTGGATGCCCGGGTCGCTGAAAAGCCCGAAGAGCTCATTGTGTACGGCGGAATCGGGCGGGCGGCACGGGATTGGGCATGCTTCGACAAAATTCTCGCTTGCCTCCGGGTCCTGGAGGAGGATGAAAGCCTGCTGATCCAGTCGGGGAAGCCGGTGGGGGTTTTCCGGACCCATGCCGATGCACCACGGGTTCTGATCGCCAATTCCAACCTGGTGCCCGCCTGGGCCAATTGGGACTGCTTCAATCGGCTGGACCGGGCCGGGTTGATGATGTACGGGCAGATGACGGCGGGCTCCTGGATCTATATCGGCAGTCAGGGGATTGTCCAGGGCACGTATGAAACATTTGCCGAAGCCGGCCGCCGGCATTTCGGCGGCAAAACCCAAGGCAAGTGGATCTTCACCTCCGGTCTCGGCGGAATGGGGGGTGCACAACCCCTCGCCGCCACCATGGCCGGATATTCCATACTCTGCGTGGAATGTGATGAATCCCGCATCGATTTCAGGCTGCAGACCCGGTACCTGGACCACAAATGCAAAACCCTGGATGAAGCGATGGACCGGATCGAAACGGCCTGCAAACAGGAAGCCGCCATTTCCGTGGGATTGCTGGGCAACGGTGCCGAAGTCATTGCAGAGCTGGTCAAAAGAGGCATCCGGCCTGACCTCGTCACCGACCAGACCTCTGCCCACGATCCGGTGAACGGCTATCTGCCCGCAGGATGGAGTCTGGACAAATGGCGGCGGGAAATCAAAAACAATCCGCAGCGGGTCGCCAGCGAAGCCCGGAAGTCCATGGCACAACATGTAGAGAGCATGCTCACATTCCACAGGCAGGGCATCCCCACCGTGGATTACGGCAACAACATACGGCAGGAGGCCCTGAATTACGGGGTCGAAAATGCGTTTGATTTCCCGGGTTTTGTGCCGGCCTATGTCCGTCCCCTGTTTTGCCGCGGCATCGGACCCTTCCGGTGGGTGGCCCTGTCCGGGGACCCGGAAGATATCTACAAAACCGATGCGAAAGTCAAAGAGTTGATTCCCGGGGACCGCCATCTGCATCACTGGCTCGACATGGCCCGGCAACGCATCCGTTTCCAGGGCCTGCCGGCGCGAATCTGCTGGGTCGGACTGGGGCAGCGGCACCGGCTGGGACTCGCTTTCAATGAGATGGTGCGCAACAAAGAGCTGAAGGCGCCCATCGTGATCGGCAGGGACCATCTGGATTCCGGCTCGGTCGCGAGCCCCAACCGTGAAACCGAATCGATGATTGATGGCTCTGACGCCGTATCCGACTGGCCGCTCCTGAATGCAATGCTCAGCATCTCGAGTGGGGCAACCTGGGTCTCACTGCACCACGGCGGGGGAGTGGGCATGGGGTACTCCCAGCACGCCGGGCTGGTCATCGTGTGCGATGGCAGCCACGCCTCGGACGCACGCATTGCCCGGGTATTGTGGAATGACCCGGGGTCCGGAGTGATGCGTCACGCCGATGCCGGGTACCGGGAGGCCAAGCAGTGCGCACGGGAGCACCATCTTGACCTCGCTGCCATCGAACTCTAGGCAATGGGACCGGCTCCCCGGCCGTCCGGGCACACCCGCTAACTGAATCGCTTGCAATCCGACCGGCATGGACCGCATCCATCTCACCTACCTCAACGGCCCGGACATTGAAGCGCTCGCAATGACCGACCGTGAAATCCTGGATGCGGTCGAAGGCGGTGTGCGGGATGCGGGAAGGGGCCAAACCGTCCTGGAACCCCGCGTGCACCTGATCCCGGAACCGGAATCCAATGGCCATTTCAATGTGTTGCGGGGCTATATCGCCACCCAAAATGTGGCCGGGGTCAAGATCGTCAGCGATTTCCTGGACAATTACCAGCAAGGGCTGCCATCGGAAATGGCGCTGCTCAACCTGTTTGATCCACGGACCGGAGTTCCCGTCGCCGTCATCGATGCCACGGCCATCACGGAAATGCGGACCGGGGCGATGACGGCGGTGGGGGCAAAATACCTGGCGCCCCCGAACCCGAGAATTCTGGGACACATCGGGGCACGAGGGACGGCATACTGGAATGTGCGGCTGCTGGACCACCTGTTCCATTTCGACGAGATCCGGGTGCATTCCCGCCGCCGGGAAAGCCGGAATGCTTTCGCGGATACCCTGGCCCGGGACCTGGGAAGGCCGGTGACCGTCACCGGCAACTGGCAGGAATGCCTGGAAGATGCCGACATCATGGTGGAAGCCTCCCGGCTTCCGGAACCCGCTCCGCTGTTCAAGACCCGGTGGATCAAAAAAGGGGCGCTGGTGGTCCCTTACGGCACCATGAGCGCGCTGGAAACGGACCATACCGATGCAATGGACAAAATTGTGGTGGATGACCGTGGCCAGATGAATTCGGGGCCATTCGGGGCACTGCGGCCGCACATCAATGCCGGCAAGGTCAGCCCCGAGACCGTCCACGCGGAGATCGGGGAAATTGTTGCGGGGTCCTTGCCCGGACGGGAAACCGGGGATGAGACGATTCTTTTCTGGCACCGGGGCCTGGCCACCAGTGACATCGCTCTGGGCATGGCGATGCTGGACAAGGCCGCAAGGCTCGGTTACGGGCAAACCCTGCGTTATGCCTGACGGCTCCCCGAGTCCGGCTGGACGGGAAGAACCGGTTTCCCCGGCCGATACCCGGACTCGCCGGACCGCCATCCATGGCTGGTTTGCCCGGGCGCAGGGGGCCGGCCATGCACCGGGGAAAGGGGGTTGCGGGATGCGGGGAGCCGCCGCGATGACTCCAGGACGCGGACCCAAACGCCCGGGCCGTGGTTGGGGCCGCTGTTTTCTGCGACCGGGAGGACAACCGAACCGGCCGCCTGCCCATTGTATTGCACTGCCAAGGTATACTTGGCCCGCGTTTTTACCGGAACCGGGCCGGGTTGCAGCCTGAACCATCCAGACACCACCCAGTACTCATCGCCATGAACTACGAGACCATCGAACTTTCACAACAGGGGCCGATTGCCCGGATCATGCTCAACCGGCCGGAAAAACTGAACGCCATCAACCATGCCATGCTCACAGAACTCGACACGGCCCTGGACGAGATCGAGCAGGACGACCGCATTCTGGCCCTGGTCCTGAACGGCAATGGCCGGGCATTTTGTGCGGGGTTCGATTTGTCTGCCGGGATGGAAACCAACCGGAAAGGCGTGAACGACTGGCGACCGGCCCTGCAATACGACCTGGATATCATCATGCGGTTCTGGCGCTTGAGCAAGCCGACCATCGCCGCCGTGCATGGCTACGTGCTGGCCGCCGGTTTTGAGCTGGCCCTGGCCTGTGATCTCACGGTCTGCGACGAGGAAACCCTCTTCGGAGAACCCGAATTGCGGTTCGGCAGCAGCATCGTTGCCCTGCTTTTGCCCTGGTATACCAATCCGAAAAGGACCAAGAAACTGTTGCTGAGCGGACAGGACCGGCTCCCTGCCGAAGAAGCCCTGCAGATGGGGATCGTCAATGAAATCGCCGACCCGGGGAAGGTGCTGGACCGCGGGATTGCCCTGGCCCGGGAAATCGCGCTGATGGACCCGGATTCCGTGAGGCTCACCAAACAGGCCATCAACCGCACCTATGAAATCATGGGGATGAACCAGGCGCTGGACATGGGGGTGGACACCGCCGTGCAGATCGAATCCATCGAAACGGCCCTTCGGCGCGAATTCAACCGGGTTCACCGGGAAAAAGGCCTGAAAGCCGCCCTGAAGTGGCGGGAAGACCGCCTGGAGAAATAGGCTCCGGACCGCCACCATGCCTGGACACCGACTCGATCCCCTGTTGAAACCGGGGTCCATTGCCCTGGTGGGTGCCTCCGCCCGGGAAGGCAGCCCGGGTTTTCAATTGGCGAACATGGTGGTCCATTCCGGCTACCGGGGGAAAGTGTTTCCGGTGAATCCCGGATATGCGTCCATCCTGGGAAAACCCTGTTACCCGGATCTCAAGTCCCTTCCGCAGGCCGTCGACCATGTGGTCATGGCGGTTTCCAATGCACGGCTGGAGGCGGTGTTGACTGAAGCCATTGAGCAGGGTGCCAGGGCGGGAACCATTTATGAAAACTGCTACCTGGAAAATGACCGCGAGCCGCCGCTCAAACAAAGACTGGCCTCCCGGGCCCGGGCTTCGGATTTTCAATTGTGCGGCGGAAACTGCATGGGGTTCTACAATGTCTGCGAGGAGTTGTATGCCGGCCTCTACCCCTTCTCCGGCAGCGTCCCCCAGGGCGGCATCAGTTTCATTGCACAATCCGGCTCCGCATTTGCCAGTCTGGCCCACAACGGCTGCCGCCTTCGGTTCAATCTCTGCGTTTCCAGCGGAAACGAAATGGTGACCACCCTGGCCGATTACATGTCCTGGTCCCTGGAACAGGACAACACACGGGTCATCGGGCTGTTTCTGGAAACGGTCCGCGACCCGGAAGGATTTACGGCCGCACTTCGGACCGCCGCCCGGAAAAGAATTCCAGTGGTGGTTCTCAAGGTGGGCAAATCGCCTCTGGGGGAAACCCTGGCGAATACGCACACCGGTGCGATCGTCGGCAATCACACCGCCTACCAGGCCCTCTTCAGAAAATACGGTGTCATCGAGGTCAACGACCTGAACGAGCTGGCCGCGACCCTGATGCTGTTCCAGGCCGACCGCCGTGCCGGCCCCGGAAAACTGGCCAGCATCCAGGAATCCGGAGGCTTTCGTGAGCTCGTTGCCGATGGTGCCCATGAGCTGGGCATTGAGTTTGCAGCCATCAGCCGCCAGACCAGGGAAACCATCCAGGAACAACTGGAGCCCGGGCTGGTTGCGGAAAATCCCCTGGATGCCTGGGGAACCAACCAGAATTTCGAAGAGCGCTTCTATGCCTGCCTTTCGGCGCTGATGAAGGATGAGAACGTCGCGGCCGGCATGTTTTTCACGAATTTCAAGGACGATTACTACCTGACGGAAGCCTTTTACCGGAACATCGAACGGGTCAGCCGGGAAACGGTCAAGCCCCTTGCCATGGTCAACTGTTATTCGGATCTGGTGAACCTCCGCCTGTGCCGACGCAGCAGTGCGCTGGGCATTCCGCTGCTCGATGGTTCGAGGGAGGCCCTGCTTGGAGTCCGGCACCTGTTCGATTTTCGCGACTTCATTCCCGAGGACGCACTCACGGCATCCCCCCCGGATTTTGATGAAAAAACGGTGGCCAAATGGAAAACCCGTCTTCGAGGCCGGGCTGGAGAGACCCTGGGAGAGGCGGAATCCATGGACCTGTTGCGCGATTTCTCCATCCCGGTGCCCGATCACGCCATGATCGACAACCGGGATGACCTGCTCAAGGCGGCCGGTGAAACCGGATATCCCGTTGCCCTCAAAACCGCGGCGACTGGAATCCATCACAAAACCGACCACGAGGGAGTGGCCCTGGATATTGCCAATGAAGCCGACCTGGTCTTGCGCTATCGGGAAATTGCGGACCGGCTCGGTCCCCGGGTGCTGGTATCCCGGATGGTCGACCGGGGAACCGAGGTTGGCCTGGGAATGCTCAACGATGAGAAGTTTGGTCCGGTGATCATGGTCTCCGCCGGCGGCGTGTTCATCGAATTACTGGCTGACCATGCGGTCGCCCTGGCACCGGTGACCCGCCGGGAGGCCGACCGAATGATCGCATCCCTCCCGCTCGACACCCTGATCCGGGGCACCCGCGGCCGGCGGCCTGAAGACCGGTCCGCACTCCTTGACGCCATCGTCGCGTTCTCCGGGATGGCTGACTGCCTCAGGGATCACATCGTGGAAATGGATGTCAACCCGGTCATTGTTGCCCGCAACGGGGCGGTGGCGGTCGATGCATTGGTGGTTGCCCGGTAAGCCTGGTCCCGGTCGCCAATGGAGTCCCGGTAGACGACCATTCAGGCCGTGACACTCCTTGGACGCCGCATGGAACTCGACCTCATCCAAACTGCGCTCATCGTGGATTTTGCAGAAGATAATCTTCAGCAATTCCTGGAAAGCATCGGGTTTCTGCAACCTCTGGTTTCCGGCAATGTAATGGTGTCTGCGTCGGAACGCGAACAGTAGCGCATCGGACGAAGCCGCCTTGAGCTGGTCAAATCGTGGACGCTCAATTTCATCTTCCGTTCGCCCTTTGCCGGGGATGTCCGGGATCTCTTCGAATCCGACCATTCCATCCGTGTTGACACGTCTCAGGAAAAATAGGGGCCAATCCATCGCGTTGGCCAGGGCGCCGCTCCGGCGGGTTCCGGAAATTCCCGAGCCCGGGCCGGACCGGACTGAAAAATCACTTCCCGACATGGGGGATTTCGGCCCGTTCGATCTTCTGCGCCAACACCTCGATCTCTCCCCCCATGGGCCGGTCATCTCCAAGCCTGGGAACCACCTCTCTCACGGCGCTGTACAATTCGGCGATCGCCGAAGAGGACGGGGCCAGCTGTCCACTCAGTTCAAGAGCCTGGGATGCAAACATCATTTCCATGGCCGCCAGGTGCCGGCACCGTGCCAGTGCCTTCCTGAGCGACTGCGCCGCCAGTGGAGAGTGGGGTTGTATATCCTCCATACCATCTGCATTGACCCCCGGCCAGTGGCCGACCGGAGCCGTCAGCATCTTGATTTCGGCCAGCGTGGATTCGGCGAGCTTCATGATCGGGGCAAAGCCGTTTGAATTCGCTCCCGGGGAGGCCAGGAACTGGGGCAGGCCGCTGAACCGCTGGCTCAGCAGTTTCTCCATCCTGGCCAGTTGGGTTACTGCCAGCTGCAATACCGACCGGCTGACCGTTTCCACGGCAACGGTGAGATGGGCGGCATAAAAACCGCCGCTCGATACGATTGCCTGCTTCTTGACATCGACAACCGGACTGTCTGAAGAGGCGTTCAACTCGGCATTCACGGTCTCCCGTGCAAATTTCACCGCCGACAGCGCGGCACCATGCACCTGGACGGCATTGCGGATGGACAACGGGTCCTGGACGCTCCGGGCCCGGTCACTGTCGACGGATTCACTCCCCAGCAACTGCCTCAACCGGCCCGCAACTTCGATCACCCCGTCCTGCCCGCTCAGGCCGGCAACAAACGGGTCGATGGGAGAAGGGTTTGCACGGAAAGCCTGCAGGGTCATCGCCGTCGCCGCCTGGACCGCATCCATGAGCACGGAAGCCTCGTACACGGCAAAGGCGGACAGCGTGGCCGAGAAACCGGAATGGTTCGCAAGCACCAGCCCATCCTTCGGCCCGAGATCCAGGGGCCGCAACCCGGCAATCCGCAGGGCGTCCCGTGCAGGCACAATGTGATGCCGGGCATCATACATCCGGCCTTCGCCAATGAATGCCAGCCCCATGGTTGCGCCCCAGCACAAGTCGCTGGCACCGATGGACCCCCTGCATCCAACGACCGGCGCAAGATGACGGTTCAGGCACTCCCGGATAAACTCCCCGATATGCGGCGAGGCCCCGGAGACACCGATTGCCAGGGAATTCAATCTGGCGATCATGGCCCCGCGGATGATCTCCACGGGCATGGGTTCACCCAAGGAATGCCCCCGCCCGCGCAACACCTGGTAGGAAAATGTCGACTGTTCCTCGTCACTGAGCCGGTGGGTCACCTTTGCTCCCAACCCGGTGGTCAGGCCGTATACCGCCTCGCCTCCAGCGGCTGCTTTTTCAACCACCTGCCGGGCATCGGCGATTCTTGTTTTCGATTCCTCCGAAAGATCAAACCTGAATTCCCGGCCCCGGGAATAGCGGACGAGCCGGTATATCCCGAGATTGGTGCCGTTCAGGACAATGGGCACGCTCATCACGGGTCCCGCGGGCTAACGACGGTCGATGGAGTGCAGGATTTGGCGATTGACGGCAACATAACCGGTGGCAAGGAAGTGGAGGTGCGGCCCGGCAAGGCGATGGGCGGCTGCCAGCTGATGAAACGGAATCGACGGCCAGACATGGTGCTCCACGTGATAGCACATGTTCCAGCACAGGAACCGTACCAGGCGATTCGTGACGGTCGTCCGGGTATTCTCAAGCATGCTGGCCACCCTCGGGCAAAGCGTATGTTCCGCAAGCAGGAACCCTCTGAGGAATGGCTGTCCGACCAAAACCGGAATGATCCAATACCTGAGAATTTCCGCAAAGCCGACAAGCATTCCCCCGGTCAATACCGCCGCGTACAGCAGCAGGAACCACCGTGCCTCCCGGACGATGGCAGGACGTTTGTCCCGGTGGATATAATGGGCATTCGCATCCCCCGATGCGAAACGGCACAGGAGACCGGCCTGCCCGATCCAATAGGGCAGCCCGGAAACCTGCCACAGGTACCGGGACCACGTTTCCGGCTTACCGGTATCCAGTTCCGGGTCCTTGCCCTCCACTTGCGTAAAGCGGTGATGGGCCATGTGAAAGGCCTGGAAATACCGCGGCGGTAGCAGGATGAGAAAACCGCAGACCCCGCCGACCGCCGCGTTCAGGCGTTGGGTCCTGAATGCCGTTTTATGGATCGATTCATGCAGTGGCGCGAAAACGAATACCAGCAGGATACCCAGGACGATGCTCAGCAAACACTGCAATGCCCAGTGGGTGGCGGCTCCCAGCGCCCACCCGGCCAATCCGATCAGCGCGACGTGTATTGAAAACTGGAGCAGCCCCCTGATATCATTTTTCCGCATCAACGGTTTCAACTCCGCCGGACCGGCCAGCGGGCTGGATTCATGGGTTTTCATTCAAAAAATCGGCAAATTTCAATATCGTTTTGTGTCCTGCTGGAGTACGCTTAACCTAAATCACAGGAATCCCAATATACCATGTTTACCTATTTGAACCCGGCCGTCCGTGAACGGCTGGTTGCATCCGGAACCCTGTTTCGTATCGACCGCCGGGGCGATCTCCTCTCCATGGATGATTCCCTGCCCACAGACGAGTGGGTGATCAACCTGCTCGGGCCCATCCCCCTGCCCATGAAACTGCACGGGTGCCCCCATGAAGCCCAGTGGTATGCCGCCGTAAGGAGTACCGAACTGGACAAGGTGGAATCGCTGGCCAATGAATTGAGAAAGACCGGAGGTCAAAACCTGTTTTCCAGACTCGCCTCCTTCATGGCGGTGAACAGCGTACTGATCATTGGAGACCCGGTCCAATCGCACAACCCGCTCGTCCGGGTGCATTCAAATTGCCTGACCGGAGATGTGTTCGGTTCCGAGCGTTGCGAATGCGGCCCCCAGCTTGCCCTGGCAATGGAACGCATTTCCGCCGACCCGGCAGGCGGGATGGTGGTCTACATGGCGGGACACGAAGGCCGGGGGATCGGGCTGTGGGCCAAAGCGGCCACCTATCTCCTGCAGGATGCCGGTGAAAACACCTACCAGGCCAACGAATCCCTGGGCCTGCCCACCGATTCCAGGGATTTTTCAGAAGCCGCTGCACTCATCCTGCATTTTCTCGGGAACCGGCCCTTTCGCCTGCTCACCAACAATCCGAAAAAGATCCAGGACCTGGAAACGGCCGGGCTGACCAAAATCTCCGTGGAACAGCATATCGCCGGGGTATCGAAATGGAACCGGCAGTATCTGAGTGCCAAGCGGAGCTGGGGCCACATCATTGGAGAAATCGACGCCACACCGGATTCCCAAACCGGTTCAAGCTGAGAAAACAACCCGGAGCGGCGTGCTCCGACGGGTCAGGGCCTTTTCCCGGGAAATGCCGACGCTTTTTTCATCGCCAGTACGGAATGCACGGCCAGGGTTGCAATGACAATCGTGCCGCCCAGCAGGGTCAGGTTACCGGGTTGTTCCTTCAGCATGATCCAGACCCAGAGCGGTCCGAACACGGATTCAAGGAGCATCAGCAGCCCCACCTCAGGCGCCGAAATGTATTTTGGACCGAGAAACATCATGGTCGCCGCGACGGGTAACATGATGAATCCCATCAGGAACAGATACAGCAGGTCCCGGTCTGTAGTCTGGGAAGGCAGGACAAACGGCTCCAGGACCAGTGCCATCAGAAAACCGCCCAGGACAAATGAAGGCAACAGGTCCCGGTCCCGGTAGTGGGCCACCAGGGTGAAACTGACCGCCAGGGTAAACGCCGCCACCAGTCCCGCCAGATTTCCCAGATGCGCATCCGGCATCACGTTTTTCCCGGAACAGATAATGGCAATTCCGGCCGAAGCGGCACTGATCGCAATCCAGGTCCGCCGGTCCACCTTCTGCTTGAGGAACAGCCAGGCGATCAACGCCGCAAAAAACGGGGTGGTGCTGATGATAAACAGTGTATTCGCCACCGTGGTGTGAGTAAGGGAATAGATGAAGCTCAGATTCCCCAGAAAATACAGGGTGGCCATCCACAATCCCGGTATGCCGATGTTGAAAAAGGCCTCGACCACCCTTTTCCGGTAATACAGCACAAGCAGCACAAGCATGCCGGTGCTGTAGAACAATCCCCGCCAGAATGAAATGGTCAGCACATCCGTAGAGATCAAGCGGACCAACAGTCCATCCGGGCTGATCACCAATACCCCCAGGCCGGTAATCAGCAATCCCTTGGCCTGATTGGAAAATGAAGAAAACATGGTATTCGGCCGTGTCAGTCAGGAAAATTCCGATACCAGAAACTTTTTCAGCGATGAATCCGGAACCCGCTCGACCGCGAGCATGGAACATTCGTTGAAACCCATAAAGTTTTCCAGTTCCCGGGCTAGGGCAAGGGCAAAGGCCTCTTTGCAGCGTACTGCGGGCTCAAGCACCAGGTTCCGGATTTCCAGCGTCCCGGTTTTCCGGTCCGCCCTGCAGTCAATCCGGGCGGCAAATTGCGCATTCCACAGGACCGGGAGGCAGAAATAGCCGTACTTTCTCCGGTTTGCCGGCACATAGCACTCAATCTGGTAATCAAACCCGAACAGCCGCTTGAGCCGCCCTCTATGGATCACCAGGTTGTCAAACGGGGACAGGATTCTGAGCCGGGAAAGAGGGAGCGGCCGGTCCAGCAGGTCCAGGCTGGAGACCTTCGCGAAACCGGACCAGTCCTGGATGGCCACCCGGACCAGTTCGTTGTCTTCGGCCATGTGATCCAGGTGACGCTGGATGTTTTTCTTCACTCCCTTTCTCAGGTACGCGATTTCAGCGGCATCCCCGAAACCATGGGCATCCAGGTATCGATGGATCAGTTTGCGGCAGAATTCCTCCTCCGTCGGCCTGGATACATCCAGGCCGTCAGGCAGGACCCGTTCGGTCAGGTCATACACTTTCCGGAAATTGTCCCGCCTTGCCACCATCAGCCGGCCTTCCATGAACAGCTGTTCCAGGGCGTATTTGGCCGGCTTCCATTCCCACATGGGCAATCGGGTCCATCCGTGGTGTTCAAAATCCCTGGACTGCAGGGGTCCTTCATCGCGGACCCGTTTCCATACCGCCTGTTTCACGGCCGGGTCGCAACCAAACCAGAGCTGCCTTCCCCCGGCAATGGATTCCTTGTTCGGCAGGGAGAAACGGTACTCCTCCATGGGCAAGTAGGCCGCGGCATGGGACCAGTACTCAAACACCTTTTTCTGCTGCAGGAGTTTGTCCAGGTGGTCCGTCCGGTAGCGGGGATTGCGGTTCCAGAGGGTATGATGATGTGCACGCTGAATCACCGATATCGTGTCAATCTGGATATAACCCAGATGGGAAATGGCATCCAGGGTGACGTCCAGCGCCTTGCCGGTTCTTGGCAACCGCAATACCCGCTGGCTCAACAACGCAAGCTTGCGCGCCTGCCTGGACGAAAACGAGAGGGTTTCCATGGTTTCCGGTCAGAAAGCCGTCCAGAACTACAGTTCGCCGCCCGCCCGACGCTGTCCCCACCACAACCGGGTGTTCACCCCCAGGCTCATGAAGGGTTCGGGAAACAGTTTTTTCGGAGGGGCACACTGCAACAGGTCACGGACCATGGAGTGGTGGTCACCCACCGCGTGATCGACGATCAACATTCCCGAGAGGGTGCCCTGGGTGGCCCCCAGGCCATTCTGGCAACCGGCCGCATACACTCCTTTTTCAATTTCGCCAAAGGCCGGAACGGAATTTCGTGCCAGGCACAGATGCCCGCTCCACCGATACTCCATGCCGACCTTGCCAAGCATGGGGAACCTCGCTGCAAAGGATGCCTCCTGCCTCTTCCCAGCCGCCGAAATGAGCCGTCGGGTGGTTTCCCGCTGCGGATTGTAGGTAATCGAATTCCGCACCAGTATCCGGTGGTCCCGGGTTCTGCGTATGGTCGAGCCCATGGCATGTGCCGGCGTGATCCCCCATTCCGGTTCCCCGCCCAGGTCCCGCTGCTCCCGGACTGTCAGTTCCCGGGTCATGCTGGCATACAGGAAAATATGCATCAGGCGCCGTTTGAACAGCCCGAAGGACTCCAGATGGCCATTGACGGTGAGAATCACCTTGTCCGCCGCCACGGACCCTTTTGGCGTCCTCACGCGGTGGGGACTGCCGGTTTCAATCCTGATCACCGGGCTGTTTTCGAAAATATCCGTTCGGTTGCCCTCGCCACACAGTCCCCGGGCAATTCCCCGGATATACCCGGCGGGCTGGACCAGCAGGCATCCGGGCAGGTGAATGCCGCCCGAATAGTAACCGGAACCGATAACCGCTTTCAGTTCCTTTTCATTGTATTTCGTAAACGGCTCGCCCAGTTTTTCCAGGTGCCTGGAATAGGAAAGCAGTGCATCCAGGCCCGCCTGGCTGGTTGCCGCATTGATTCGGCCCACGGAGGATGAACAGGACTGCAGGCCAAATTCGTCAATCATCGATTTTGCATAGCTGATGGCGAACCGGTTCCTTTGAATCTGCTTCCGGTCTGCTGTCAGGTCGCTCACATAATCATGGTTTTGCAAATGGTGGGGAAGGTCGATGAAAAAACCGCTGTTGCGCCCGGACGCTCCCCAGGCGATGGGTTGCGCATCCAGGACCGCGACCGTATCCGAAGGTGATTTTTCCTGAATTCGCCTGGCGGCACTCAGGCCGGCGAAACCGGCACCGATGATGACCCAGTCCACCCGGATGTCCCGGTCGAGAATGCGCGGCGCGGGAGGCGGCGGCAGCGTTTGATACCATCCCGACCCCGCCAGGTCAGCAGGTAATTTAGAAGCGGTAAACAGCAATGGCCGGCAAAATCCGGGATGGGGTCCTGCAAAACCATGTCTCGGCTTTTGGGATTTCCACAAAACCGGTGTTTGCCCGAAATAGGCCTTTCAACGACTTCTTCCTATCCAGCGCTGAACAGCATCCACCGAATCAGTGGGCCCGGTATTGAAACAGATCTTCGCGGAGGGTGCGGATTCGTGTACCACATTGACCAGCGCCTCGAACATGACAAGGTGCGCCTCATCCTTGCGTACCCCGGCCCCGATCAGAACACAGTCCCAGGCCCGTTGGTCCAGTGCGGCCGCCACCTCCCCTGCAGCACTGCTGCCGTCATGGATGAAGCACAGTTCAGCCTCATAGCCAAGCGCATTGAGCCGGTCTCGATCGGCATTCAGTGCGTGGCGTACTTTTTCGGCAGTGAGACCCGGCCACCTGCTGTAATCGACGACCTCCGGGTTCCAGCCCACCATCAATACCGTTTTGTTGTCTGTCATGTCAAACCTCATGAATTAAACTGCTCCGTACCGGACCCCGGTCGAATGCTGACCGGGTCCGGGACAAAATGAATCTCCGCGGTCGTATTCTACGACCAGTAACGGCCGCGGTCGAGTCTTTGTGAACAGGATGCTTGAACAACGCGGATACCACTGCTAAGATGCCAGCAATGCGGTTGCAGCGGGGAAGCAGACTGCCGTGATCGTCGGCTTTTCCGGCAAGAGGACAAAGCGTTCTACCGGGACGGTCGGGTTTCGGCCTTCTCCGGCTTTTCCCGCAGCACCTCGCGCAAGCTCGACCCGCTTGATGCCGCCACCCGCCTAAGCGACCCGGCAGGACCCAGCAATCGTCTGAAGGCGTTCAAGGGTCGTCGAGGGGCCGTGGAGCCTTCGCATCAACGACCCATGGCGGATTGGCTTCAAATGGCCCGAAGGAGGCTTTGGGCGACCGAAGTCGAAATCATCGATTACCATTGAGAGGAGACTTGACATGCGTGACCCTATTCATCCCGGCGAGACGCTACACGAGGATCTCGACGCACTGTGCATGAGTGAGGCGGAGTTGGCGCGGCAGATCGAAGTGCCGGTGAACCGCATCACCGGCGACACGGCCCTGCGCTTGGGCATTTTTTCGGCACGTCGGAGGGGTTCCGGGTGAACCTCCAGATACTCCATGAACTGCGTCTTGCGGAACAGAAGAACGGCACGACAATCGCCCGACTGCCGACATTGGGTGCGGGAATGGACCTGCATGCCACCGGTTGACTGACGACACCCACCGACCAGCCAGCGATTCAAGTGATGGGAAGGACGCTCGTTGATTGCGGAGCGAACGGCTGGCCGGACGCGCGCGTCGCGGAAGACGGATCAAGGCAGCAGGCCTTTTCGTGCCGACTGCCCGGGGCGATGAGCCAACCGGTGTTTTTGCGCTCGGTGTCGAATTCGATGAATACGGCTTGGAGCCTCGTGTGGTGTTGCGGTTATGACTGAAGCACAAACCAGCCTCGATCTCGGGGGAAGACCAACCGCCTGTGCTATTCTTGACCGCATTCGTTCCGAGAGCTGCCACGAGTTCGAGAAGGGACGCTGGTTCGAGCAATTGTACATGTGCATCGCGCTTGAGAAGCTTGAATTCAAGACAGACGAAAAAATTGCATTAAGCGGATTTCCGTTTGTCCATTGCATAAGGTTGCCACGGCAGGGTGCTCGGCGGCGATGATCGTACCGATTTATCCCCCTTTGGACGGTGAAGCAGCCGAACGATTTCACGGATTTGTGATGAAACTCGCAAGTGCCCAGCATATGCGAAGAAAGGAAGGCATGACTCGTGCGCTGGAGGCAGAGATTGGCTGGTGCCAGTCGGAGCAAGGCATTAATAAGAGGCGGTTAGCTTACGAGGCGTGTGTCAGGGTTCTATACGACCTCGCACGGCTGCGCTGGCGTATCGTCGAGCAGGGGTATGGATTCGCCTTGGAGAATCGAAAGGAAAGAGGAGGAGGAGGTCCGACAGAGGAGATTGTAGTCAAGAAAGAGATATTACGTAGCGAATTGCGGTCTGTCGTCGACGAGCAAAAGCGCCAACCTGCCGTGCTGAAGTTTATTGCCCGCATGGAGGACGAGGACCGTTTAGGTCAGCGCAGCGTGAAGTTGCTCATGGCGGATGGGGCGGAGTTGGCAGCAAGACTAGCGCCTGCGCGGGACCTCGAAGGAGAAAAAAGGATTGCGGCTCTGGGTGAGGCCGTCAAACCCTATCTTCAGGAAGCAGATGGCAGTATGGATCTAACGACAGGACGCCGGCTCCGCGAGATCTGGCGCTATTTTCGGTACAGCTGGTCGATACCTCAGGTGCCTACGCCGGGACGGCAGTTGCTCTATCTCGTGAGGGACAGTGCCCACCCTGCGCATCCGGTGATCGGTATCGCCGCGCTCAACAATTGTCCTCTCGAAATGGGCGAGCCACGCGAGAGATATATCGGCTGGCATCTCTCAGCGATAACAGAACGATTTGGTGCCGCTACGAGGAATGGCAAGGCAGCATTGGAGGAGGAAGTTCGATGGTTAGAACGGCAGTTGGAGGCGTCGCTCTCCGAAATCGACTGGAGCAATCTCGTAACTGTGAAAGAAGTCGAATCTCCCGATGACGCCGTCGTCCGCCGGCTGGTGCTGCGCAGTCAGGAGTTTTCGAAGCTGCGCGAAACCCTACTCAAGGAAATCGCCGACTCGACGGAAGATACATTCGATGCTAGCCTTTGGGACGATACGAACGCGCCCCCGGTCGACGACGACATCCTTAGGCTCGAGGCCAAGGCATCGGTCGATACTCGCATGCACATTGCCCGCCGGCAACTGGTGGCGAAGAAGCGGGCACTTGCATTGTCACGTCTACTGTCGGCCCGGCTCGCGATTGCCAAGCACCGAACAAAACTCACCAATCCGGAGACGGCGTCGACGACGCTTGAGCGAGACGACTTGAGGTGTGCAGTGAACATTGTGCTGGAGGCACTGAAAGGACGACGGGCTGGCGCTAACCTGCTTGAAATCACGACCTGTGGAGCGATCGCGCCGTACAATCGAATTCTCGGCGGCAAGCTAGTTGCCCTGCTGATGCTCAGTCCGCAAATTAGCGCTGACTATCAGCGACGTTATTCCCATCCTTCGATCATCTCCTCGCAAATGAAGAATCGTCCGGTAATTCGCGATAACGCGCTCGTTTATCTCGGGACGACCAGCCTCTATGTCCACGGTTCGAGCCAATACAACCGGCTACGTCTGCCTGCTGGCACGATCGCACCGGACCAGGAAACTATTCATTACAACGCGATCGGTCAGACCTCGGGTTTCGGGACGGTACAGTTCTCATCCGAAACAAGCAGGGCGATCGAGGCCTATCTTGCCCACGATGAAAAATTCAGGGACGTGAACAGCATCTTCGGGGAGGGGACTAGTCCGAAGCTCCGCAAGCTAAAGATGGGCCTACACAAGCTGGGATTCGATCCCAACAAGTTGATCCAGCATCGGCATCACCGCTTAATCTACGCAGCCCCGTTGTTTCCGAAGGCTCGGGACTGGCTACAGGAACGCACCTCGAAACTACCGGACTATGTCGCGGTGCCTGAGAGCTACGAGGACGGAACCGAACGCATAGCATCGTATTGGCGTCGGCGCTGGCTCGCGAGCCGGCTTCGTCATCGGTCAAGTATGGCTGCCTTGCCACGGGACATTTTCGTGCCCCTAGGCAAGACCAGCGAACAAGCACGAGAGAATCGAGCGGATGAACGAGGGGGATAGTCGATTGGCGAGGGTTGATGGAGCAAAAGACGGTGCCCGATTGTGGCGCACGCTTGCTTCGGCAGGCAGAGAAGCAATCGCGGAAGCATTGACCGAAGAAGATTTCGAGCGGCTACATATCGAGAGCAACATCGAACGGTTTCTCGGCGAGCAAGTACGGGCGGGCAGGAGCGTTGTTGTGACCGGGAATGCCGGCGATGGAAAAACGCATCTGCTACGGCGCGTGAAGCAAGATCTCGAGAGTGCCGGCGCAGTCGTGGTTGAGGACGCGACCGCTAAAATGCGGGGCAGCGATCCAAGTCCGATCCTAGAAAAGTGGCGCAAGGCCATCGAAGACGGGCAGCCCTTTTGCCTCGCAGCGAACGAGTATCCTCTTTACCAGATGAGGATGGCCGATATGTCGGCCTCGCACTTGAAAGAAGTCAGGCGACAATGTAAGAACCGCCTCGCTTACGGGGACGATGAAGACTCCGAGCGTGCTGGTGACGTTGTGGTTATCGATCTTAGTCTTCGGAACCCGCTTGGCGGAAATTTCTTCGATTCCATGCTGAACAAATTGCTCGACGACGACGGACTGAGGGCAGTCTTGAGAAGTCCGGCGGAATCAGTTGTGCGAGGTAATGCCGAGCGTCTCGCCCATCCCCAAGTGCGCATCCGACTGAGGGCGCTGGCCGAGCGCATGGTTGCGCTCGGCCATAGGGCCACGCTGCGAGAGATGTGGATTCTGTTCGCACGAATGGTGTTCGGAAAGGGAAATCACCGCGACTACCAGCGGACAGAATGGTATTCGGAGATTCTATTTCAGCAGGACGACCGCTTCGACCTGACGGAGACATTACAGGCGGTTGATCCCGCCGAATGCAGCCATCCAGTGTGGGATGCCATGCTCGATTCGCGTGCACCCGAGGTGCGGAAAGGATGGGTGTTGAGTGCCCCAGTGCCAGCACCGCATCCGACGCTCGACTGGGAGCATTTCGCTGCACTGAAGCGCCGGTTCTATTTCGAGCACGAGAAGGGTGAAGAAGTGTTCGATCTAGCCGATGAGGATGCGAAGGAGTTCGAGAATCTCGTGCAGGGCAAAAAGGGATCAAGCCGGACGCTGGTTGCGAAACTGGTCAAGGCCATCAACTCTGCATACTGCCCGATGCACTTCGATTCGCGTGATCAGTACCTGTATCTGTGGAACGGTCATCGCTTTCACGAGCAGCCGTCGCGGTCCTTCATCGCGGTCGAACGTGTGGCAACGGATGATCTGGTCACCGAAGTTCCACGGCTACCAGAGCGTTTGGCAGGGTGCTTCGATTATCGTCCTGACCACATCGCATTGACGGCCCACAGGCGCCGTGGAACGCCACGGCTGAGAATCGATTTTCCGCTTTGGCAGACACTGCGTCGTCTGTCGCGTGGTCTACCGCGGAAGTTGATTCCAGAGCGGGACGTTCACCGACTAGATGCCTTCCTACAGAAGTTCGAGGCGCGCTCGCCAGATAAGAGCGACACCCTGTGGTCGGTCCACCTCGAGAATCTCGAACTCATTCAGGTCAACCTCAGTACTGACAGGAACCGCTTCGAGAGGGTACACCGCTATGGCTAATCCGCCTCGATTCGGCGCTCAAAAGAGTTCGCGCACAGTCGCGCTAAACCAGGTGCACGGCGCGGCTCTCGGTTATCAACCCTTCCGCATGAAGCCCGTTCACTTCGCCACGAACTTTCTGTTGGCGTTAACCGGCCGCTACTACAGACTCGAATATCTGAACAAGGCTTCGGTGCCGAAGACGGCGCCAAAAGACAAGAAAAATTGTTCTGATGAATATCCGTCGGATCGGCTTTATCCGCTGCTGATCGATCGCGGCACATTGGATCCGTCGGTGGGCCTAGGAGGTCGTCCGAGAACAGGGCTTCAAATCGCCCTGACCGTCCCGGTCCC
>WTGA01000013.1 GCA_011523765.1 Gammaproteobacteria bacterium
CTATCCCAGAAAGTGACTAACCCGGGAAGTTGCCCCATATTACAGCGGGACAGTTTCTGTCCTTGTAACCAATTGCTGCGATACATCACACGAACGGTTGGGCCCGTGATAGAATCAGACAATGAACGACAACACAGATAATCTGGTACTGGAACACCTGAAAGTGATCCAGACAAAAATCGGGAACCTCTCTACCGACATGCAGGATGTGAAAATGAGACTTTCCGAGGTGGAACGTGGTTTGTCTATGGTGTTATCCAGTCAGTCCGATGGGTATGGTTCCCAAGGTTCGCCAGCAATCGAGAATTGATCAGTTGTCCGAACGAATCCAGCGGATAGAAACAAGACTGGAACTGGTCGACTGAAGAGTAGCCACTGCTTCGGCCGGGTCCATTACGGGAGGCAGGTCATGAGGATGCAAATGATCAGCACCTTCCCCAATGGCAAAGCACAGCATTTCTCCTGGGTGGCGGATATCGGGATCACGGAACCGAAACTGACCGGGCGAACCGGGTCCGACGTTGAGGAAGGGGGGTTGGCACCAGTCAATCGACTCTCTGGTTCTGCCGCAGAAAGCTTTGGTGTGAATGCCGCGAACGGGCACGGTCCCCGAACGATGGGGAATATAAAACCTACCGGGAAGTTGCCCCTATTACATTGTGACCCTATAACTGCATGTTATTGTTGAAACTATGAGTTGCGGGAAAGCGGACAAGGAAGCGGCCATGGACCGGGGGGAATCCATCAGGTTGATGGAACCGCTTCTGGTGCCTGAAGATTCGAGGGAGCGTACAGAACTGGAAGACCTGGCGCTTGAACTGGTGGCCTGTGCAACCGGGTTTCGCAGGAGTCTGCCTCAGGGGATGCCGGCAGCACTCGGCAATCTGGTATGTGCAATGAACTGTTATTTCAGTAACCTCATTGAAGGCCGTCACGCCGACCCGGTCGATATCGAGCGTGCACTGAAGAGCGATTACAGTTCTGATCCGGAAAAGCGCAATCTGCAATTCGAAGCCAAGGCACATATTGCGGTCCAGAAATGGATTGATGGAGGCGGGGTCACTGGACGCATTACGACTGTCGAGAGCCTGCGTGAAATCCATCGCCGGTTTGGTGAACTGCTGCCGGACGAGTTGCTTTGTTCCCGGGAACCGGTTGGCGGGAAACGTATTCGGATGATTCCCGGAGCACTGCGCACCCGGGATGTCAAAGTGGGTGGACATGTCCCGGTCAGCCCGGGTGCCCTGCCCCGATTCCTGGAGAGGTTCGGGGCCGTCTATCAGAAACCGGGCAAGACGGATGCCGTCCTGGCTTTGGCTGCTGCCCATCACAGGTTTGTCTGGATACATCCTTTCCTGGATGGCAATGGCCGGGTTGCCCGCCTGATGTCCCATGCGATGCTGCTGGAGACGCTGGATACCGGTGGTGTCTGGTCAATTTCCCGCGGTCTTGCCCGTCGTGAAAGTGAATACAAGACGCATCTGATGGCTTGTGATGCCCAGCGCCGCAGCGACCTGGATGGCCGCGGGAACCTGAGCGAGGAAGCACTTGCGAGATTTACGCGCTTTTTTCTTGAAACCTGTATTGATCAGGTGAAATTCATGGAAGGCCTGATGCAACCGGAGCGATTGCATGGCCGTATCCTGACCTGGGTGGGGGAGGAAATCCGTGCCAGGGCGCTGCCTGCCAAGTCCGGCCGTGTCCTGGAAGCGGTTTTGTATCGTGGTGAACTTCCAAGAAGGGAAGTTGCCCGCCTGCTTGGCACAAGTGGACGAAACGCAAGTCGCACCACATCCGCTTTGCTCAAGCGTGAAGTCCTGGTCTCCGAGAACTCGCGCGCACCATTGCGCCTTGCTTTCCCGGCAAAACTGGTGTCACAGTGGATGCCGGGGCTGTTTCCGGACTGAACGTGGCCCGCCCAGAAAATGACCGGACTGCCCGCAAGGAAAAACGGGGGTAAAGATGCAGAACCGGCTCGTCACCAATATCAAGAAAAGGGGAAATTTACTTCGGCATTGACCATGGAGTCCATGATATCGACCGGGAGGCTGGTGGGAAGAAAAGCGCAAGCCTCCCTGAAGGGTCACTCCAGGGAGGCGAACGGCATTTTCAAGTTTGGTGGAGGTGGCGGGGATCGAACCCGCGTCCGCAGACCCTACGCTCACCGGCAACTACATGCTTAGTCTGTTTTCAGATTTTCCGCGCGGCTGGTCAACAGACGAACGTGCCGGACGGTTAGCCCGATTGGTTTTAACCGCCAGCTAACAGGCACAACTGGCAAGCGAGCCCATATGAAATGACCTTTCGAATCCCTGCCTATGAGCAAACCGGGTGAAAGGACCAGCCGATCAAGCGGCTAGTGCGTAGTTGTCGTCGTTGGCAACTATAGTTGTGTAGCTGGATTTACGAGGAACTCTACACCTCGACATGCTCCGATGGTTTCGCGACCGGCGTCGAAGCCAAATCACCCCCATTGCCCTCCGAGTATATCATGCCTTCTGGAACTATGCACACGCTTCGACACCCTGCTTGGGCACCTGGCTTCCCTGACCCTCAACGAGGTGGTGATGCCCAGCCCTTTACCTTGCTGGCCGAACTAACCCCTCTGCAGCAACGGGCCTTTCAATTGCTCGACGTCGATCCGGCAACGGATGTTGCCATAAGCCGTACACCCTGAATCCGACCAAATCCCTTGTCACACAACGGTTTTCGGTGAATAGGGCAGATGAAGTTCCGGTCAGCCCGGCGTACTTTAGTTCAATATTTTGACTTGTTCAATATTATTGAATATGATATTTTAATGAATGTGGCACACTTTGGTACAATGTAAAGATAGCGAACGCCATGAATAGACTAGCGACAGAGCACGACATACTTGATGCTGCCATCGGAGCAATTCACCGGGAGGCAGGTCTGTACCTGAATGTTGTCGGACATGACGCCAACAGGGATGACAAGCGCATAGACGCAATTATTCAAATGCCCGAAAACGGCGCCAGGTTAGCAGCAGAAATCAAAAAATGGGCAACACAAGCTAATCTTGGAGCCGTCATCAACCAAATCAAAAATTTTGCCGAACCGGGTCAAGGCCTGCTCATAGCCGACTATATAAACCCCAATATGGGTGAGCGACTAAAAGAGGCTGATATCCAGTTTCTCGATACTGCTGGCAATGCCTATATCAATCAACGACCGATTTACATCTATATCAAGGGCAATAAACCCCAGCAAGCTGTTGTTGCAAAAGAAAGGGTTAAAACTGGTAAAGCCTTTCAGCCAACTGGAATGAAAGTGGTTTTCGCCTTTCTTAGGGATAGGGAGCTTATCAATGCACCATATCGGGAAATAGCCGATCAGGCAGGGGTGGCATTGGGAACAGTAGGTTGGGTCATCCGTGACCTGATGGCACAGGGCATACTGCTGGAAGGGACAAACAAAAACCAGCGGGAACTGAACAACTTGGATCTTCTGATAGATAAATGGGTGGAGGCTTACCCCTATAAGCTCAAGGGAAAATACAAAATAGGCACATTCAATACGGACAACCCTGATTGGTGGAAAGCCATCCATCCTGAGGAATTTGATGCATGGTGGGGCGGAGAGACCGCAGTGGCGAAATACACCAACTACCTCAATCCCAAACATGGGGTGGTTTATATCCATCAAGCCAACATGGCAAATTTCCTTCAGACTGCTCGATTAAGAAAAACGAGGCCTCATGAGCGACCAGACATGCAAATTGATTTGATAGAGCCATTTTGGAAAGAAGTGGAAAATAAGGGCAATACAGAACAAGCAGGTTTAGCACACCCCATCATTGTCTATGCCGACCTGATAGAGACTGGCGATACCCGTAATCTGGATGCAGCGGATCAGCTTCGTGAAAGATACCTGCGTTAATGTTACGGGGAAGCTCCCTTCAGGATTGGTAGAACTGTTCACCGACATCGACAAACATGCTGAAGCATCAGCCATAGAATATCTGGTAGTGGGTGCAATGGCCAGAGACCTGGTATTGGTTCATGGCTTTGGGTCGAATATCGAACGTGGCACAAGAGATGTGGATTTTGGTATTAATGTCGCGAGTTGGGATGAATTCGGTGCACTAATAGACAGCTTGCTGCAAGCAGGTTATCAACAGGATAAACGCAAAGTTCACCGGTTGACCTGCGAAGATGAAGAAGGTCGGGCATGGGAAATCGATATCATCCCTTTTGGCAAAATTGCAGATGAAAGCAACAATATTCATTGGCTACCCGACCAGGGATTCGAAATGAAGATACACGGTTTTATGGAAGCAGTTGAACATGCCCTGGATGTACAAATCAGTGAGGAACCAGCCATTGTTATCCCTGTGGCTTCTCCCGTAGGAACTTGCCTGCTCAAGCTGGTTTCATGGCTGGACAGAGAGGTTGAGTTGAGAGCAAAAGACGCCACAGATTTCAGCTATCTGGTTCAGAGCTATCCCAAAATCCCAGAAATTTTCAATAGCTTATATGAGGATGATTATATGGAGACTCAGGAGTGGGATGAATTCAGAGCTAGTTCCATGAAGTTGGACAAGGATGTAGCCATGATTGCATCTCGTGAGACAACAGAATTCCTAAAAGAAGAATTGTTTAACCGTCCTGCTAGAACAGAACAATTTGTAAGGGATATGCATGGGCATGATGAAAAGGACCTGGAACAATGTGCCGGGTGGTTTGAAACCTTTGCTGAGGCATTTTTGGAGGGGGTCCTCCCGTGAACCTTCCCGGAATGAAAGCTGAGAACCCTATAACACTCTTTCAGGGAAAAGTAATCAAGAACGCCGGTCACGGCGTTCTTGCATTTGTGCATTCCACGTCTACGTCGTCAGCGTGGTCCTGTTCTCGATTGCCGGACAAGTCCCGACTTCTGAACGCGATTTACGGCGTTCCACTCCCGCTGAAGCCGGGGGTCACGGTGTCGGGGGTGTTGCGACAGAGTCACGTTCCGGGATTGACCACCTGGAAGCTCTCAGGACCGTTTCAGGAGTCTTAGCCGGTCA
>WTGA01000052.1 GCA_011523765.1 Gammaproteobacteria bacterium
CAATATTTGTGAGTTTCCAGGCCGTCAGGAATTCCCCTGCATCCGGGCAAGGCGGCCCCCCGGACCCTGGTCAATTTCTTCAAACTGTCCGTGCAGGCGGTAAAATGCATTCGTCTTTGGCCCAAGGAATCGTCCTGCAAGGCAAGGTCCCAAAATTCCTGTAACCCTTGCCGGGTTGTGCAGTTCAGACGAAGAGGACCACCCGTTTCAGACTCGAGGCACTTGTATAGGGCTGTGTTGCCAGGCACCTGGTCACCTGGTGCGGTATCATGGACCGTGAGCTGGCCAAACGGCCCGATTCTCCTCTCCTCATCAATGCTTTCGTCTGTCTCATGGCCTGCCCCAATTTTCCTGAAACGTCTGGTGGGGGAATTGGATTCATGACGCATTCGTAGGAATCATGCCATTCGCTTGACTATTTTCAGTATTTCCGCGTACTCTGTGCTGAACACCATGCAAAGTCATTTCCAATGATGGATCAATACCCTCGCTGGCAGAAAGAGAACATCCATAAGGCCATGAACGTTCGCCGGGTGCTCTTGCTTTCCGGTGTACGCCAATGCGGGAAAACCACGCTTGCTAAAGAGCTGGTGAACGATGATACCGAATATCGTACATTGGATGACCTGACACTTAAGCGCGCAGCAGAAGACGACCCACATGGTTTCGTCAAACACAGCCAACGCACATTGATCATTGATGAGGTTCAACGGGTTCCTGAACTATTGCCCGCCATCAAGAAGGCCGTCGATGAAAACACCCGTACAGGTCAGTATCTTTTGACAGGCTCCACCAACCTGCAGGCCCTGCCTGGCGTGCAGGAATCTCTGGCTGGTCGGATCACAAAACTGCGCCTTCGTCCACTGAGTCAGAGTGAACAGCAAAGTACGGCCCCGCTTTTTATTCATCGGGCGTTTGCCGAGGGGCTTGAAGCACCATCCGTTCACTATGACAAGGATGCCCTGATTGCACTGGCTTGTGCCGGAGGTTTTCCCGAACCTCTTTTTCTTGAAAGTCACCACCGCAGGCATTGGCACATTGATTTTATGGATGCGATTCTGGAGCGTGATCTCAAAGATATAACCCGTATTCACCGGCTTGACCAAATGCGCGAACTGGTCAGGGTACTCGCAGCCTGGTCCTCAAAATTCATGAACACAACGCAGATCGGCAGCGGCCTGTCCATACAAAAGCAGGCACTCAATGCATATATGAACGCATTGGAGGCGCTCTATCTGATTGAGCGCGTCCGGCCATGGACGAAGACAGACTATGATCGCGTTGGCAAACAGGACAAACTGTTTATGGCAGACAGTGGTCTGATGTCCGCCCTGCTTGGTTGGACGGTGGAGCAGGCGCGTTTTGATGTAGACCGTTCAGGCAAACTGATTGAGACTTTTGCTTTTAACGAACTGGCTCTTCAGGTCGATGCCTCGTATGGTCTCTACAGCCTCCGGCATTACCGGGACCGTCAGCAGCGTGAGATTGATTTTATTATTGAACGTGAAGACGGAGCAATGCTGGGGATTGAGATCAAGTCCGGTAGCAATATCGGGAGCAATGATTTCAAACATTTGAAATGGTTTAAAGAGACCCTTGCCAGGGGGCATTCTTTCACTGGCCTTGTCCTGTATTCCGGTGAGCACATGGCCTCCTTTGGCGAAGGCATGCTGGCTGTGCCCTTCGGGGCCTTGTGGTCCTGACGGGACGATGGTATCCAGGGCGGTCCGCTTCCGAAGGATCAAAACCGTTTGGTTCACATATGCAGCCGGATTGAAAACGAATGGTCCCGCACCTTGGGAACATCCTGCCTGAAAAAACGGAGTTTTGACCTTAAATGGCCGTCTCAAGAGAGTTGTCAAGTTGCAAAATGGTGGCTGTCAGTTTATCCCGATAGTCCCCCGGCTCCTGCCACAGCCCGCGTTGTTGCGCTTCGAGAAGGCGTTCCGCCATTTCCTGCAATGCCATGGGGTTGGACCGCTCCATGAATTGACGGTTGTCCGCATCCAGCACCAGTGCCTCGGTGACGGCTTCGTATTGATAGTCGTCAACCAGGCTGGTCGTGGCATCGTAGGCAAACAGGTAATCCACCGAGGCGGCCATTTCAAAGGCGCCCTTGTAGCCGTGCCGCCGCATTGAGGCAATCCATTTTGGATTGGTTACCCGGGATCGAATGACGAGATTCAACTCTTCCTTGAGGGTCCGGATTTTGGGGTCCGCGGGGTTGGCGTGGTCCCCATGGTAGATCACGGGTGGTGTTCCGCGCAAAACCTGTACCGCATTGCTCATGCCGCCCTGGAACTGGTAGTAATCATCGGAATCCAGCAGGTCATGCTCCCGGTTGTCCTGGTTTTGCACCACGACCTCGATCCGGCTCAGGCGATGTTCGAATGAACGAAACGCTTCCTCGCCAAAATGGTCCTGCGTATAACTGTATCCCCCCCAGTTGACATAGGCCTGGGCCAGGTCCGTCCCGTCTTTCCAGATGCCTTCATCAATCAGTCCCTGAAGCCCGGCACCATAACTGCCCGGCTTGGACCCGAATATCCTGAAACGTGCCTGGACCCTTGCCTGGTCGGCGTTCAGGCCGTGGTCAATGAGTGCCTGACGGGTGGACTCCATGTTCATTCTCAGCACATTGGTATCCCCCGGTTCTTCGTATTCCGCCAGCGTTTGCACGGCCGTATCAAACAGCCTGGCCACGTTCGGAAAGGCGTCCCGGAAAAATCCGGAGATGCGCAGGGTGACATCGACCCGGGGCCGGCCAAGCTGGAATCCGGGAATGATCTCGATATCCTTCACACGGTTGGACCCTTCGGCCCACCGTGGGCGCACGCCCATCAGGGCCAGGGCCTGGGCAATGTCATCCCCTCCGGTCCGCATGGTGGACGTGCCCCATACCGAGACTCCGAGTTCACGGGGATACTCCCCGTTTTCCTGGAGGTGGCGCGCCAGCAGGGATTCCGCGGAACGCCGCCCGAGTTCCCAGGCACTTGGTGTGGGAATGGAACGTGAATCCAGGGAATAAAAATTCCGTCCGGTGGGCAACACATCCAGCCGGCCCCGGGTCGGGGCACCGCTTGGACCGGCCGGGACAAACTTGCCCGCCAGGGCACGGACAAAATTCCGGATTTCACTCCTCCCCGAGTCGGCAACCGCTTTCACAATCACGGCATGGATATGAGCCATCAACTTCCGGGTGCGGAGGAATCCATTGCCGAGGGACCGGCCGGCCAGGGTGGCCCTGACACACTGTTCCGCGAGCAATTCCAGCCGTTCACGGGTGTCCGCTTCCGTTCGCCAGTCGGCATCACTGACCCCCGCCAGCTCCGCAGGCCGCGGTCCCTTCCATCTTTCGGCGGCGGACAGCCGGAGCGGATCGAATCGGCCATTGCCATGGTCGAGTCCAAGGTCATCGACCAGGCAATGCAAAATTCCGGCGTCCTCGGGCCGGTCTCCCCGGGGAAGCCGGGTCAGCGCAACCAGTGTCTCAATCAGAGTGCGCTCATCCGGCGGTTGTCCGAAGGTGTGCAGGCCGTGTCGGATCTGTGCTTCCTTCAGATCACACAGGTAGGTGTCCAGTCCATTGAGCAGCGCATCGTCCCCGGCATCCGTCCCCGTTCCGAGTTCCCGGACCAGGTTGGTTTCCTCCAGGCACTGGAGGATTTTCCGGCGCAGGAAGTGTTCACGGTGCCGGTCCAGTCCCAGTGCCTGGTAATACTCATCGACCCAGTTTTCCAGCTGCAGCAGCTCGCCGTGGATTTCCGCCCGGGCCATGGGGGGCATCAGGTGGTCCAGAATGACGGCCTGGGTCCGTCTCTTGGCCTGGGAACCTTCTCCCGGATCATTGACAATAAAGGGGTAGAGATGGGGCACGGGGCCGAGTATGGCATCGGGCCAGCATTCATCAGACAGTGAAACGCTCTTTCCGGGCAACCACTCCAGATTCCCGTGCTTCCCGATGTGGGCAATGGCGTCGGCCTGGTAGACCTTGCAGACCCAGAAATAAAACGCGACATAGCCATGCGGGGGCACGAGGTCGGGATCATGGTAATTCGCCATGATATCCAGGTTGAATCCCCGGGCAGGCTGGATTCCGACAAAGGTTTCACCCAGGCGAATCCCCGGAACCATGATTCGCCCGTTTCGGAACATCGGGTCCTCTTCGACCTCCCCCCACCGTTCCCGGATACCCAGGCGATTCGGTTCCGGCAACCGGTCAAACCAGGCAAGATAATCCGTCTTGCCGAGACTCTGGTTGCACCCCCTGACCGGGTTGGTGTCCAGGTGGTTGGTCACGCCGGACTGCAACCGGGCAATCAGGTCATCGCCATTTTCCGGGATCTCCGCAACGGGATATCCGGCAACCTGAAGCGCGTTGAGGAGATTGATGGTCGATGCGGGTGTATCCAGCCCCACCCCATTGCCGATCCGCCCGTCCCGGGTCGGATAGTTGGCGAGAATGAGGGCGATCCGCTTGTCCTGGTTTTTCTTCCCGGACAGCCGGGCCCATTTTTCCGCCAGAGCGGCCACAAATCGGGCGCGGTCTTCTTTGAGCCGGTACCGGATGATATCCAGTTGGGCATTTTGCGAATGCCGGTGGCGGTCCTTGAAACTGATCGCACGGCTGATGATCCGGCCGTCGTATTCCGGCAAGACAATATTCATGGCCAGGTCACGGCTGCGAAGTCCCTGGGCGGAATGACGCCAATCCCTTTCACTGTTGGCCGCCAGGATGGCCTGGATGACCGGAATATCCTGTTCGAACAACCGGGTCGGGGTCTGGGGTTCCGAGGAGAGTGAGGGGTTCCCCTCGGTATGCTGTGAGAAACTGGTGGTATTGATGACAATCTGGCATCCGCAGGCCTGGATCAGGTGATTGATGGTGGCCAGGCAATCCGGGTTTTTCAGCGAAAGGGTCGCGACTGCCAGGGTGTTCATCCTCTCGTCCAGGATTTCAATCAATTGGTCGAATGCCCGGGTATTCCCGGACTGGACATGGGAGCGGTAGAACAACAGGAGGGCCGTGGGCCGGTCCGGATCCTGGTTCCCAAGCCACCGTGCCAGTGAGATTTCAGGATCGGTGGCGCTGTATATCTGGGAAAAGGGAAGGGGGCGCGGGGGTTCGATCGGTGAATCCTCAAAGTCCGCATCCAGGAATTGATCGGCAATGAAACGAAACAGGTGCCGGGTGTTTCGGGTCCCGCCTTCCCGCAGGTAGCGCCAGATGGGGTACTGCTGTCCCCGGTTGCAGGTGGACAGCTGGTCCAGTTCCTGATCAGGCTGGTCATCCCCCGGTACAACGACCAGTGTAATGGGCTTCACGGATGCCAGGACGGCAAGCTGGCGGATGCCATAGGACCAGTAGGGGGTGCCTCCGAGCAGTGAAACCACGATCACCTTGCTGTGCTGCAAGACGGCATGTTCGTAGAGGTCATAGGCGGCCGGCTTGGTCAGGTGGACCAGGTTGGCCAGACGGACAGACGGGCTCGTATCGGGCAGGGTGTCCACGACTTCTGCAAGCAGTCCGAGGGAGGTATCCTGGGAGGACAGGATGACAATGTCTCCGGGGGACTGTTGCAGGTCGATGATGCCTTCTTCATCGGAGAACCCCCCGGGTTGGGCTGCGAGTAGATGCATTCCGTCGTGTTCCCGTAGCGTTCTACACCACGTTTTCCAGCAAGTGCTTTCTGAGGGTTTCCTCATCCAGCCCCTTTCCAATGAACACCATCCTTCCCTTGCGCTCTTCGTTGGGGTGCCAGGGCCGGTCGAAATAGCGGTCAATCCGGTTGCCCACGCCCTGGAATACCTGGCGCATGGGTTTGCCTGGAAGGGACAGAAAGCCCTTGACCCGGATGATGGCATGGTCCCGGATCAATTGTGCCACCGAGGCGGTGACCCGGTCGCTGTCCACGTCGCCCAGTTCAATGCACACGGAGTCGAAGTGTTCATGGGCATGAACGTGTTCCTCGTCATGGTGGTGATGGCGGTCATGATGGGTATGGAGGGCTTCGATGCGGTTTTCGGAGGCCTGCATCAATCCCATGATCAGTTCGCTGCGGAGGCGGCCGTTTTCGACTTCGAGAATTTTTACCCGGGGGTTCACCTGCTGCAGGACGGACTCTCTCACTTTGGACAGCTGCTCCCCGGTCAGTTTATCCACCTTGCTGATGAGGACCAGGTCGGCAGAACCCAGCTGGTCCTCCAGAAGCTCCCGGAGCGACGGATCATGGTCCAGCTGTTTGTCGGCAGCCCGCTGGGCCTGCACCCGGTCGGGGTCGGAAGCGATATGACCTTCAGCCACCGCCGGGCCATCGACCACGGTGATCACGGAGTCCACCGTGCAGTGTTGCTTGATCTCCGGCCAGTTAAAGGCCTGGATCAGTGGTTTGGGCAGGGCCAGTCCCGAAGTTTCGATGAGGATATGGTCGATCTCGCCACTGCGCGCAACCAGCTGTTTCATTACCGGCAGAAACTCTTCTTCCACGGTGCAGCAGATACATCCGTTGGCGAGTTCGTACACGCCCTCTTCGGCAACGGGAGCAGCGGACGGAACCGTCCCGTCTTCGCATTCCAGGGGACAGCTCCTGAGCAGGTCGGCATCGATATCCAGTTCACCGAATTCATTCACGATCACCGCAATGCGCCGGCCCTTGGCCTGCCTGATGACGTTGGACAGCAAGGTGGTCTTTCCACTGCCGAGAAAGCCCGTAACGACGGTGGCCGGGATTTTATGGAGGTTCATCATCTCTTTACTTTTCTGGGTTGATCAGGTTTCACCTTGGGCCGATAGATATGGGCCTGGTGTTCGTTGTACAAATAGGAATCGTTGAATTGCCGCGGGTCCAGGACCGCTCCGACCAGGATGAGAGAGGTGCGTGTAAACTTTCTTGCCCGGACTTTGGCGACGATATCGGACAGCGTCCCGGTCACCAGGTCCTGGTCGGGCCAGCCCGTGCGATAGCACACGGCGACGGGACAGCCGGCACCATAATGGGGTTCGAGTTCCCGGACAATCTTGTGGATGTGGCTCACGCCCAGATGGATGGCCAGGGTTGCGCCATGCTGCGCCAGGGCATCCAGGTTCTCTTTGGCCGGCATGGGGGTTTTGGATCCATAACGGGTATAAATGACGGTTTGGGTGATGCCTGACAGCGTCAATTCCCTTTTCAGCCATGCGGCGGAGGCGCTGGTGGCGGTGACACCCGGGACCACGTCATAGGGAATGCCGAGGGAATCCAGGCGACGCATCTGCTCGCCGATTGCGCCGTAGATGGACGGGTCCCCGGAATGTACTCGGGCGACATCGTTGCCCGCCTCGTGGGCAACCCGGATCCGTTCCACGATCTCTTCAAGGCTCAGTGGCGCGGTATCTTCGACCCGGGCATTTTCACGGACACCGGCCAGCACTTCCTCGGGCACCAGCGAGCCGGCGTACAGGATGACGGGGCACTGTTGCAGAAGCCGCAATCCCTTGACGGTAATCAGGTCCGGGTCGCCGGGTCCGGCACCAATGAAATAGACAGTCATCGCTTTTTCGAGTATCCCCGCGGGGTGTATACCCACTCCCGTTGCCCGATGAAAAGATGCCTGGACTCGCGGTTGCCGACACTCACGCAGGTGAACATGTCCACCGTGCCGGCGTGGAGGTCGCCCAGCGCGACAATCTCCCGGGACTGGTCGCGGCGGGTCAGGTTGCGTCCGAGTACCACCGGCGTACTGCCGGAGCGGTATTCCAGCAGGATATCCCGGGCACGGTCCAGCTGCCAGTCCCGTTTTTTCGATACGGGATTGTAGAAGGAAACGACAAAGTCACCGGAGCCGGCGGCATGAATGCGTTGTTCGATGACCGGCCATGGTGTCAGCAGGTCCGACAGGGAAATGGCGCAGAAATCGTGGCCGAGCAGGGCGCCGGCAGCGCTGGCATTCGCCTGCATGGCACTGATGCCGGGAATCACCTCGATGTCGACCTCCATCCATTCGGGATGGTTTTCACGCCCCTGTCCCTGGTGATCGAGAAGTTCAAATACGACGGCACCCATCGCAAAGATTCCGATATCACCGCTGGACAGCAGTGCGGTGGTCCGGCCTCCCGCCGCGAGATCCAGCGCGAGTCTTGCGCGCTCCATTTCCTCTCCGAGCGGGAGCGTATGGCAGGTTTTTTGGGTCACCAGGTCGCCAAGAAGGTCGCAATAGGGCCCATAGGCCACAATGTCGGTGCTGGCGGCGATGGCCCGGGTTGCCCGGGGTGTGATCAGGGAGACCGCGCCCGGTCCGGTGCCGACCAGAAACAGGCGGTTCATGGGTCGGGGTTTCCGTCCGCTATTTCCGGAAGGCGGCCGGGTTGCCCGGGTTTTCGGTTTGCCGATGTCCGCGGTGCGGGTCATTGCGCATAGCTCCGGGCAACGGCGAGCGTGGCCCGGCGGTTCTTTTGTTTGGTGACAACCAGTTCGGCCGGCATCCCCGTGATTTCACTGGCGGCCAGCAGGGCGGCGGCTTCGGCGACTCCGTAGCAGCCCACTTCCCGGAATACGAGTTCCGATTTCTCGGACAGCTGGTCTTCCACGGTACGGAGCCGGGCGGCACCATAGGTTTTGAATTCCAGCCCCATTTTTGTTGCCTGCAACCGCAATCCCGGTTCGCCGGATTTCAGATCAATGCTCGCCAGGACCTGGAAGGGCGGTGCACAAGCCATGGTTGCGGTGATGGTTTCCACCAGTTCCGCAATGATTTCAACCGGGCACCCCCGGTCGCAGCCCATCCCCAGGGTGTATACCGGTCTTCCATAGTGGGTGGCGGAGGTGACCACGACCCGGGCCTCCAGCCGGCCGGCAATGATCTCGGCCAATTCACCGGCCCCCCCTTCATGGCTCGACAGCAGGGGAATCACGAATTGACCCGCGTCATCGATCACGATGACCCCGGGGTCCCGGGCTTTGTCCCGGAGGACGGGGGCCAGTGCACGAACAACGATCCCGGTTGCACAGATGAACAGACAGTCCTGCCCATTGACAAATGCCTTTTGGGCCGTTTCCACGAAGGGTTTGGCGCGGTGATGATGGATGGCGCTCGGGAACCGCTCCAGCAACTGCTGTGCTATCTTCCGGCCATTGTCGGTCAGGCTGAATATGGCGATGGGGCGGGTATCGGTCATGGCCTATCGGTTTCCATCATCGCGTTTCCGGGTGACCAGGAATACGGAAAAGTAAGGGCCCTGGCCCGGTTCCAGCCGGGTGATGTCCCGGACGATCCGCTGGTTCTCCTGGCCCGCATATTCGACATAGCAGGTATCAGCGGTCCGGCCTGACTGGTGGATCAGTGCGAGGATGCACTCACGCCGCCGGCCGGGTTTCATGATGGCGATATTGTCGAACTGGACCAGTGTCTTGAGAATATCCTCGTCCCCCCTGCGCCCGGATATGACGGCCATGTTTTCGGCCAGCAATGCCAGGGGCCGGCCCGTCAAGGCGGCACTCGCGCTGATCGAACTGATGCCGGGCACGACCTCGATGGCATACCGGTTGTTCAGCCGGTCGTGCAGATAGGCGAAAGAACCGAAAAAGAAGGGGTCCCCCTGGCACAGGAAAACGACATCCTTTCCATTGTCCAGGTTTTCCGAAATGAGCCGCGCGGCTGCATCGTAAACCCGGTTGGTTGCCTCACGGTTGTCGCACATCGGTACAAGGATGGCATGCTCTTTCTGATGGGGATTGCCCTCCCCACCCAGGGCCGGGGCGGCAATCTCCCGTGCCATGGAATTTCCATATTCACTCTGCAAATAGGTGATCAGGGCACATTGCCGTATCAGGCGCCGGGCCTTCAGGGTCAACAGCTCGGGGTCTCCCGGCCCGACCCCGACCCCGTAGAATGTCCCCGTGGACCGCAGCGATGAGGATCCGGGATTCATTGCCAATTCCCCATCCCGGTTCCGGTCCCATGGCAATGGACCCCGGCCGGTGCGGGCAGGACGGGCAGCTGCCGATGTCGCCGGGAGATCCGGGTCATGGCGGACTCGCCCCCGCGGGCTCCGCGGGGCGAACACATTTGGCGATGGTGACCGGCGCCAGGGAACGGGTTTCCAGGCGGTCCGGCAGGTTTTTTTCGACCGCAAGGGTAATCCACTCCCGGGCGGGTTTGTCCTGGTAAAAGGCCGCGAGGGCCGCCTGGCTTGGGTCGGTCACGGCACTGGCCACCAGTTTCCCGCCCGGCTTGAGACGATCCCAGGCATACGCCAGCATCGCGGCCAGCCCACCGCTGCCGCCCACAAAGACCGCGTCCGGGTCCGGCAGGGCATCACAGCAGTCGGGTGCCGTGCCCTGAACGGGGGTCAGGTTCAGGGTTGTCCCGAATCTTTCACTGTTGTCGCGGATGCGGTCCATGCGGGTTGGTGATTGCTCGATGGCATAGATCTGGCCCCGGTCATTCCAACGGGCCCATTCCACACTGACACTGCCGCATCCTGCGCCGATGTCCCAGGCGATTTCCCCGCTTTCCGGTTGCATCAGGGAAAGGATGGCCAGGCGGGTTTCCCGCTTGCTGATCATGCCGTAGCCCGGTTTCGACCCGGTCGCAAACAAATGGTCCGCAATACCGGGGAAAACCGGGAGCGGGGGCTGCGTCATCTCCCGGGCGCGTTTTTGCAGGATGATGCAAACGTTCAGAGGATGAAATGACCGGCCTGAGCGGGACAGCGCTGCAGCGGTAGATTGCCGTATCTGCTGTTCCGACCGGCCCATGGCCTCGCATACCCACATCCTGGATTCGCCATAACCCTGCCGGCACAGTTCTCCCGCAATCCGGTCGGGACTGGATTGATCATCGGTAATCACCGCAATCAGGTGATTGTGCCGGATATGCCGGCGCAGTGTTTTCAGCGGACGCCCGTGCAAGCTGACGATTTCCGCCTGTTGCCATGGCAGGCCGATGGCATGAAAGCAATACTGGATGCTGGATAGGTTGGGGTGGAACACCAGGTGTTCCCGGCCGACGATCCGGTTCAGCCAGGTGCCAATCCCATAAAGGAGGGCATCCCCCGATGCGAGCACGATGATCCTTCTGCCCTGGTTGGCTTCCAGTATCTCCCGCAACGCGGAAAAGGGGGAGGGGAAGAGGTGTTGTTCCGCATCCGTTTCGATGTGCGCAATTTCCTTGAGATGGTGCCTGGCCCCCAGGACCAGGTCCGCCCTGCGGATCCCGTCCACGGCAGCCTCCGGCAATACGCTTCGTTCACTGCATCCCAGGCTGATTACGGTGACCGGGTGGCCCTGCCACCGGATGGGTGCCGATTTCAGGGGTTTGGCAAAGATTCCCGTCAGGCCCGTGATCTCCATGATAGCTAGTGCCGCACTCCGTGTTGCAGTCGTGCCAGGCTGTTGAAGGCTCCTGCGGCCATTGCGCTGCCGCCGGCCCGGCCCAGCAGGGTGATGCATTCGCACTCCAGATTCCGGTGATGCGTCCACAGATACGATTTGGACTCCGGCGCCCCGACGAATCCCACCGGCATGCCGATGATCAGTGCGGGCCTGGGAGCTCCCTGCTCGAGCATTTCCATCAAACGGAACAGTGCGGTGGGCGCGTTGCCGATGAGGACGATCCCATCCTGCAGGCAGGGTTTCCACCAGTGCACTGCTGTCATGGTACGGGATTCTCCCCTGGATATTGCTTTTTCCTCTACCTCCGGATGATCGAGGAAGCACAGCGGTTCCTTCGTCCAATAGCGCTTGCCCACCCCTTGCCTGACCATCTCCACATCGCACAACACATTGCATTGTGCCCGGAGTGCGGCAATGCCGGCATCGACGGCCCCTTCACTCATCCTGACCGCCCGGGCAATCTCGGGATTTCCGCAGGTGTGCACCAGGCGCATCACCACCTGTTGCTGAAGATCGCTGAATCCGGACAGATCGGTATGCCGGCGAATCAGGGCAAACGATTTTTCCTCAATGGCCCGGGGATCTTTGAGATAATCCTCCATCGTGCTATTCACAGCCCGTCCTGTGCCCGATTCGCCAAAACGGCAGGATGTGGTCTGTGTGGATCATCAGGTTCTCCGGTTTGTCTCACCCGACAAACAAAAAGTCAGTTCAAGGGTCTTTGTGGCAGGTCTCCTGGCTCGCGGGTATTCCGACCATTCGCCTTCCCAAATTCTTTTCGAATTCAGTGGCATATCGAACAGTCGCACCACACATACAGTTGCGGGGGCAGCTCCGGAGTCACCCCTGGGGGATTACCGGATTCCCTGATTCGCATTGACTGCTCAATGCGAAACCACTGGTGCATTGTATCGGTTATTGCCCTTGGTAAAAAGGGATTTGCGGACAATGCTGAAAACAAAATTTGTTATTGACAAACCATGTTGGAATAGAGTCATAATGTTGATCTCCTGCCGCTACGCCCGATGGATGGCAATCTTCACGTGGTTGGGTGAACAATTTCAGTGAAATACATCAGTAAGGGGGTAGATCGCTGTCATTCGTTGAAAAACCGGTGGTGTCCAGGATTGCTGCCTAAAACAGGAACAGGTGGAATTTCTTTTGAGCGCAGTGCTAAAAACAATTGAGGCTTTTCCAAGAGGGCGTACCAGCAAGGAGTTGTATGCTCTTCTTGATATTGATTTTTCTGCTGGACGGAGGGAAGAGATTCTTGCCGAACTGCTCGCGTTGCAAAAACAAGGGCTGGTGCAGCTTGGACAGGACAACAAATGGCGTGCGGCCTGTCGACTGATCTCCAAACCCCAGCAAACGGGTGTCGGGATTGATGGTAGACAAATTCCCGTTCAAGCAGATAGGTTGATGGCTTCACCAGCACGCTTTGGAGCTGAACCCGATGTGCGCATTCCGACACTGGATGAAGCGGAAAAAAGCGATGCAATCAACCCCAATGCCCTGCTGAGATATTACCGAGCTGCATTGCAAAACGATCCGCGCGGTGCACTGACTCAGTATGATGATCGCCACGGAACCGCCTACCAGTTAGTCAGCGGGGATGGAGACCCTTTTCCAGGAGAAGGACAAACAGGTTTCATTCGGGTACAGCTCGACCATTTACCGGACAGCTTTCGCGAAGCTCTGACACGTCGAGAAGCCAACGACTCTGCCTTGGCGGTCGGTTGGCCGATTGCAATAGGCAAAAAAGACGGGGCTCCCGCGATCAGACCTGTTGGTCTTGTGGCTGCAATTTGGTCGCGGGATGGTGATGATTTCCTTGTTCAGATTCAAGTTGACGATATTCTAGTGAACCCCGACTGGGTCAAGTCGGTGGCCACGGGATCGGCCTGGTCTTCATCCGGCCTCTCAGCAGTATTTTCGGATCAGAGAGGAGTCGGGCTTTCGCGCGATGAGTTTCTGTCCCGTCTGCGTGAAGCAGCTGCGAAATCCGTAAGGGGAAAAATCACTGGCCGTAATTTCGTTGCCAGTATTGATCCCATGGGTGAGGGTATCTTCAACGCTATGGGGCTTTTCCTGCCGACGGGAAACTCTTTCACGGCCAGCGCAGCGGAGGATCTGGACAAAATTGCCAGTTGGAATCCAGGAAAAATCGCTCGGACTGCCCTTGGGCCCCTTCTCGGTCTTGCGTATGATGGCGAGATCAAAGCAGTTCCACCCGTCAATATCGGTCCACTTAATTTCGAACAGATACGTTCTGTTTCCAATTCGACTGCTGATCCACTGTCGGTTGTTACCGGTCCTCCGGGAACAGGTAAAAGCCAATCGATCATCGCAATGGTAGCAACGGCCATGCTACAGGGGAAGTCAGTTGTTGTGGCGTCGAAGAATCATCAGGCATTGGACGCGGTCGAAGAGCGTTTATCGAACATTGCACCGAATGTTCCATTTCTGGTGCGTACTTTAGATCCAACGCGCGAAGTTGACCAGAGCGTGCAGGATGTCGTTTCAGTATTGGTAAATGATACGAGTAGGGTCAAGGGCGAAACTGACCCGATGCTCTCCTCACAGATTTCATCATTGGCTCAACGCCGTTTAGGGGCGCTTGATGCAATCGAAGAGCGGCGCAACTTGCATGGTCGGCTGGCCGACTTAGACGAGACAATCGCATTGCGGAGTGAGAAAGCTATTCATGAAGAGTCTCCCGTGGATGAAGTTCGAAAAACAGGTTTGCTACGGCGATTGCTGGCTTGGTTATTCCCGAAGCGTTTTGGGGTTTCTAGGTCGACCGGAATATTTCTTAATTCGGAAATATTGGGAGAGCTCAAACAGGCTGTGAATGAAATCAGAACTGAGCTGAGAGTATTGGGTACACCAGAAGACCCCGTCGCTCTGACACATGAAATCGCAACTTTGGCGCAATCCGTATTGCAAAAGCATCTGGGAGAGCGGGCTTCGTTGAGCGAGGAGCAGCGGATCAGTCTTTCCGCCAAGTATGACGACCTGGAACTGCATGGAGTCTCAGCAATGTCCAGAGGTATTTCTGAAACCGTTCTTTATCACCGCCCACTATGGCTTGTATCCGTTTTAGGAACCCCCAAGCGGATCCCTTTGTATGAAGGTCTGTTTGATCTGGTGATTTTTGATGAAGCCAGCCAGTGCGATATCGCTTCGGCATTGCCGCTGTTGGCACGAGCAAAGCAGGCGGTGATTGTCGGCGACGATCGGCAGTTGGCCTTTATCCCACAAATTGGAATCAAACAGGACCGGAACCTGATGACCGCTAACGGCCTGCCCAACCGTGGCACTGGCCGTTTCTCGCAAGGGCGCAAAAGTCTTTTTGATTTGGCGCGCAGCACGCCCAGCGTACCGGCGATCATGCTACGCGACCAGTACAGATCGGCAGAAGGGATCGTCAGCTATATCAACGATATGTTTTATGGTGGAAAACTCCGCGTCTCGGCAAATCCAAGTGCTTTGAAACTCCCGGAAGGGTCCAAGCCAGGATTGGTTTGGACCAATGTTTCTGCCCCATCCTTGCCGTCGTCTGGAACCCAGAACATCAATAAAGCCGAAATCGTTGCAATCACAAATCATGTGAAAGATATTTTGATTGACAAAAATTATTGCGGCACCATCGGCGTAATCTCCCCATTCCGTTCCCAAGTTCAGGAATTGGTTAAGGCCCTGCAGGCTTCGATTCCTGAAGCTCTCTGGAAAAAGTCTGAGCTTCGTATCGGTACAATCGACGGGTTTCAGGGACAGGAGTGTGATTTGATCCTGTTCTCTCCGACAATACATGCGAAGATCAATTCCAGTGCGGTGACGTTTCTGCAAAGGAACTGGCGACGCCTGAATGTCGCGATCAGCCGCGCACGAGCGGTTGCGCATGTTTTTGGTGATCTGGATTATGCGAGATCCGGTCGGGTCAAATCGCTGCAAAGTCTGGCTGCGAGAGCGACGGAACCTCGGATATGCTCGGTTGGCGAGGGTATCTTTGATAGCGAGATTGAACGGACCGTGTTCCACAAATTGAAAGAACGTGGATTGGACCCGCAGCCGCAATACGATATCGCAGGTCGCAGGCTCGATTTCGCCCTGTTTGGAGTTGATGATATCAAGCTGGACCTCGAAATTGATGGGCGTCGCTGGCATCAGGATGTCGACGGTAACCGCAAACTCGACGATCACTGGCGTGATCACCAGATGCGCTCACTTGGCTGGAAGGTCCAGCGCTTTTGGGTGGATGAATTGAAACAGGATATGGAGGGGTGCCTTGACCTTGTCGAACGAAATCTCAAAAACTGAAACGTGGCGCAAATCACGCGCATTTACATGGATGGCGGTTGTCACATCCCTTCTGACGGTAGCGGCCTTCGGGTTTTTCCTGTTCAAAGTGGATAAATTGGAAAAGGAGTACGGTGAGATCCGTGACGACCGGGAAAGAATCCTGCGAGAGATCGATAACCGGTACGAGCAACACTCCAAACTGTTGGCAAAGATCCAGACGCTGGAAACGAAAAAGTCGGTGCTTGAAGATGATTTGGCTAAGGGACGAAGCTTACAGCGGAACTTGGAAACGCTCAATGAAGGCATTAAGTCCGCCGAGGCTACTCTTTCAGCCAAGAGCAACGAGATTGCTGAAGCAGACCGAAAGCTAATGGAGCAAAGCGCCGTCAAGGCTGCACTCAAGCGGTCCCATACTGAACAGCATGAATTGAAAACGGAAAAAGAACAACTGGGACGCACAATTGCAGACCTGAACCGTGAGAAAGAGTCGGCCGAAGATGACACTCGAAAAGCAAAGGGTGAACGGGATCGATTACAGGATCATCTGATAGACCTGGAGACAGAAACCGCTGATCTTGGAGAGAAGAAACGCGAACGGGACCGGGTTGTTTTGGAACTGGAAAAGGCCACATCCGAACTGAAAACTGTCCGCCAAGAGTTTTCTGAAAAGGACTCTACTCTCGATAATCTCAAGCGCCGTGTTGAACAGGCACAAATGATGCTGGACTCGCTCGAAGGGCGGACTGCTGCTGCCGAAGAAAGACTCCAGACCGCTCGTAGCAAGGTTAGTGCCGAAGAAGCAAAATTAGCCGAACTGCAGCAAACCTATGATGATCAGGATAAGCGAGTTGCCGCACTCAGGAATGCACATGAGAAACTTACCCGCTTCATTGAAAAAAATTCCAATGCTGAGGCAGATCTTTCCAACACCATGCAGGCGCTGAATACTGTTCGCGACCAGAAAACTGAACTCGGCTCGCAGCTTGCGGCCAAACGGAATGAACTCCAGGATGAGCAAGTCAAGTTAGCTGGAGTGGAAGCAGAACTCGCAGCACTTCGCCAAGCCATTTCAGCCTTCGAGGGCAAGAAGCAGGACCTTGCCAAGAAACACGATAACCTAGAAGCTGATATCTTTGGCAAAGAAAAGATACGCGATGGTTTGGCTGAGCAGCTAAAGTCCGCAAAGGCGGAACTGACCTCGGAAATTGAGTTGTTGCAGCAACAAGCAAAAATCGCTTCAGCCGGGCTGGATACACTTAAACAGAAAAAAACCGATCTAGAAGCTGCTGTGCACACTCTCTCTATTGAAAACTCCAGGCTATTGACAAAAAAGTCTGGTATTGAAATAGACATTTCCCAGGGAACCAGCCAAAAACGGGTGCTGGAAGGAGAGCTCACCACGTTGAAGATTCAAAAAGAAACATTGGACACTGAAGTTAGCGAAGTCACGCATGCGCTCGCTACGGTGGAGGGCAAAGCAGATGTGCTCAGAACGCGCATTGTTCGGTTGGAGCAACAAGAACATGATTTGACGCAGAGGGTTATCGCGCTTAAAGAAACCTTGCTGGGAGAGGTATCACCTGATCAACCTACTGAAGGCTCCACTACACCTGCCGAGGGGAAAAACTGATGGAGCCACTTTTACTGACTGTTCTGATTGTGGGCTTTGTGCTTTTGGCACTGGCGATCATAATGGTGGTTGTCGCTGTTCGGGCTGACCACGCGAATACGCTCAAACCGCCGCTTGCAACGCTTGGTGAGATTGATGCGCAGATCCGTGGCAAGAAAATCACCTTGGACGATCTTGAAGCTGAGCTGGAAAAACGCCGTGAAGCGATCTCCAGCATTGCGGACATCCAGGCTGAGGTCGACTCTTTGATTCGCCAAAAGGACGAGTTGTTGGTCGAATGGCAGCAGCTTGAGGAAAGGCGGCAGGAAATTCTGACCCTGCGACAAGAGACGGATGAGGCCCACAATGCTCTGGCCGCTGTAACGCAGGATTTGAATGAAAAGGCTTTGGAACTGGAACAGGTTGAGACCCGGTTGCAAAAAGCAAAACAGCTCGTGGCCCAAATTTCGGTGCTCGAGAAGAGTCACGCCAAACTGGAACAGGCAGTCACCGGTTTGCGCGGGGAACTGTCTGACCTGAAAGCTTTGCAGGTGCATGAAAAGGATTTGCGCGGCCGCATTGAACAGCTTGAACGGGCCGCGGTCCGTCTCGAAGGTGAAATCGAAAATTTTCGTTCCCGTCGCGAAGATGCAGTAAAAGGGGTGCGATTGGCGAAGGAGAGGCTGGAAGAAATCAAGGCAGAATATACGGAGGAGGCCGCCAATCTGGCGTCGCAGCGAACAGAGTTGGCACGAATGGACTCTCAGCGAGCCGAGTTGCGTGCACAGATTGCGGCCATGAAAAAATCCAGTGCCGCAGGCGACATTGAAGGGAAGGCATCTGATCCGCTGGCAGAACTCAAGGCACTGCCACCTGTTCTTTCAGGCATGCAAGACTGGCCCAAGCACGAGGTGAAGGAGCAGGAAAATGATGCCCTGAAACGCGTTACAGATCATATGCAAGATTCGGGGCTGGAATATCATTCCCGTGTCGTCCGTGCTTTTCATACAGCAATGAAGGTGAATGAGACAACACAGATGGCCGTTCTGGCAGGTATTTCTGGAACCGGTAAAAGCCAGCTGCCACGGCATTATGCACAGGCAATGGGGATCGGGTTCCTGCAAGTTCCGGTTCAGCCGCGCTGGGACAGTCCACAGGATCTTATGGGATTCTACAATTATATTGAGGGAAAGTTTCGTCCAACCGATCTGGCGCGGGGGCTGTTTCATTTGGACAAATGGAACGGGTCGAAAGGCAGTCGCGACCTGCAGGAGCACATGCTACTCGTCCTTCTGGACGAGATGAATCTCGCGCGGGTCGAATACTATTTCTCGGATTTCCTGAGTCGACTCGAAAGCCGTCCGGGGATTGATCAGGTTGGTCGCGAGGAATTACGCAAGGATGCCGAGCTCGAACTGGATATCCCCATGCCGAAAGGAAACCCCACGCCTCGTATCTTCCCTGACTATAATGTGCTGTTTGCAGGAACCATGAACGAAGATGAAAGCACGCAATCACTGTCGGAAAAGGTGGTTGACCGTGCAAACGTGATGCGTTTTGCGGCACCAAAAACGATCAGAACTGAAGTCAAGCAGGGGGCACCGACACAGGGTGAAACCAAAGCACTGTCACGTAGCCAGTGGCATGCATGGATCCAAGGTGTAGACGCACTCAATGATGACGAGCGGGCTGATATTAAGAACAATATCGACAAGATGGCTGATCATATGAGAGAGTTGGGCCGTCCCGTCGGTCATCGGTTGGGACGGGCAATGGTAGCCTATGCCGCCAATTATCCCAAAGAAAATGGCTACCGAGATATTCGGACAGCTTTGGCAGACCAGGTCGAGATGCGGCTCCTCCCAAAACTGCGCGGTGTCGAAATGGGACCCGGCATTAGCAATTCCCTGGATCAACTTGCGAACTATGTGGAAACCGACCTGAACGATACGACCCTTGCTGTTGCCATACTTGATTCCGCGAAGTTGGCTGAAGAGAGCAGCAGGCAATTCGTGTGGTGCGGGGTAACGAGGGAATGAACCTTGTTCGGCGCCCTTGGTCGCTTCGTACGGAAAAAACTGAGAAAACAGTTTTAGGCCCCGAAGACTGTTTTTTGGGACTCGCCCGGTCTGGAGAGAATGCAGGAAGCCGTTATGCCAAACTCCTGTTGCACAGTGACCAGAAACAGGAATTACGACTGTTTCCCTACCCAAAAATAGGTAAGGGCAATTCTCCGGTTCGAATTGCCGGTCTGCCTGTGTGTCCAAAGAAAGGCCTTCGTCCGAAGACGTCTGACGAAAAGAAGGCGGTTGAGGTTTCGTCCCATATGCATTGTGTTTTGGCGCGTATCGAAGAAATCAAGGGCTCTCTGGATGATCCCGAAAATTTTTGGAAGCACCTACAGGAGGCCTGGGACCGCGCCGAGGATGAAAGCAATCCACGTATGGCGGAAATCGTCCGGCAGGCGGACGAGGTCAAGTTTTACCTGCTTGAATTAGAGAAACGAATCCGCCATGTGCTTCGTAGGAATCGTGAACTGACACCGCTGAACCGTGTTCAGGAAATGGACCGCTCATCAATGGTTTGGATGGTGCGCCAACCGGGTCGGACAATAGCGGAAAGGGCAGGGGCCGATCAGAGGGTCCTGGCCATCGTTCGTCACGAAAGTTTCGACACCCTCGAGAACAGGGTGCTGCACGCCTATCTTAGACTGGCTTCGCATTTTGCCCGTCAATGGATTCGCGAACACGAGCGGGCACGCAACAGTCGGCGCTATCGAGCGGTCGAAGACTACTTCAGGCTTTGCCGACGTTTGTCACATAAGTTGACCGAACTGGGTGTGGCGATTGCGGAGCCAGAAATCACTGCGAATTATGTGCTGATGGAAGACCGGGATTATCGTACCGTGAAAGATGCCTGGGGCCGATTGCTGCGGAAGGACAAGGCTGAGGATGATCTCTGGGCTTGGCAAGCCGAAAGCTGGACAGATTTCTGTGTTTTGGCAGTGATTCTGGCTTTGTATGGCCTTGATGAGGCGAAGTTACTTGCCCAGTCGCCGCTTATATGGAAGGATGAAGCGGTGCGAGGTCGGCGCTTTCTTCACGACCGACCGCTTGCAGTCTTCTGGTTGCGTAACAGCGGTTTGATCGTCGAAGTTCAGGCTCGACCCGATGAGGTTTCTTCAATCCAATTTGACGCAGGAGCAAATGTCTGGCTTCAGGTTGCTGATCTGAAAACTGAATTTCTCGAACGTCGTATTCCAATTTGGACACCGCATTCTTTCTGCAGGATGTCTCCTGTTGTCGAAGCGCATAGTGCTGCTTCATCAATCGAAGAGCTTCACAGGACCACAAAAGAAGTCATGCAAGAAGGGTTGATCTTGATGCCTGCGTACGGCGAAGTCGTGGAAACCGGTGTATCCAGTTCAGCTGGTGTCCGCATACAGGCAATTTCGATTGATGCGGCCGGCGAAACTCTCGAAGCTGGTAAAAAGGCTCTGGCACGCTTTGTCCGAACCTGTTTCCAAGTGGGAGAGGAATGAAGCGACTTGTCGGTTTCGACCTGAACGGCTGGAACGATTTTTCTGTCCGTAACTGGGTCGAAGTCGCTGGCCAGGAGACCTCCAATAAACAAAAACGGGTCATACATGGCGGTATCGGGAGCGTCGTTGTACAGGTTGAAAACAATGGCCCTCAACCCCCCAAATTCATTGGCGGTGTGCAGGCATTGCGTGCTCCTCATGGCAGGGGAGCAGGATGGGGGAGGATCGGTACGGGCGGTAACCGAAAAGCACTCCAGCACCTATTGGAACATCCTCAGAAACATATTTCCGAGATCACAAGTGCCATTTGTGCAATGGCTGGCACACGCAAAGCGACGGTGGTACTTGCTATCCCGGATACTCCCACGCTCGATGAAGACCACCAAGAGGCTTTGCTGAAAAGTTTGCAGTCGCTACGGAGTAGTAGGCGGTTGCTTGTCTGGAGACCTGTTTTGGCAGTATTGGCAGCGCTTGATCAATGTGTGGATATTCAATGGGACAATATCAACAGTATCGGGGTGATCGGCCATACCTCTAAGGGTTTCACCTCACAACGATTAGAACTGAGAAAAGACAAACGCTTCGCCCCCGAAAGGAAAAATCCCGGGCAATCGCGCAACAGTGCATTGGGCCTCGAATCGTTGTTGAGGCAGGCAAAGGAAGCGTTAAAACAAAGATGTGCCAATCCGCACAAGAGCGCACATGTCGAGGCATCACAGCTTCCCTGGATGCTCGCATTGGGACACCACTGCGAAGCTGAACCGCTTCGAAAATGGGATGGTTCTTGGGAAATCGTCACACCTCCTGCGGGGTTCGTTGGTAAAGAGGCCACAATCCCCAAGGGCTTCGCTGAAAACCTTGCCAACTGTGATGCCATTCTTTTTGAAACACCGACCATTGGCGCGGTTCGCCATCAAGTTGTCGAAAGTCTTGAAATGCATTTCGACCGCAAAATCTATTGTTTGAAACCCCAGGCAATTGCTTTGGGCGCTTGGGAAGCGGCACGCCGCCTTTCGGAAAACCTGCCAATCTACTACGACTTTTTACCGCAGATTTCGACTATCGTTCAGAATGTAGATGGCGCAAAAAATTTCGACCTCATCCCTGCAGATACCTTACTGCCAGCGGGACAATCTTATCGTAGCAGGCAACCCGCACGTCTGGCTCTGATGAGTGGCATGGAAAAAATAAAAGTTTATCTCAAGAAAGAGACGGATGAAACGCCTCGTCGGGCCATTGTACCGCTTTCGATACCGCCTCGGTGCAGTACTCCGGTTGAGTTGCATTTACAGCAAACACCCGCCTCCGGTCGTGCCCGGTTGACCTTGATATCCGAAGCATTTGCGGGCCCGTTGGTCGTCGACTGGGAACAGGCAGAAGAATTGGGAAAAAGCTGGGAAGAAATCATCAAAAGCCTAGAACCTGAAAAGCCGACGGTGCCGAATCGTGTAGTATTACGATGTGGGATCGAACCGTGGTCAACCCAGAACAGAATTCGTGGGCTGGAAGATTTGCTGGAGCAAGAACTGGATAAAGACCAGCCTAATTGGAAGGTGTTGGCAGGCAAATTAGCTGGGCGCTTGTTTGAAAAATATCCGATCTCAAGTGATGGGAACTACCCAGATAACCTGTCCGATAAGGCGAAATCCCTTCTGGAAAGTGCAATCAGTCGTGCCGAAAAAGATGTGAGAAAGCGCCTTCGCGGTTATGGAACAAACACCAATGATTCTTTGAAATTCTTGACATGGTCATTTCATAAATGCCCAGAATACATTGTACCACACCTTCTTGACGGCGTTGAGGCGGACACCGGAACCCACCCCTTTGTGCAGTCCGGTGGATCAAAAACACTTATGTTACAGGGTGTCGGTCGAACAGCACGGGACCCGCAGCACCAAAGGCGGGTCTTCGATTATCTTCTGCGTCTGCCGCGAGATAAATGGAAAAAAAACCAGATTGCCTGCGCGGCATTTCTGTTGTCTCGTACGGATAGCGCGCCGGCAGAGCTTGATCGTGAAGAGATCAATATCATCGCCAGTGTCGCCGAAGCCAAGGTTCTTGAGGCTGTCAAGGCTCTTGAGGCAGGGAGTGCTTTTACCTCAGCTTATATTTATGGTCCTTATCTGCTCGTGGGTCTGCTTCGCTGGCGCCTGTGCGAGCCTTGGGCTCTGGTTATCGGACGGGACAATGTTGCAGATCGTCTGAAGGTCGCAACTGAGAAACTGAAGGACCATTTGCCATGGCATATGGTTGACATCAAGGAGGTTCTGGAAGATGTTTGCAAAGAGTTGGAAGGTAAAGGCAACAACCCAGATATTTTGCTTGATCTGGAAGGCATGATATTAAAAAGAAATTGAAATAATATACGATAGTTCCCATGAATCTCGTTAACAGGGATTAAACCGTCGGGATTGCATCCATGAGCGAATCAATGGAATCAAAACTTCGTGCTGCAGGGACCAATCCGGGCCGGACCTGTACAAAGACCGGAATGCCCAGTTGACGGGAAGCTTCCAGTTTTGCGGAGACCCGGGTACATCCGCTGTTCTTGCTGATGAGGGCATCGATCCGGTGTTTGCGCATCAGGGCCAGTTCCTCTTCGAGGCTGAATGGACCGATGGCATGGATCTGGGTGACCCCGTCCACATCGGCGAAGGGTTTTGCACTGCGAACCGTCCAGATTTGATGTCGGGCCCGCTGGTCGGCAAATGCCAGTGCACTTCGGCCAATCGTGAAAAATGGCCGGTGGTAGGGTTCGATTTTCGGCAGCAGGTCCTGCCAGTGAAGGTAATCCTCCCAGTTCGGATGATTCTTCCGGTCCCAGCCCGGCCGGTTGAAGCGCCAGCAGGAGATTCCTGCGTGATGTGCTGCGGCCACGGCATGGGCTGAAATTCCTTCGGCATAGGGGTGTGTGCTGTCGATCAACAGCGCAATGGCTTTTTCCCGGCAATAGTCGGCCAGGCCCAGGATGCCATCCCGTCCCTCCCGGCTGAATCCACCGCTGTGAATTTCGCAGGGCAGGTCCGGTTGCCTCACCAGCCCGGCGATACTGTAGACCACAGTATGTCCGGCCCGGACCAGTGCGCCGGCCAGGGCCTTGGATTCAGCAATGCCGCCGAGCACCAGGATGTTCATCTTGCGTCATGACCCGAGCGAGGTGCCCACATCCTCGCCATTGCGGTTGATGGCATAGACATCAATTTCGCATCGGTTTTTGCACGCTTTACTGGCCGTCGCTCTGGCCAGGGTGCAGATGGCGTTTGCCATCGGGACATTTTCGGACTGGCAGTATTCCAGGGCTTCGAGACTGGTGTTCGATTCCAGGATACGCTGCACCAGGGTGTTGCCGGCCCCGAGTTTTTCGGCGACCTGGCCGAGAAACCCGAAATCAATGGCCGAATCCTTGCTGTGCAGAGAATGATGACCCGCTGCCAGCTTGCTGATCTTCCCGAAGCCGCCACAAATGGACAGTCTTTTCATGGGAACCTTTCGGAGGTGTTTCAGGACCGCGCCGGCAAAATCACCCATCTCGACCATGGCCATGTCCGGCAGTGCCAGCCGTTCCTGGATATGGATTTCGCTGGTCGAACCCGTGGCGGCGGCAATATGCCTCACGCCGTTGGCATGGGCGACATCAATGGACTGGTGAATCGAGGCAATGAAAGCCGAGCAGGAGTAGGGCCGGACGATCCCCGTGGTGCCCAGTATGGAAAGCCCGCCAAGAATGCCCAGGCGGCCGTTCATCGTATCCAATGCGATTTTTTCTCCGTCGACAATGCCGATATGGACGGCAAAACCGCCCGCATACCCGCTTTGGTTCCCAAGGTCCGCCAGGTGCTCCGTCATCATTTTCCGGGGGACGGGATTGATGGCCGGTTCGCCGACCGGGATGGACAGCCCGGCGCGGGTCACCGTGCCCACCCCTTCGGCTGCATAAAACCGTGTCCCGGGATTTTCGACCAGCTCCACTTCGGCAAATACCGTTGCAAGATGGGTGGCGTCGGGGTCGTCTCCCGCATCCTTGATGGTGCTGGCAATGGCACGAACCCGGGATATCCGTTCGCATCTTTGCAGTTCGAATGTCACCCGTTCTCCGCGGGGCAGGGTGATCGTGGCCGACCCGCCGGCCCGGCCATTGATGAGCAAATCCGCCGCCGCCAGTGAGGTCGCGGTGGCGCAGGCGCCCGTGCTGTACCCGCTTCTCAGTTTCTGCCGGTTTTCAGGGGTTTCGTCACGCATCCGGAATCATCATTCCCGTGGACCGGTGGTTGATGCGGTATCCCGCCCGGATGAATGCCCATCCGGGGCCGGGAGCCGGCCGGGCCGGGGAACGGGTTTCCATCGGGATGTCGAGGCGGGACGCACACTTCCGGCCTACGCCAACAGCCAGTAACTTCCAAATGCAATGGCCATGGAGCCAATGGCCATCCGGCTTCCCTGGAACACTTTCTGACCGAATCCCGCCATCCAGTCCTGTATCTGCCGGAAAAACAGGCCAAACGCCAGCATGGAAATCAGCACACCGAGGCAGAACAGCAGTACATAGAGAATTCCGACCAGGTTGCGGGTCTGGTCCAGGGCTGGAATCAATGCCAGGACCGGTGCGCTCCCCGCCAGGCCGTGGATGATGCCGACCAGGACCGGCTGGTGGTTGTGGTATGTATTTCCCCGGTCTGTGAGGTGAACGTGCGTGACATCATGATGCCGGTGTACCTGGAGTACCAGCCGGTTCCGCCAGATATTCCACAATATCCAGGTGCCGATGCCGATCAGGAACAGGCCAATGAGTTTCTCGGCAAGCAATGGGATGGTTTCGGGCAATTCCAGCCGGGCGAACAGGAGCAGCAAAGACAACGAAATCAGGATGGCGCTGTGGCCGAGTGCCCAGCGAAAGCAAAAACCGAGCATGGTCCCGACCGACCATCGATTACGGGAATTGGAACGGGTCGCCATGGACGAAATGGCCATGATGTGGTCCGCGTCCAGGGCATGCAACAGGCCAAGACCGAAACCCAGGGCAAGTATGCTATATATTGCGGTTGAGTCCATTGGCTGGCAGGAAGTCGGTGCAGGGTACTGTTGGTTCCGGACTCAAATGCATCCTATTCTACTGGTGAAAAACTGAACACGCTACCGATATTGTGCCACAAAATGCTTTCGGCAACTCCATCGCGCTGTCTGGCCACCCTGGTGGCTTCCCCCGGTTCCCGGCAGGGAAAGACCGTCCTGACCGCGGCACTTGCCCGGCGCTATTTCCGGGCAGGCAGGCGGGTGCAGGTTTTCAAGATTGGACCGGACTATCTCGATCCGACCATTTTGCAATCTGCCTCCGGGCAGGCCGTCTACAACCTGGACCTGTGGATGATGGGCAAAGATCATTGCCGGACACTGCTGTGCCAGGGGGCGGCCCGCAACGATATCGTTCTGGTGGAAAGCATGATGGGGCTGCATGACCATGAACCCAGCAATGCCCGACTGGCAAGGTTGTTCAACCTGCCGGTGACCCTGGTTCTCAACGTGGCCAAATTCGCCCAGACTGCTGCCGCTGTCGTCGAGGGGATGGAAAAATACGGCCCGGGAGTCTCCGTTGACCAGGTCATTGGCAACCGTGTTGGCAGCAACAACCACGACCGTCTGATGCATGAAGCGATCGGGGAGCGCTACACCGGCAGTATTCGCCGGGATGACCGCATGATCTTGCCCGAAAGGCACCTGGGGTTGGTGCAGGGCCCTGAACACCGGGACCTGGACCACCGGCTCGATGACATGGCATCGGCACTGGGTGAGTTCGGCATCGATCCCGGCCTGCGGGAGGTATCCTTTTCCCCGGGGAGCCCGGCCCTGCCGCCGGAACCCCGCCTTGCCGGAAAAACCATCGCCATCGCCAAAGATGCGGCGTTCAGCTTTATCTATCCCGCGAATATCGATCTGTTGAAATCCATGGGTGCGAGTACGGTCTGTTTTTCGCCGCTGGCCAATGATCCGGTCCCCTCCTGTGATGCGCTCTGGATCCCTGGCGGATATCCGGAACTGCATCTGGGCAGGCTTACACGGGCTGATGTGACCCGCCAAAGCATGCAGGAATTCCAGGGCTCCGGAAAACCGATCCTGGCAGAATGCGGCGGCATGATGGCTTTATGCAACCGCATCACCGCCCGGACCGGAGAAAAGGGGGATGGATTTGCCCTGCTGGATGCCGAATGCACCCTGCAATCCGGGTTTCAGAGCGTTGGGCTGCAGTGCGTGGATTATGGCCAGGGGGAAATCCGGGGCCACTCCTTTCATCACTCCGTGGTTCACCTGAAGTCGGCACCTTCGCGGTTTTGTACCCGGCAAAATGGAGAACGGGGCGAAGCGGTCATCCAATGCGGCAAAACAACCCTGACCTACCTGCACCATTACTTCCCCTCGAACCCGAAAGCTGTTGCGGCGCTGCTGGCCTGATGCGGGTGGCCAGGGAACTGCCGGGAGGTCCGGCGGTGGTGCTCGCCAGTCCATGGCCGTCGGGGCCGAACGCAACGCCTGTTTGATCGCGAAATTTCCGGAAACGGTTCGTCCAACACACGGCTCGAATAGCAGGCCGGGCGGTTTCGGACGGTCTTCGAGCACGAGGACACGGGTCCGCAGAACTTTGTATTTGACAAGCAGGGAAATATCTGGCTTATTCAACGCATGACGGTGGCTTCGGTCATCCGGTGCTTGTTCTGTGGGACCGGTTGCAATACCGATGCCGGTGATGGAACCGAACGGGGATTCGCTGGGTTGCGATGGAGAACCGGTCGACTCTCCGAAACCGCCATTGAGTGCGTTCAGGCTGATTTTCAACCTGCGCGGACCCATGCAGGGCGTGACTCAGGAGGCAGCGCCGGAGTTCGACAGTGATTCAGCAGGGGTATCGATGTCGGAACGGTATCCGAGCCGGAATCGCGAACGTTTTGAACAGAACCGACCATTTCAATCAACATAAAGAGGGGGATTAGTATGAGAACCAACAAGACTTTCCGGGCACTGGTCGCCGCAGCGGCCGTGACGCTGTTTGTGCAGGCGCCTGCAGCATTTGCCCAGGCTGAATCCGAGGACCCGATCAAGATCACCTGGCACGACTGGACCGGGCAATTCATCACCGCCACGATGATTGGTGAAATTCTCAAGTCGATGGGCTACAACGTAGAATTTGTGCCCGCAGATTATATTGCGCAATTCGTTGGTCTGGAATCAGGTGATTTGCATGTTGCCGTGGAAATCTGGGAGACGACGGGCAAAGATGCGCTGGAAGCTTCGCTGGCGACCGGCAATACCGTTGATCTGGGTGAAACCGGAATGCATGCGATTGAAGAGTGGTGGTATCCGTTGTACATGAAGGAACAGTGCCCGGGATTGCCGGATTGGACGGCACTGAATGACTGTGCGGAGGCATTCGGAACGCCTGAAACACTGCCGAAGGGACGCTACCTGGGGGGTCCGGTCACCTGGGGTGGCTACGATGACGAGCGCGCCGAGGCCCTGGGCCTGAACTACGAAGTGGTTCATGCCGGAACCGATGCCGCCCTGTTCGCAGAGATTGAGTCGGCATACCAGCGGCAGGCACCGATCCTGGCCTGGGTCTATGCCCCGCACTGGGCAACCGCCAAATATGAAGGCGAATGGGTCGATTTTCCCGTCTACACGGACGAATGCTACAAGGACCCTTCCTGGGGAGGCAATGCCGACATGGCGTATGATTGCGGCAAGCCCAGGGGCTGGATCAAGGCGGTAGGCTGGGCCGAGGGAGAGGCAAAATGGCCGAAGGCCTACCAGGCCATCCGCAACTTCACGATCGACAACGAGTTGATGAGTTCATTGATTGTCAAGGTCGATCTCGAGGGAATGTCTGTCGAAGAGGTTGTCGGAGAGTGGCTGAGAGACAATGAGGCCGTGTGGAAACCCTGGACGCAGTAATTCCTGCTCCCGGTCGAACCGACTCCGCCGTGCCGGTGCCCGATATCGTGCCGGCACGGCGGGTCTATCCTGACCTGCCCGCCTCATGACGTAATCGCACCGTGGCCAGACCGGAACCCATCCTCACCTGCGAGCACGTCTGGAAAATATTCGGTAAGAATGCTGAACGCATTTTCGATGGTGTCCCGTCGACATCGGAAATCACCAGTGAAGACCTCCGGGCGGCCTCGTTAATCGGCGCGGTCCGCGAAGCGACCATTGAGGTCGCAGAAGGTGAAATCTTTATCATCATGGGCCTGTCCGGTTCCGGAAAGTCCACCCTGCTTCGATGCCTGTCCCGCCTGATTGAACCGACGACGGGCGTGATTACTTTCGAGGGCGAGAATCTGCTCACGAAATCGGAAAAGGAAATGATTCAGATTCGTCGCCACAAGATGGGCATGGTGTTTCAGCATTTTGCGCTGATGCCTCACCTGACCGTACTCGGAAATGTTGCATTTCCTCTCGAAGTACAGGGTATCGACCGCAATTCGCGCCATCAAAAAGCCCGTGAAGTCATTGATCTGGTGGGTCTTTCGGACCGCGAATCGTATTATCCGCGAGAACTGTCCGGCGGACAGCAGCAACGCGTCGGGATCGCACGGTCACTGGCCGTAGAACCCAAGATCTGGTTTCTGGACGAACCGTTTTCTGCCCTGGACCCCCTGATCCGGCGCGAAATGCAGGACGAGTTTCTGCGCATCCAGTCGGTTCTGAGCAAGACGATTGTTTTTATCACGCACGACTTCAACGAGGCGATCCGTCTTGCCGATCGCATTGCTATCATGAAGGACGGGGCCATTATCCAGGTCGGCACACCGGAAGAGCTCGTCCGGACACCCGCCGACAGTTATGTGGAAGAATTCACCAATGACCTGACCAAGTCGAAAGTCTTTACCGCCCGGTCAGTGATGGCCCCGAAAGACCCCTCCCTTCCCTCCGGCGGGAGCGTGCCCGATTCGATCAAGATCGAGGAAATCGCAGCCGAAATCGTGGCGTCGGAACAACCCTACGATGTCGTGGACGCACAAGGAAATATTGTCGGTCAGCTTGCGCGCGAAGCGGTCATTGACGTCCTGGTTGGCAACTGACGTCAGCCACCGTGCAGTTTCCATGATCCCTGCGCACGCAATCGGGGTTTACCGGCGAAACAGCTGGCTTCTCGGTTGGGGGGGCGCGTTTGCGGTTGCAATCGTGGTGTGGCTGGGTGCCGACTGGTGGCAATGGGCGGTCAAGGCGCCCAAGGAACTTTCCTGGCATGTGGAAGCCCTTGGCAGCTGTACCAGCGTTCGCTACTGCGTGACCGGTTTCATGAAATGGATGCTGGGCAACGAAGCCTACCTGTTCCCGTGGACCTTCAAGGAATTTACCCGTGCGGTGGCTGCATGCATCGAGATGCCCTACCAGTTCATCCGTGCGTTGCTTTCAACCGGCTTCGAGATTCCTCTGGGCAACGGCGAAATCTGGAGCATTCCAGCGGTCTCCTGGATCGGCTTGACCATCGTCACGGTCCTGTTCGCGTGGCGGATCAAGGACGGCATGCTGGCAGTGATCGTATTGCTCAGTTTTCTGTGCCTGGTGGGTTTCGGACAGTGGGAGAGTGCCACGGTTACGCTGGCTTCCATCATGGTTGCGGTGCCGATCGGGATCGTATTTGGCGTGGCACTGGGTATTCTGGGCTACCGGCACAAGCGGTTCGAGCAGGCCATCATGCCGGTGCTGGACCTGATGCAAACAGTTCCGATTTTTGCCTACCTGGTCCCGGTGTTGTTCATGTTCGGCTTCGGTCCGGTGTCGGCCATTACGGCCACGGTGATCTATGCGATGCCGCCGATGGTTCGAATTACGATACTTGCCCTGCATTCGGTTCCGTTCGAGATCAAGGAATTCGGAAAGATGGCCGGATGCAACCGCCGCCAGATCACCTGGAGGGTGTTGATACCGTCTGCAAAACCCGGCTTGATGGTCGGGGTCAACCAGGTCATCATGCTGTCGCTGAACATGGTGATCATCGCATCCATGATCGGTGCCGGCGGCCTGGGATTCGATGTCCTGGCATCGCTCCGTCGTCAGGCGATCGGAGACGGGATTGAAGCCGGTGTGGCCATTACGCTGATCGCCATCGTGCTGGACCGTCTGTCCCAGGCCTGGGCGGTACGCGGTACCGCCCACCATCCATCCGAAACACCCCGCAACTGGTTCAACCAGTACCGCAACACGGCCTATGCCCTGGTCATTTTGCTGGCGACCACGGCCGCCGGATTTGTGGTCCCGTTTTTTTCGCAGTGGCCCGAGACCCTGGAGTTGACCACCGGGCAGTTCTGGAACGACCTGGTCAAGTGGATCAATATCAATTTCTTCGACCAGCTGGAAGCGTTCAAGGTGTTCATCCTGCTGAATATCCTGAAGCCGGTCAAACTGTTCCTGCTTTCGCTTCCGTGGGTAGTGGTGCTGCTGTTTCTTGCAGTCGCGGGCCTGCAGCTCGGCGGGTGGCGGCTCGCGGTGCTGGTCGTTTCCCTTGCGCTGTTCATTTTGATCACCGGGCAATGGGAAAAGGCAATGATCACCGTTTACCTGTGCGGGATTTCGGTTGTCTTCGCCAGCCTGATCGGGATGACGGTGGGAGTGTTCGCCTCCCGCAACCCCGTGTTCAAGAAAATCGTCATTGTAAGTATCGATACCCTGCAGACGCTACCGAGCTTTGTTTATTTGCTGCCGGTCGTCATGCTGTTCCGTGTCGGGGACTTTTCCGCGATGGTGGCGGTGGTGCTGTATGCGCTGCCTCCGGCGATCCGCTATACCCTGTACGGGATCGAAAATATCCACGAATCCCTGGTCGAGGCCGCCAAGACGTCCGGGTGCACCAGGTGGCAGCTGCTCTCGAAAGTGCAGATCCGTCTGGCCTGGCCGGAAATCATGCTCGGTGTCAACCAGACGGTGATGTTCGCGCTGTCCATGCTGGTCATCACGGCATTGGTGGGCACGCGTGATCTGGGACAGGAAGTGTATATCGCACTGACCAAGGCGGATGTCGGCCGCGGGCTGGTAGCCGGGTTGTCCGTCGCATTCATCGCCATTATCACCGACCGCCTGATTTCCGCTGCCGCGCGTCGGCGAAAAGCGGCTCTTGGACTGTAGGCAGTTTTATTTCCGGTACAAGGCCTGCCGGGATTCCCGGCCAATGATGGCTACCTTGGAAGGCCGGACAGATGCGTGGCCAGGGCTTCGATCTCAGCTTCGTTCAGATTGGCAGCAATGGCCTTCATCAGCGATGTCTGGCCGTTGTTGCGCGCACCACTGCCGATATCCGTGATTTGCTGGACCAGATATCCCTTGTTTTGTCCTGCCAGCTTGGGGATGTTGTCGTTGATGGGCGACTTGGCATCCACGCCATGACAGGCAATGCATCCCTTGGTTCCGAACAGGTTGGCGCCGTCCTGGGCCTGGGCAGTGTGCAGGGAGATGGTGGCGGACAGCACGAGGGTTGCGCTGATCAGAAGAGGGGCATATTTCATGGTCACTGTAATGGGTGGTTGATGGTTGTCGGTCCGGTTCCCGGTCCACAAGGGTTCAGGACACCTGGTGCATGTACTTGCGGATGATATCCGCCATGCTCTGCGGGTTCAATATGGGGGGGAACAGTGTCGCCAGCTCGCCCTGTCCATTGAGCAGGTAGATATAGGAAGAATGGGAAACAATCGGGTCATTGTTCCAATCCTCTCCGGCACGTTCCGGGCTCTGGTTGAAATTCGTATACACCGTTTCCAGTTGTCCGGCATTCCCGGTCAGGCCGATCATGCTCGGATGGTACTTTGGAAGTTCAGTCCTCATCACCTCGGGAGTATCCCGTTGCGGGTCAACGGTAATGATCAGCGGAGCCAGGTCATGGACCGAATCCCCCAGAAACCCCAGTGCCTTTCCGATCCGGTCCAGGGAGATCGGACACATGTTCCGGCAACTGGTATATCCGAAAAAAACCAGCATGTACTTGCCGGAATAACTCCGGTTGGAAACCGGATGGCCGTTATGGTCGATGAGTTCAAACTCTCCCCGGACATCCAGGGGAAGGGGGTTTTCAAAAGAAGCAGTATCCGGTTCCACGGCAACCCCCGGGTCCTCATGGGTTTCCGTGCCGTGTGCCCAAGCCATGGAAGTGCCCAGCAACATCGCTCCGAAAAGAAGACCGGTTGCGGCCGTTGTGACCGGTCGCATCGTGTTTCCCGGATGCCGAAGACTACTGGCTTCCAAAATACTCGGCGTCTTTCTCCGGGCCAAGGCCCAGATAGCCATCCCGTTCAATGATCGCCTTGATTCGGGGGTCCTTCCGATACCATCTTTTGGCTTTCCTCGGCTTGCCGCCATAGGTGGCGGCCCAGGCCTTGTGAAAACGGGTGGCTTTTTGCCACTTTCCGCCCACGGCCCGCATTTTCTGGACCTGGAAAAACCGCACATTCTTGTGGGTGGTAAACAGGCCGTCCACCTGTATTTCCTGCCCGCAGAATCCATGCAGTTCTTCGGCCGCTCCGGTGAACAATGTCAGGTTCTTGGCGACAAGAATGACGCCCTGGTCTTCCGTTTTCAGCCCAAGCTGCCTGGATCCGGCTCCGCAGTTTTCCGGGCAGTCGCCCGTTAATTCGCAGGTGACGTCCACAACGACTCCCTTGAAAACACTTTTCTCTTCATTGGTGATCCCCCAGCTTTTTGCCGCCAGGGAGGTGTGCGCAAAAGAGAGCAGGCCCAGTACCACTGCCAGTTTGATCATCTGTTTCATTTTGGATTTGCCTCCCCGGGAAGTATGCCGACAATTTTATGCGTTTCGTTGGTGACTCCCTTGTCCTCCGTGATCCGGTCAATCATGAGGTAATTGATTCCGTCCAGTACGTACGCCGTGCCTTCAGCCGTGATTTCATGGCTCTGGATATCCATCAGGGCTGAATTGGCCACACTGTCCGTATTGTCGCCGACCCCCAGGATCATGTAGATCGTTCCGTCATTCTTGTCCAGCAGCCCCACCGGAATTCCTCCTGCGGCACACCAGACGGCACACACGTGATGAGTGGTGCCGACAATGAAATCCGAAGCCCCCATGATCTGGGACACATAACACCAGGTGTCCATCACCTCTCCGGTGACGGTTTTCTGTTCTCCCTGTGCCCCGAATGCCGGCCTGAAAAGCAGCAGCGCGGTGATGATGGCCAGGGCAAACAGGTTTTTCGTTGGATTGATCGACATGTTCTTCTCCTGTTTTATAGTAGGTATTCGCTCACCAGATACATTCACAATGATCATTTCGGGTCCGCCCGGGGACTTCCACGGTCGGCCCGGATTCGGGCCGGTACAACGGCCCATTCCCTGTTTCATTCCAGTGAATGGAATTTCCTGATTGTGTTGAATGAATTTTAATCTTAATTCAACCAAATTTCCCGTTAATTTTTTGTGAAATCGACATCCTCTTTCAGTTCCTCGTACATTCTGTAATGGGTTTCCTGCATGCCGACACGGTCATACGCTGCCTGTGCGGTGGTGTTTTCCTTTTCCACGTACAAACGGTACCCGCAGACATTTTCATTGGTGTCGGCCAGCGCCTTCACCTTTTCATACAGCCTCCTGTACAGGCCCCTGCGGCGCCATGCGGGGACCACGTAGACGCTCTGGATCCACCAGAACTGCCCGTTTCTCCAGTCGCTCCATTCCGTGGTGACCATCAATGAACCGATGATCTCCCCTGCCGATTCCGCAACCAGATAAAATCCCAGGTTTGTGTTTTCGATCAGTTGTTTCGTTCCCGAAAGAATCACGTCCGGAATCAATTCGATTCCTTCCGTTTCCCGGGCCATGTCCTGATTGAATGCCGCAATGGCTTCCGCATCCTCCCTGGCCGCGCTCCGTATCAGGATATCTTCTTCAGTCACCGGTCATTCCTCGTCAAGCAGATGCTTCCGGCATGGCCAGCTGGATGGCGGCCATCTCTCCGGAAGGTCCTGGTCGAAGCGGGAGACGGGCGGATCAGCAGACATGACAGGGATTGTAACCCGGCAAAACCTCCTGTCATGACCCGGTACCGGCCCGGGAGAAAGTCGGCAAAGGCGGGGGCATTGCCCTGGCCAGGGGAGAAAAGCCGTCTCAATCCAGTACACCCGGCCAGTTCAGGTCCCCCTGGGTGATAAAGTGGTCCCGGTCAGCCGTCCACCGGGCCTGGACATCCGCATTGTAATTGAGATAGAGCTTGTCGTTGTGCACGGTCCACTGCAACGGGTCTCCGGAGGCGGTGTAATTGTTGGCCACGGCATAGGCGCAGTAGCCGCCATATTGAGGGGTGTACCTCTGCGGATTGGCCATAAACCTGTTCAGGTTTTCCTGGCTGGAAAATTGCCATTCTGCTCCCTTGTATTCCGTGGTGAAGGCCGCATCACCCTGCGCCGGTCCGGAGCCGGTGAAATAGGCGACCACGTCATATCCTCCTGCCCCGGTGTTGCTGAACAAGGAGGTGTAAATTTCATCATCACCTGAAATTGCCGTGGTTGAATACAGCAGAAGGGTGAAAATCGCGATCAGCGCGGTACGGGGTCTTCGCATCAATGGTTACTCCTGTTCAAGGTAAGCGGAACAATCGTCGGTTTCTTGAGTATAGTGACTGAACCGGATAGGGAAAGTTCACCCCATGCCCGAAATATTATCATGATTCCGGGTTCGTCGTTTCCGGCAGAGCCCGGGGAACCACATCTTGTTTGTTGGTCGCGGAAGTGATAATAAGTGTGTTTTCAATCGATATGCAGGCATGGATCGGAAACGATACGGCGAGGTTACCGAAGGGGCAGAGCGAGATGTCGGGTTTTACCTGACGGACAACTTCAGCATGCTGCCCTTTATCTCGGCGGTGGAACCGTTGCGCATTGCCAACAGAATGTCGGGCCGGCCGCTCTACCAGTGGTCCATCATCACCCGGGACGGAAGAAGAACCGTGGCGACCAACGGGATGGTGCTGGATGCGCACTACTCCATTGCCGACGCGCCGGAATTTTCCATGCTCTTCGTCAGCGGCCCCCATGAACCCGAGACCTTCCACCACGTGCCAACGCTCGACTGGTTGTCGTCAAGAGGAAAGGGTTGCACCTTTATCGGAGGGCTTGAAACCGGCTGTCACCTCCTGG
>WTGA01000130.1 GCA_011523765.1 Gammaproteobacteria bacterium
CGGCCCGTGAACCTGAAGAATAACGGAAACCCCGGGAATTCCCGTCTCGGTATTGCGCTGGTGGTTGTCGGCTTGTGTACGGCGTCCTTGAGTGGTGCACTGATGAAACTGTTGTCTGAGGACTTGAATGTCTATCAGATTGCCTGGTTCCGCTTCATGTTTTCCTTTCTTTCCCTGCTGCCCGTCGCGGCAGTGATGCTGGGGCCCGCAACGCTGAGACCGGGACGCCTGGGCATGCACCTTTTCAGGGGCCTGACCATGTCCGGGGCAACGGTTTGTTTTGTCATTGGTGCGCGAACCATCGAGTTTTCCGATGCGATTGCCATTCTGTACGCCTACCCGTTTTTGCTCACGGTCCTTGCGGTGCTGTTTTTGGGTGAACAGGCGCGCTGGAGCGGCTGGGCCGGATTGGTTGGAGGGTTTGCCGGAGTCTTGCTGGTGATGCGCCCGGAATTCGACAATGTCAATACCGGGGTCTACTTTGTCTTTCTGTGTGCAGTCATCATCAGCATACAAATGGTCATCAACCGGAAACTGGGCTCTGTTTCCCACCCGCTGGTGACGGCATTGTGGGGTTCTTTTTCCGCGGCGGCTTCGTTGTCTGTGGTTTTGCCATACTACTGGGAACCCGTCGACGGGCAGCAGTTCTGGTTGCTGTGCCTGATCGCTCTCACCGGGACCGTCACCCAGACCTGCCTGGTTTATGGTTTTTCCAAGGCCGAAGCATCGGCCATTGCCCCGTTCACTTACTTGGAAATCGTTGCCGCCATACTGATCGGCTATCTTTTTTTCGGAACCCTGCCGAACTGGATTTCCTGGTCCGGCATCGGACTGATCGTGGTAAGCGGAATCATCGTTGCCCGCTCTCTGGGCGGACCGAGTACGGCGCGCCAAAATCCCAAATACTGACCGGTATGGCGGGTCGTTCGCCTGGAGTGGGGGAACGGACATGAACGGCCCCCGGGCCTCCGCCGGAAAACAGCGTCTAATCCAGTATAACCTGCCTGACCCACTGGATATTTGGCAACTCGGCAATCCGCGTGATGATCTCATGGCTGAGTGTTTCATCGATTGCCACCAAACCCAGTGACGATCCCCTGGGTTGTTGCCGGCCCACACTGAAGTGTTTGACGTTGATATCATATCTGCCAAGAATGGAACCCACGGAGCCCATTACGCCGGGCAGGTCAAGCGTTGAAAAGACCAGCAGTACGCCCATCAGAAACAAATCAACCGGAAAGCCTTCAATTTCCACCAGCCGGGGCGCGTTATCGGCAAACGTTGTTCCGGCAAACGCGTGGGTCCGGCCATCCCCCCGCGTTTGCAGTTTCACCAGTGACCGATAGTTGCCAGGTCTTCCGCTTTCGGTATAGGACAAGGAAATTCCCCGTTCCTGGGCGAGAACCGATGCGTTTACGGCATTGACCGACATGCTGACGACCGGTTGCAGCATGCCTTTGAGCAACGCGGCGTTGATGGCCGGGATTTCATCGTATTCCTCTCCACAGTATTCGACCTCAACCTCAGAGATGCCGCCCTGGGTATACTGCTGGGCGAGACAGCCCAGCCGTTCGACCAGGTCCAGCGTTGGTCTGGTGCGGCCAAAGGCATGCCAGTCTTTCACCGGTATGTTTACCGCTTCCCGAAACACCCCTGTCTGCAGGGCATCGGCAACGCTTTCGGCAATCTGCAGGCCCACATTCCGCTGGCTTTCGACGGTGCTTGCCCCCAGATGAGGGGTCGCCACAAGATTGGGTGCGCTCAGCAACGGTGAACCAGTCGGAGGTTCATTTTCAAAAACATCCAGTGCCGCCCCGGCGACGTGATGGCTCCTTAGTGCCTGGGCAAGGGCCTTTTCATCAATCAGCCCCCCCCGGGCACAGTTGATGATACGGACACCGGGTTTGCAGCGGCCCAGCCGTTCTGTATCGATCAGCTTTCTGGTGCTCTTAGTGTTGGGCAGATGAAGTGAAAGGAAATCGCATTTTCCCAGCAACTCGTCCAGGTCAGCGGCCAGCTCGACATTCATGGACTTCGCTTGCTCGACCGACAGAAAGGGATCGTAACCAAGCACGGTCATTTCCATTGCCGTGCACCGCATTGCCACCCGGCTGCCAATCTTGCCCAGACCAAGCACGCCGATGGTTTTCCCGTAGAGCTCAACCCCCGTAAATTTTGCCCGTTCCCACTTCCCGTCAAGGACCAGGGATTGGTGGGCAGCCGGGATATGGCGGGCCAGGGCCAGCAGCATGGCCATGCTGTGCTCTACCGCGGCCATGGTGTTGCCGGTTGGAGTATTGATGACCGCGATTCCACGGCGTGTCGCGCTGTCAATGTCAATATTGTCAACGCCGACCCCCGCGCGCCCGATCACCTTCAATGCCTCTGCGCTTTCCAGCAGTTTTTCCGTGATGGTTGTGCCACTGCGGATGATCCATCCCTCCGCGTTTCGGGCCGCTTCGGCAAGAGTCTCCGCATCCACCTTGATTTGCAGGTCGATGTCGAATCCACGGTTGTCCAACAGGTCAAGCGCGGCATCATCTAGTTTGTCGCTGATCAGAATTTTCATTGGTCTTGATGGGTAGCCAGTACAGGGGTTGGTAACTCATTATACCGAAGCGTACCCGCCATCGACCATGTAAACGCCGCCAGTGCAGTAAGAAGAAGCATCGGAAGCCAGATAAACGGCCAGTCCTGCAATTTCTTTCGGTTCCCCGATGGTCCTGAGGGGAATTTTCTGCATAAACCGGTTGAGTATACGATCATCGCTCCACAGCGCTTCGCTGAATTTTGTTTTGACCAGGCCGGGGCAGATCACATTTACACGAATGTTGTCTGCCCCCCAGTCCTGAGCCATGGCCTTGGTCATGCTGATCATGGCCGCCTTGCTCATGCTGTAGACACCGATGCCCGGTTCCGGTGTCAGGCCCCCGATGGAGCCGATATTGATGATCGAGCCGCCACCCCGCTGTTTAAGGATCGGGTATGCTTTTTTGGACAGATCAAACGGGCCCTTGAGATTGACATCCATGATTTTGTTGTAGGCACGCTCGTCAGTATCCTGTATCGGCCCGAATACCGGATTGGCCGCCGCATTGTTGACCAGGATGTCCACGCCACCATAGGCTTCGACCGCTTTATCCAACAAAGCCGATATTTCATCCGGATTCCCCATGTTCGCGGCAATGCCGGTGGAGTCCAGCCCTTCTGCATTCAACCGGTCCGCGATTTCATCCACAGCATCCTGGTTGCGGCTGCTCAGAACCACCTTGGCACCAAATTCGGCGAGCGCGCAGGCCATGGCTTCGCCGATACCCTTGCTGGCACCGGTCACCAGGGCAACTTTTCCTTTCAGCTGGAACAACGGAGCGATGTGGGGTTCAGTTGTCATTGGGTTTTCCTGAAATTGATGAGAGGTGGTGTCGTGGCAAGAGGGTTTGCCTGCGGATTGTCATCACCATGACGCCCGCGGGACCCCGTGCCGTTTTCTGGCCGGGCTTTCCGGCCGTGTCACCGGGCCGGGAGAACCAATGCGGGTTGTCTGGCCCGGAACCAGATATCCGCCTCATTGGATGCGAGCGCCTGGATGATTGCAATGCATCATTGTTCACCCTTTCCGCGAGGGTCCGCCTGCCGGTCCAGCAGTCGCAGTTTGGCCAGTTTTTCCCGTATCTTTATTTCCAGGCCCCGGTCCACGGGATGATAAAACGACGGGCTGCCGAGTTCGCCGGGAAAATAATTTTCTCCTGCCGCGTACGCCCCGGTTTCGTCATGTGCATACCGGTATTCCTTTCCATGCCTGAGTGCTTTCATCAGCCGGGTGGGCGCATTCTTCAGGTGCAGCGGCACCTCCAGGGAGCCCGATTGCTTGGCGGCGGCCATGGCCTGGTTGAATGCCGTATAAACCGCGTTGCTTTTTGCGGCGACACTCAGGTAGACAATGGCCTGGGCGATGGCCAATTCCCCTTCGGGGCTGCCAAGACGTTGCTGTACCTGCCAGGCATCGAGCGATATCTGCAGGGCGCGCGGGTCGGCATTGCCGATGTCCTCGGATGCCATCCGGACGACCCGCCGGGCAATATAAACCGGGTCGCAGCCTCCATCCACCATCCGGCAAAACCAGTACAGGGCGGCATCCGGGTCCGACCCGCGAACCGACTTGTGCAAAGCGGAGATCTGGTCATAGAAAGCATCGCCGCCTTTGTCGAATCGCCGGACCGCACCACCGGCGACCACTTCACTGATGAGTTCCCGGGTGATCCGGCCATCTTCCGCAAGGTCTGCAGCGATTTCAAGAAAAGTGAGAGCCCGTCTTGCATCTCCATCTGCCATGTCGGCCAGGAACTCAATATCGTCCACCTGCATTTCCAGATTCAATTTTCCCAGCCCGTTGATGGCATCCTTCAGGGCCCGGGCAATTAGTCCGGCAATGTCATCCACGGACAGGGGCTGCAATACATAAACCCTCAGGCGTGATAACAGCGCATTGTTTAACTCGAAGGAAGGGTTTTCCGTGGTGGCTCCCACAAATATCACCGTGCCGTCTTCGATATGGGGAAGGAAGGCATCTTGCTGTGCTTTGTTAAAACGATGGACTTCGTCTACGAACAGAACGGTTTTGCCCTGGTTTGCAGCCTGTCGCACCTTCGCGGTTTCCACGGCCCGGCGAATATCCTTCACCCCGGACAGCACGGCGGACAGCGATATGAAGGCGGCATCGCAATAATCCGCGAGAAGCTTGGCCAGTGTGGTTTTTCCGGTGCCGGGCGGCCCCCAGAAAACCATGGAATGGATCTGCCCGCAGTCAATGGCGATGTAAAGCGGCTTCTGATTTCCGAGGATGTGTCGCTGGCCCGCCACCTCATCCAGGGTGGCGGGCCGGATTCTCTCAGCAAGTGGTTGGTACGAATCTTTCATTGGCCAGAGATTGTACGCCTGCGGAAGTGTTTTTGCCGGAACCGCTTGGGCGGCAACCGGTTTCGTCCGGGCAGGAAGTGAAGCAAGATCATACCAGATCGGAAAATGCCCCGGATGCAGAACAGGACCAGTTGGCACGTGGTCCGGCTTGCAAGCCCAAAACAGGGACCCGATTCACCGGCAGGAAGGATCAATGCGGTTTCAATGCCCGGCCACCCACACTACAATATCACTTTCATCCCAGCACAAGTGAAAATGACCGATGCCCAGCAAGCCAGATTTAACACATTTCAACGATCGCGGTGAAGCCCATATGGTCAATGTTGGAAACAAGGCCGTCACGGACCGCAAAGCCGTTGCCGAGGGCAGGATCGTCATGGCCGATGAAACATTGGAAATGATCCGAAGCGGTGGACACAAAAAGGGAGATGTATTGGGGATTGCCCGGACCGCCGGGATTATGGCGGCAAAGAAAACTTCTGAACTGATTCCGCTTTGTCATTCGTTAATGCTCACAAGGGTCCATATTGACCTCGAACTGGACCCCGCGCGCTCCAGCGTTGTTTGCATCGCCGCCACCCGGACGACCGAGCGCACCGGTGTGGAGATGGAAGCGTTGACGGCCGTGCTGGTGACGCTGCTGACCATCTACGACATGTGTAAAGCGGTGGACCGCAGCATGCAGATGCAGGAGGTCCGGCTGGTTCACAAATCCGGCGGCCGGTCAGGAACCTGGAATCGTGAATAGCGGGCAAGGGAACGGACAGGATGCGAGACCGGTTATGAAACCAGAGCCTGAACCCGTCTCCTGCGACTTCGACCCCGCATCCATCACGGTGAGCCAGGCCATGGCGCATATCGCGCGCACCGTTGTCCCGGTGGCGGATACCGAAACCCTCGACCTGCATTCAGCACTTGGCCGGGTTGCCGCACAGGAGGTGGTCAGCACCTCCGACGTGCCAAATCACACGAACTCGGCGATGGACGGGTATGCGGTATGTGGCGAGGAGCTCCCGGACCAGGGTTCTGCGACCTTCAGGATGATAGGCGAATCGTTCGCCGGGTCGGCATTCCAGGGCACGGTGGGAAGCGGCCAATGCGTTCGCATCATGACCGGTGCCGTGATGCCTGCGGGTACCGATAGTGTGGTGATGCAGGAAAGAGTGGACAGGGCGGGGAACACGATTACGATCCATGCCGGGGAACAAAAGGCTGCCAATGTGCGCTATGCGGGGGAAGATATCCAGGTGGGCGATGTGGTCATTCCCGCCGGCACCCGTCTCGGGGCCTCCCACCTTGGACTGCTGGCATCGCTGGGACGCCCGGAAGTCACAGTTTACAGAAAGCCGCGTATTGCCTTTTTTTCAAATGGCGATGAACTGCGCTCAATGGGCGCGCCGCTGGCACTGGGCGAAGTGTATGATTCAAATCGCTATACCCTGTACGCAATGTTGCACGACCTGGGTGTTGAACAAGTGGACCTTGGGATTGTCAGGGACGACCGGGATGCCATTGCGAAAGCCATTCAATCGGCGGCGGGCCAGGCCGACCTCGTGATTACCACGGCGGGTGCCTCGGTGGGGGATGCGGACTACATCAGGGAAATTCTGACCCGGCTCGGCCAGGTCAGCTTCTGGAAAGTGGCCATCAAGCCCGGCCGGCCGCTGTCATTCGGCAGGTTGGGCAACAGCCTGTTTTTCGGTTTGCCCGGCAACCCGGTTTCGGTAATGGTTACCTTTCAGGTTTTTTTGGAACCCGCCATCAAGCAATTGTCAGGAGAGAGATTTGATGTGCCAACGGTGCTGAAAATGCGTACGCTGACCGCCCTGAAAAAACGGTCGGGAAGAATGGAGTACCAGCGAGGAGTCATGTCCCTGAATGAAAACGGGGAAACCGTGGTGCGCTCCTCCGGGGAGCAGGGATCGGGGATTCTGCGTTCGATGAGCCAGGCAAACTGTTTCATTATCCTGCCGGACGAGTCAGAAGGGGTCAGTGCAGGGGAGTGGGTCGAGGTGCAGCCGTTTACACAGTAACCGTGATGAGTTTCCTCCGGCCGAATCCGGATATTGAACGCTGGAACCGCAAATACCAGGACACGGCCGGCCAAGGCAGGGGTGTCGGGGTTCGGGCTGAACCTGAACTGGTTGCCCATGAATCCATGTTGTCAAAGCGCGGACTGGCGGTGGACCTCGCCTGCGGGAAAGGGGAAAATGCCATGCATCTGGCTGCCATGGGGTATGAGGTCGTGGCCTGCGACTTCGCCTTGTCGGGGCTGGTTCAATGCCTGCCAGCGATTCGAAAACAGGAACTGCCGGTGTACCCGCTGTTGTGTGATATCACTCGCTATCCCTTTTTACCCCATACCTTTGATCTGGTCTGCGTGGTGCGGTACCTGGAACGGGCGTTGTTTGACCAGATAAAGAGATGGTTGAAGCCCGGCGGGATGCTCTTCTACAAGACATTTAACCGGCAGTTCCTGTCCATCCATCCCGGGTTTAATCCCGCGTACGTGATCGAACCCGGAGAGCTCAATGAGCGATTTTCCGATTTCGAAATCCTGGCCTCGGATTGGGGCGGTTCCGAGGCCCTTTGCCAGACCAGCCCCGGCATCAGCTTCATTCTTGGAAGAAAACCAGGCTTGAAGATACCGGTCCGGGCCTCTGCATCGTCCTATCGCGGTGGGTGGCGGTTGTCCATGCGGCCGCCTGGTTGGTCAGGGAGGTGCCGTCTTTCCCCACAGCAAACCGCTTATGATACATAGCAGGACATGGATTGGAGAATGAAATCCGTCGCAGCTCTCGCCCGGTCCTGCAGGCACTGTTTTTGCCGGGCTGCCGAACAGGAACCCCTGTTTTGGGGAACTATAAAGATAAAATGACGGGGGGGTTATATCACGTCCCATTTCCGCCGAGCGCCACTGATGCAGCATGTGCCGCAGGTGGAACTTTGACTTCGTTAGACTTTTTGAATGACGCTAATAGAACAAATACCACTATTGTTGTGATGGATACCATTGGCGCTATTGCCAAAAACACAATGTAATGGCCTAAACTGTTATTCCATTGGGTCAAATTGCAGAAAATGTAATACTCTAGTATTGCGGCCAAAACTAATACAATAACCGCTGCGCCTATTGATACACGCCGAAGATTAATATGATGTTTTTCAATTTCGCCAATTCTCTCAGCCCCTTCATTATCAAGAGAATCAATATCAATATCAATATCAGGATCATGAACGGGTTTATCCATTTTGAGACCTCCTAAGTTTATCCTTGAAGTGTTCGGCTATTATTTTATTAGGAATAATCAGGTGTCGTACGTTTGGTTTGTATGTCCTGTGCCAAGGACCGCCTTTAATATGGGTTAAGGCCGTCAACCGATTCGTTGATACATCTTTATACAAATCACAAACAGCTTCCAATACGCCGTCTGTTTCCTCATCTATTTCAGCATTTCCAACTACCGGGATGGGACCCATATTGTAAGCCCCATATGGCCGAAACGAGTAATATATGCTGGGAATAACCGGCCCATATCTCCATGCCTGGACGTTCTCATTTACAAGAGGCGCATCAATTATTGCCAGCGTCCATCCATGCGCCATATATGCGAGTTTCAGCAACCGCATGATGGACATGGGTTCGCCATGTTGACCGGAAATTTCAATCAACCTATTGGCTGTTAACCGGGTGTCGTATGGGGGGGGGTATTTCATCAGACAAACCCGAAATGGAACATTAGTTGACAAAAACCCGCATAGCCAGTACCCTGCAGGGTACTACTATTGACATTGGGGGTCATGATATATGCCAAAACGTCATGCCAAGACTATCAGCTTGTTTGACTTCATGCAACAATACCCCGCTGAACAGGACGCTATCGGGTACTTCGAGAAAACCCGATGGGGGGACGAGCCGTTCTGTACCAAATGCGGGTGTGCAGGGCGCATCACCCCCCAGAAGAACTACAAGAAGGGGTACTGGTGCGGGGATTGCCGCAGTTACTTCAATGCCTTCACCAACACTCCATTGGAACACAGCCGGGTGGATGCCCGTAAATGGATGTTTGCAGCGTATCTGTTAATGACGGCCAGAAAAGGTATCTCGGCCATGCAGTTGTCCAAGGAACTGGATGTCAGCTACCCCACGGCTTGGTATATGCTTCACCGCTTGCGGGTGGCTTGTGGAAGTGATCAGGAAGCCCTGAGCGGTGACGTTGAGATTGATGCCGGTTATTTGGGTGGCAAGGAGTCCAACAAACACGCCAACAAGAAGTTGAAGGCCGGGCGCGGGACCGTAGGCAAGCAGCCCGTGCTGGGGATGAGACAACGCAAGGGGAAGGTCAAGGCCATGGTGGTGAAGGGAGAGGACAAGAAAACCGTGTACAATGCCATTCATGCCCACGTTGAGACCCGTTCCCCGATTTATGCCGATGATCACAAGGGGTATCGAGGGACCGGGGAACTCTTCTATCACCATGAAAGCGTCAATCATTCAACCAGGGAGCACGTGAACGGTATGGCCCATACGAACGGCATCGAATCCGTTTGGGCCTTGCTCAAGCGCGGCTTCAATGGTATCTACCACAATTGGAGCCGGAAGCACTGCCAGAAGTATGTCAATGAGTTCACCTTCCGGCTGAACGAGGGAAATTGTTCACGTGATACCCAGGACCGTCTGGACAGCCTGTTCGGGGCGATGCCGGGCAAGAATCACCTATGAGATACTGACCTCACCATGAATCAAACGAAACTGGACCAGGCCATTGAGGGAATCATGAGGATGCGCTCCATCCCTCACAAACGACCAAAGAAACCGACCAGGAAAGACCTGGAGCGACGATTCAAACTGAAGATAGATGACAAGGGAAAGCCGGTTATGCAGGAGGTGGAGCTCGATGAAAACGTATAAATATTTGGTATGATCTTTGGCCTTGATGGCTTCTTCCATTGCTAATGCAGCTGGTTATAGAAGAAATAGAGCAGGAAGTCATCGACCCTTGTTTCCGTACAATAATCCGCTGTTTTGAGCCGGCCTGATTCGAGCAAGGTCTTGCTGGTGACCGGGGCAGGAAGGGGCATCGGCGCTGCCACGGCGGTTTTGGCCGCGGGCCAGGGATGGCGGGTGGTGGTCAATTATTTCAGGGATGAATCCTCGGCAACCCGGATAGTCCGCACCATACGGCAAAACGGCGGAGCCGCCCTCTGCTCCCAGGCGGACATTTCCGATGAAGATTCCGTGATCAACCTCTTCGAAACCGTGGATTCTGAGTTTGGCCGGCTGGATGGCCTGGTCAACAATGCAGGGATCCTGGAGACCCAAATGCGACTGGAGTCCATGGATGGCGACCGGCTGGACCGGGTGTTCGCCACCAATGTGCGGGGCAGTTTTCTGTGTGCCCGTGAAGCCGTGAAGAGAATGTCCGTCCGGCATGGCGGGCACGGAGGGTCCATCGTCAATGTGTCTTCGGCCGCCTCCAGGCTGGGGTCGGCGAATGAGTATATTGATTACGCGGCCTCAAAGGGCGCCCTCGACACCATGACCATTGGCCTTGCCCGGGAAGTGGCGGCCGACGGCATTCGGGTCAATGCGGTTCGTCCCGGTTTGATCGAAACAGACATTCATGCCCGGGGCGGCGAACCGGGACGTCCTGAACGCCTTCAAAAGCACATCCCGATGAAACGTCCGGGCCGGGCCGGGGAGGTGGCGGAAGCCATCGTGTGGCTGCTGTCTGAGCAGGCATCCTACTGTACGGGCGCATTCCTGGAGTGCGCTGGCGGACGATAGGGTGCCAGGATGCCGGACCCGGGTGACCGGTCATGAAGAACTGGCTGTTTAACCAAAACCCGACGCTGGTCTATGTGCATGACCCCATGTGCAGCTGGTGTTGGGGGTTCCGGCCTGCATGGCAGGCACTGAGGTCCGGCCTGCCGGATGAGATCACGGTCGTTCGGCTGCTGGGCGGGCTGGCCCCGGACTCGGAGGTTCCCATGTCCGGGGAAATGTGCGGATATTTGAAAAGCGTCTGGGAGAAAATCGAGGACTGTATTCCCGGAACCGAATTCAATTATGATTTCTGGACCCGGTGCACTCCCAGGAGGTCCACCTATCCTGCCTGTCGGGGGGTCATTGCCGCCCGGGAACAGGGTGCCGAGCATGATGAGGGCATGACCCACGCGATTCAACGGGCTTACTATCTGCAGGCGGAAAACCCGTCCGACCATTCCACCCTGACGAAGCTGGCGGGCTCCCTTGGGCTGGACAGTGAACGCTTTGCCGCAGTACTGGGTTCAGAAGAAACCAGCCAAACCCTCCTTGGCGAGATCAGCCGGTCCCGGCAAATCGGGATTCAGGGGTTTCCCGGCCTGGTATTCGCTGCGGACAACCGGATTACACCGATACGCATCGACTACCATCGTCCCGGTCGCATGCTGCAGGAGATCCGCTCCCGTCTGAAAACACGAAAATGATGGAGCACGGCACCCGGTTTCAGGGGATGCCATCGCGCTGGCCGGCAGCCTGCCATTTCGCATCCGGCTGCATGACGAGGTTCCCGAAATGCGCCTTCCGCATAAAGGCTTTCTGGGCTTCGTGGAATCGTGAAAGCGGGTAGGTGCCGGCCAGCAGCGGCCTCAATTTGCCGGTTTCGATCAGGTCGACAAGCTTCCGGAAACAGGCCCGCGTGCCCTGTGATGAACCATGCATCTCAAGGTGTTTCAGGTATAGAGTCCTCAAATCCAGCTGGACAGCGGGTCCTGCTATGGCACCGCTGGTCGCATAGCGCCCCTCGGCCTTGAGCAGATTGATAACGTCGCGGAAAAGGGGGCCGGCGACGACATCGAGCACGACATCGATCGGCCGCCCGCCCGCTGCGGACCGGACGGCCCGGAACAGGCTTCCGTCATCCCGGGTGATGACCGCTTCAGGGTCGAGTGTTGAGACAGCCTCGGCCTTCGGTTGTGATGTGACCGCGATGGGATGGGCGCCCCGGGCCTTGCAAAGCTGCACCAGGGCGGACCCGACCCCCCCGGACGCGCCGGTTACGAGAACCAGCTCGCCCTCCGCAACCCGTGCCCGGTCGATCATCTGTTCGGCGGTCATGTAGGCGCAGCAGAAGGTTGCCAGTTCCGCGTCGGTCATCCCGGATTGAATCGGATGGGCATTCTCCGCGGGGACGGCGGCATACTCGGCATATCCGCCATCGCGTCCGTGCCCGATGTAATCAATGTCCGCCAGGCTGTCAGTTTCCGCATTGTAGATCGAGAAATCGACGAGAACCCGTTCGCCGATGCGCCGGCGGCCCACATCCGCTCCGACCGCGACGATACGTCCGACGGTATCGGTGCCCTGGACCCGGGGAAACTCGAGCGTCGACTCATGGCCCCGACGCCAACTGGCCGTTGCATCGGGGTCCTCGTCCGTGCCGTAAGCCCCTTCGCGCACCCAGACATCCGTATTGTTCATGCCGCAGGCCGCGACTTCGATCAGCACTTCTGTGGAGGCCGGAACCGGAACCGGGTGGTCGTCGACAACCGCCAGTTTCTCCAGCCCGCCATGTCCGGTGAGAAGAACGGCTTGCATGGTTTCAGGGACGGGCACGGTTCAACTCCATGGGCTGGTCATGAAAAGAGTGGCCGGGCAGCAATCCGGTGGTCACGCCGGTCGTTTGGCAAACAACACCTCGCCAAACGTAGAGTACTGGTTTGCGCCCAATCGGGACAGCGGGTGGATTTTGTCCGGCAGTATTTCGAGGCGGCCCTTTGCGTTCACCCGGGTACAGGCGTCCTGGACATAGATATTTCGGATTCTGCCGAATAACAGCGTTTGAGAATCGTTGCCGATTTCCTGGACCGCATAGACCGTGCACATCAATGCGATCTTTGCCGCCTTGAGTCTTGGCAGAGCATAGCCTTCGAAAGCTTCGGTCTCCAGGTTGCCTCGGGTGACTTCGGATTCGCCGGGGGGCAGGGTGGCCGATGAAAGATTCAGGGCAGGCAAATGCTCACAGCTGGCAATGTGTACGACGAACTCCGGACGCTCCATCACATTGGCCAAAGTGTCTTTTTTCGTGCCATCGTCCTGCCGGCCAATGGAGACCATCACCAACGGCGGGTCGCTGGAAACGGCATTGAAATACGAAAAAGGCGCCAGGTTATAATCACCGTTCTTGTTTTCGCTCAAAATCCAGGCGATGGGCCGTGGCAATATGGTTTGGGTCATGGTGAAGTACACCTGGGGGGTGGAGAGCTCTTCAAGATTGATGAACATGGGCAGTCCTGGTAGTGGCTGTACCATTCAAGAAACGGGGTTTCTCAAACAGCAATGGTTACGAATGGTTTGTCGTGAGCAATAGTAATGAATCCAATGATTTCCTGAAAGTGGAAATTCATGCGGGGACGGTATTGTCTGCCCGGGTGCATGGCAAGGCACGGAAACCCGCGTACGTGATGGAAATTGATTTTGGTGCCGGTCTTGGGACACGGATTTCTTCTGCCCAGATCACGGATTTTTACGGAACAGATGCCTTGGTTGGCAGGCAGGTCGTGGCCGTCACCAGTTTGCCGCCCTTGCGCGTGGCAGGGGTCAAATCGGAAGTTCTGGTGCTGGGGGCCGTTACCCCTGAAGGGGTGGTCCTGCTCGCCCCGGACCAAAAGGTGCCCAATGGATCCAGGGTAGCCTGAGGCACGGGCATCCGGTCCCCCATAGGCGGACCGGTGCGGGCGTTCGCCGGGGACGATTATCCTGTGCCGGGGTTGTCCAGGCGTTGTCGGAGCGTCTCGATGAGCGAGTGGAGCGGGATCTCTTCGCTTTTGCCGGCCGAGCGGTGACGGTATTCCGCCACTCCTTTCTCAAGGCCGCGGCCGCCGATGGCCAGCCGGTGGGGAATCCCGACAAGCTCCATATCGGCAAACATCACCCCCGGGCGTTCGTTGCGGTCATCCAGCAGCACCTCATAGCCACATTGTTGCAACCGGGCATAGATTTCCATGGTTTTCTCCTTCACCCGCCCTGATTTGTGCAGGCCAATGGGCACCAGGGCGATGTCGAACGGTGAGAGGGAGGCTGGCCAGAGAATGCCCCGGTCATCATGGTTTTGTTCAATGGCCGCTGCGACCACCCGGGTGACGCCAATGCCATAGCATCCCATTTCCATATGGACCGTCTGGCCATTTTCGTCCAGCACGGTGGCGTTCATGGCCTCGCTGTACTTTTTGCCCAACTGGAAGATGTGGCCGACTTCCACGCCACGGGCAATGCGGATGGTGCCCAGGCCGTCCGGGCTGGGGTCGCCTTCCTCTGCGTTTCGAAGGTCCTCAATGTGTTCCAGAGGAACATCCCGGTCCCAGTTAATGCCGAAGTAATGCTTGTCCTCGATATTGGCCCCGGCACTGAAGTCCGACATTTCCGCGACCGCCCTGTCCGCGATGAACGGAATCGGCAGATTGACGGGCCCGAGGGAGCCGGGCCCCGCACCAATGGTGGCCCGAATCTCGTGTTCTTCGGCCATGCGCAGCGGTGAAGCCACCATTGGCAGCCTGCCTGCTTTCAGCGGATTGAGCTGGTGGTCCCCCCGTACCAGCAGGGCGACAACGGGTTGCTCACAGTCTCCAGAGGCCCTGACCACCAGTGTCTTGATGGTTTTTTCGATGGGCAGATTGAATTTTTCTGTCAGGGCGGCGATCGTCTTGGTGTCGGGGGTATTGACCAATTCCATTTTCTGTCCGGGTGCCGCGCGTGTGTGAGCCGGCGCAACCGCTTCAGCCAGGTCAATGTTGGCGGCATAGTCGCTGCCACTGGAAAACGCAATGGCATCTTCCCCGGAATCCGCAAGCACATGAAATTCGTGGGAGGTGTCCCCGCCGATGCTGCCAGAGTCGGCAGCCACAGCGCGGTATTCCAGGCCCAGCCGATCAAAGATGGCGCAATAGGCCTGGTACATCACATCATAGGTTTCCTGCAAGGATTTACGGTCAGCATGAAAGGAATAAGCGTCCTTCATAATGAACTCCCGGCCCCGCATCACCCCAAAGCGGGGACGGATTTCATCGCGGAATTTTGTCTGGATCTGGTAGAAGTTTTGTGGCAGCTGGCGGTAGCTGCGAATTTCATTGTTGACGACCTGGGTAATGACCTCTTCATGGGTCGGCCCGAGGCAGAAATCCCGTTTGTGCCGGTCCTTCAGCCGCAAAAGCTCCAGGCCGTACGCTTCCCATCGGCCCGATTCGCGCCACAGCTCCGCGGGCTGGACACCCGGCAACAAGACTTCCTGGGCCCCGGAGCGGTTCATTTCCTCCCGGATGACATTCTTTACCTTGTTCAGGACACGCATGCCCATGGGCAGCCAATTGTAAATGCCGGCGGCAACCCGGCGGATTAATCCCGCACGCAGCATGAGCCGATGGGAAACGACCTCTGCATCAGCGGGGTTTTCTTTCAGTGTGGCCAGCAGTAATTGTGAGGTGCGCATAGTCTCGAACGTCGATATTCTGGTCGTGAACCGGACGTTACGTTATACGGTTTATCGCGTATAGATGCAATCATTGCCGTTTGATTTTGCCCGGCCACTCCGGCCGGTTCCCGTTCCCGGCGTATTGCGGAACACGGGCCCATGCCTGGACAGGTTCCTCACAAAGATTGTACAGTCGGCTATGGTTGCTGGCAGGTTGATCCTCATGTCTTGCGGGAAGAAATGGCCTTGTGGAGCGGCCGGCCAGGGAAATCATCGGGCGAAGAGCAATCGATGAACCCGGTTCTGGTCGAGGTTCACCGAAAAAACCGGGTTGAGTCCTGTCATCGCGGCAGTGCCATCGCGGTCAGCTGTACGGGGGAACCGGTATTTTCAATCGGCAATACCGAACGGAACATCTATCCGCGTTCCGCTCTGAAGCTGTTTCAGGCAATTCCGCTGATCGAGACCGGTGCCGCGGACCACTATGGTTTGACCAAAGAGGAAATCGCGCTGGCTTGTGCGTCCCACAATGGCGAGAACCGGCATGCATCCGCGGTGGAAAAATGGCTGGCCCGGTTGGGCCTGTCAGCCGATGACCTCGAAAACGGACCTGCGTTTCCCATGTTTGATCCGGCAAGGTGCCGGATGATTTCCGACCGGTCAGGCCCTACCCGGTTGCACCACAATTGCTCGGGAAAGCATGCAGGCATGCTTGCGCTTTCGAAGTATATCCATGCCGGTACCAGTGGCTACAGTGAATACGACCATCCCAGCCAGGTCGCTTGGATGAATATCTTGTCCGAATTGGTGGATGTGGATATCCGGAGTCTGGAGTGGGAGCGGGACGGCTGCGGGTTGCCTGCAATCTGCATGCCCATGGAGCGGCTCGCCTATGGGTGCGCATTATTTGCCCGGCCGGACAGGGTGGGAGGAACCAGGGGGCAGGCCATGTTGAAAATCTTGCGGGCCATTGCTTCCCGGCCCGACATGGTGGCGGGTACGGACCGATGCGATACGGCCGTCCTGGTGGCCACTTCAGGAAAAATCATCGTAAAAACCGGTGCCGAAGCGGTCTATGCGGGGATGGTTCCCGGGCAGGGAGTGGGATTTGCGCTCAAAATTGATGATGGGGCCTCCAGGGGAAGCGAAGTGGCCCTGGGGGCGCTGCTGAAACAGATTGGGGCACTGGACGGCCTCCCCTGCCGGGGTCTGGACAGGTATTTCCAGCCGGAAATCATGAACAGCCAGGGAAGATTGACAGGCCGGATTTTGCCTTCTGCTGCCTGGAGCACACGCCGGACCCCCTGCACTGCACCGGGATATTCAACGAAAAAACCCTGAAAGCCGGTCTGCCGCCATCTCGATATCTTCCCTGCCGAGGTCTTTGTGGGTCACCATGCGCAGGAGCTTGCGGCCACCAAACAGGACATTGTTGTCCCGGCCGAATTCCAGGAATGATTCATTCCGGCCGCTGTGAAGTTCCAGGAACAGAATATTGGTATGGGCGCTTTCATGGACAAAATGAATGTCCGGGAACCGCTTCAGCCTTTCCCACAAACAACGGGCCAGATCATGGTCTTCCTGCAAGCGGGCAACATTGTTTTCAAGGGCGAAAAGCCCTGCGGCTGCAAGCATTCCCGACTGCCGCATGCCGCCGCCCACGGTTTTTCGCCAACGAAGGGCCCTTCGGATGAAATCTTCCGACCCGCATAATACCGACCCGACCGGGGCGCCCAGGCCCTTGGAAAGGCAAACTGAAACCGTATCAAACAGGTGTGTGATCTCTGAAACATCAACGCCAAGCTGTACGGCCGCATTGAAGACTCTTGCACCATCGAGGTGAAGGCCCAGATTATGTGCCCGGCAGAGGTCCGAGGCTTCCCGGATATAAGCGGTGGGGACCGCCCGTCCCTCGGTGGTCGTGTTTTCAAGTGCCAGGAGCCGTGTTTTGGCAAAATGGATGTCTTCTTCCTTGATCACCTGTTCAACCCGGGCGAGGTCAAGAATGCCGTCGGGCCGCCGTTCCAGGGGTTGGGGCTGAATGCCTCCCAGCACGGCCGCACCGCCGCCTTCGTATTGGTAGGTGTGTGCATTTTGGGCAACAATATATTCATCGCCCCGCTGGCAGTGGCTGAGCAAGGCAACCAGATTGCTTTGCGTCCCCGAAGGAAAGTACAGGGCCGCTTCATGCCCGGTCAAGTCGGCAAGATGTTTCTGAAGAGCGGTGACGGTCGGGTCTTCTCCGTATACATCATCGCCCAGTTCGGCTTCCAGCATGGCGCGTTTCATGCCCGCGCATGGCTGGGTTACAGTATCGCTTCTTAAATCAATTACGGGATCAGTCATGGACAAGTTTTCAGGGTCAATTGCAATGCCGGAAAGAACGGTGCTTCACTACACCTTGCAGCAGCCTATTCTAATCCACCGGGAGGACAACGGGTATCCCTTTCAGCCGCAAGCCGACAGGCCGTCACCGGGATTGGCATGAACACCCCGGCCCATGTGATTTACAGCCTGGTCCTGCTTGGCCGGGGGAATGCCGCAAAGTTTGCCGTGGCCATCGCAGCGGGAGCGGTATTGCCGGACCTGTTCATGATTCTGTTCTATGCCTATGAAAAGCTGCTGGGGACCCCGGAACCCGTGATCTGGCAGGACCATTATTACCGGCCATTCTGGCAAAACCTGTTTGACACCACGAACTCACTGCCGCTGCTGGGCATTGCCCTGGCCGTTGCCTGGTACAGGAAGCACCGGGGCTGGGCCCTGCTGTTTGCCAGCATGATGATTCATTGCCTGCTGGACCTCCCGGTTCACCATGATGATGGCCACCGGCATTTTTTCCCGTTTTCAGAGTTTCGGTTCCAGAGCCCGGTTTCCTACTGGGACCCCGGGCACTATGGCAACATCGTTGTGCTCGCAGAAATGGTGAGCTTCCTTTTCGGCGCTGTTTTTCTCTGGAGAGGCCAAAGAAACGGGGTCAAATTGGTAAAAACAACCCGCTTGAGAATTGTTATAATTTTCACCGCAACGGTATATATAGGATTTATCGTTTTCGCCGTCACCACATGGATGGGCATGTAGTGGCATTCACTGTGCCGGATTATTGAGCAAGGCACGCCATCGCAACGTCCCATAGACTGGATAATGGTACAGGTTGAATCAAGGTGTTTTCTGTCGGGTGGAGCCGCGGGCCAATCCAGGTCCCCGGCCCTTCAGGACATGACCGGTGTTGCCGCAGCGGTCCGGAACCCTTTGCACGGAACGGGGGTCCGTGGAAGGCTTGCGACCGGATATCCTGAAACGGGCACCGTTCCCTGGCGAAAGAATGGCACCTGCCTTGCGGTCGACCATCGGATTGGCAACGGTTATCCGGATAGGGAGGAAATGCAGGCGGACCAGGCCGGAAACCCAGGGCTGTAGACGTCTGATGCATCGTCAAACCGTTGTCCTGGTCGCTCTTGCAGGAGCCTGGTGTCTGTTGTCCGGGCACTATTCCGGCCTGCTGCTCTCGCTCGGTCTGGTGTCCTGCCTGGCCTGTTGCTGGATCTACCACAAAATATCCATCGATTCACAGAACCCGGAAATCAGGGTCCATCCAATCCGGCAACTGAATTATCTGGCCTGGTTGCTGGTGCAGATATTCAAATCGAATGTGCAGGTGATCGGCGCCGTGATTTCCCCGGGGAAAATTTCACCACAGTTCTTCAAGGTCAAGACGGGGTCCCTGGATGAAGCCGGCCGCGTGATTTATGCGAATTCCATCACCCTCACCCCCGGCACGGTGAGCACCCGTGTCAGCGAGGATGAAATCCAGGTTCACGCGCTGCTTGAAAGCTCCAGGCAAGGGCTGATGGACAACAAAATGCTGGGCAAGGTACAGCATTTAAGGCGAGAGACCCCGGACCGGTCGGAAGGGTGATCATGGAAACGGTTTATCTCATCGTGTTGGGGCTGCTGCTGATTGCGGGCCTGCTCTCGATATGGCGCGCCGGCATTGGTCCGACACGGTTTGACCGCATTCTGGCGGTCAACACGTTCACTTCCAAAAGCATTCTTTTCATTTCGGTTTACCTGTTTGCCACGGGTCATCCGGAATATCTTGACATAGCACTGCTGTATGCGCTGGTGAACTATGTCACATCACTGGCATTGGTCAATTACCTGAACCGAAACCCGGTGTCGGCCAATGACTGAGATTCTCGGCAGCCTATTGCTTCTTCTGGGCGTTCTGACGGTGCTGGTGGGGGGGGTCGGCCTGTTCCGCTTCCCCGATTTTTTCTGCCGGTTGCACAGTGCCAGCATTGTGGACACGCTGGGGGCGGGCCTGGTGTTGCTTGGCATGCTGGTGCTGTCCGGGTCGGTGGTGATTGCGTTCAAGGTTGCAATGATTGGTGCGCTGATCTTCTTTCTGTCGCCGATGACCGCGCATGCACTGGCGAGGGCCGCATTGCGCTCTGGAATGCACCGCGACAAGCCGGGCAGCGGCCCGTCCACAGGGGGCATGAAATGATCAATGTCGTCGCGGATGTGGGGCTGCTTTGCCTGCTGCTGACGGTTGCCCTGGCCATTGTCTGCACCCGAAGCCCGTTATCACTGGTTCTTTTGTCCGGGATTTACAGCATCGCCCTTTGCACCCTGTTTGTCATTCTCGATGCCGTGGACGTTGCGTTTACGGAAGCCGCGGTCGGTGCCGGAATCTCCGCCATATTGTTTTTTGCCGTGATCCGTCCCGAAGATGAGCCCGTGACCGCCTTTTCGTGGCCATCTTCCAGGGCAATCCTGCTCGGTCTTGGGGTCGGTGTGCTGTTGCTGGCCGGCACGCTGGACATGCCGATGTACGGGGACCACCTGGCACCGGCACACCAGCATCTTGCGCTTCGGTTTCTCGGACAATCCTTTGAAGAAATTGGAATCCCCAATGTGGTGACTTCCGTGCTGGCCAGCTATCGCGGGTATGACACGCTCGGCGAAGTTGTGGTCATTTTTACCGCGGGAGTGGCGGTTTTGATCTTGCAGCCGGACAACAAGAAAGGCCCTGCAAAACCGGGAGACCGGGACCGTTTCGCCCCGGAGCTGATGGGGAATCCGGTGCTGAAAACCGTTCTGCTTCGAATGATCCCCCTGGTGGTCCTGTTCGGTCTGTATGTGCAGTTCCATGGTGATTACGGGCCGGGCGGCGGGTTTCAGGCGGGGGTTATTTTGGGGGCCGGGGTGATTACCTACGGGTTGCTTTCCAGCGCGACCAGGCTGAAGCGGATCATTTCAGACAAGTGGGTCACGCTGGGCATGGCACTGGGTGTGCTGGTCTATGGCCTGGTCGGGGTTGCCGGGTTGTTTCTGGGGGCCAATTTCCTGGACTATTCGGTCCTCGGGCCTACCCAGACTGCCGGACAACACCTGGGGATCCTCCTGATTGAACTGGGGGTCGGCTTGACGGTTTCATGCACCATGGTGTCACTCTATTATTGTTTCAAGCAGGGGGAATCATGAGCTTCCCCGGGTTATTGAATTACTGGGTTGCGCTCATACTGCTGGTATGCGGGCTGATCATTGTCATGGACAGCCGCAACCTGGTCAAGAAACTGGTCGGCCTGGGAATTTTCCAGTCCGCCGTGTTCCTGGTCTTTATCACCCTGGGCAAGAAATCGGACGGCAGCGCACCCATTCTGGATGCGTCGGTTTCCGTTTACAGCAATCCCCTGCCCCATGTCCTGATTCTCACGGCGATCGTGGTCGGGGTTGCCACCACCGCGGTGGGGCTCGCGCTGGTGGCAAGAATCCGCCGGGCATACGGCACGATTGATGAAGATGAAATCGACGACCGGCCGGAAGTAGAGCCGGAGATCGTCCCCTGATGGATTCGCTCATCCCTGCGCTGGAGAATCACCTGCCCATCCTGCAGGTGATTGTTCCACTCCTGATCGCCCCGTTTTGCATGATTCTGGGCAGTCGCAGGCTGGCGCGCGGGATCATGGTACTGACCGCCGGGATCATGTTGGCGATTACCCTGGGACTGGCAAGCCTGACGCTGCAGCAGCCGGTCATCACCTATGACCTGGGGGGTTGGGCCGCCCCCTGGGGAATCGAATACAGGGTCGACATGCTGACCGTCTTCATCCTGTTTACGATCAACCTGGTCCACATGCTGGCATCGGTATTTTGCCTGGGCAGGCAGGACGGCAACCTGGGGACGGCCGCCAGGCCGGCATTCTATACCGCCTGGCTGCTGTGCATCGCCGGACTGAATGGCATGGTGGTCACCAACGACGCGTTCAATGTTTTTGTGTTTCTGGAAATCAGTTCTCTGGCCACCTATACACTCATCAGCTGTGGCCGGGAACCGCTCGCACTGCTGTCCGCATTTCGTTACCTGGTGGCGGGGGCCGTGGGAGCTACGTTCATCCTGCTGTCCATCGGGTTGCTCTACATGCAAACGGGAACGCTGAATATTTCAGACCTGTCCCGGGTGATTGCGGAAAGAGGTTCGGACAGAACCATCATCCTGGCGCTGGCTTTTTTCATCATTGGCGTGGGGGTGAAGTGCGCGGTATTTCCCCTGCACGACTGGCTGCCGAATGCCTATCGCTTTGCTCCCGATTCCGTGACGGTGCTGTTGTCGGGGACAGCCACCAAGGTCGCCCTGTACGTGCTGATCCGGTTCCTGCATGACCTGTTCGGGGCGGATTTCGGCTTTGCTGAAATGCCGCTGGACATGGTGTTGGTGGTTACCGCGATTTTCGGGTTGTTGCTGGTGCCGTTCATTGCCTTGCGGGAGTCCAACCTGAAAAGGATGTTTGCCTGGTCCAGCGTCGCCCAGGTTTCGTATATCGTGATGGGAATTGGTCTGGGAACCCGGTTGGGGATCGAGGCGGCCTTGCTCCACCTGTTTAACCACGCCATTGTCAAGACGGCGATTTTCATGGCCGTGGGGATAATCATCGCCCGGACCGGAACGGCCCGGATCAGGCATCTCGGCGGCATGGCGCACCGACACCGGTTTGCCAGCTGCATCATGCTTTTCGGCGGGCTCAGCCTGATTGGCCTGCCAGGCACGGTCGGTTTTGTCAGCAAATGGGTGCTCGTTACCGCCGTGGTGGACAAGGGCTGGTGGTGGCTTGCCATCCCCATACTGGCCGGGTCGCTGGCCAGTGCCGCCTATGTCTGGAGAATTGTCGAAATAATGTGGACAAAACCCGCGGTCCTCAAGCCGGAGGCCCCCGCCGCGCGGCTCCATTGGGTGGAATGGCTGCCGCTGAGCGTTCTGGCCGGGTTAGCGCTTTGGTTCGGGCTGAATGCATCCCTGATTACGGGACTTGCGTCATCTGCGGCGCTGGGACTGTTGAATCCGGGCGGCTGACCATGATCACGCCCGCAACCGCTGTTTTCATTCCATTTCTTGGCGCAATCCTGGTGGTTGCGGCAGGCAACCGGGCATCGCGGTTGCGCAATCATTCCCTGGTCGCCACCGGCTGTGTCAATCTGGCGGTATTGATCGTCATCGCGCTGGACCGGGGAAGCCATGCCGAAGCCCAGGTCCTCCTGGAAACCCTGCCGGGCCTTAGGATTGCCTTTCATGTCGAGCCCCTGGGCCTGATTTTCGCCCTGACTGCCGGGCTGCTGTGGCCGGTTACTTCGATGTATGCCATTGGTTACATGGAGGCGTGCAGGGACGAGCACCGGACCCGGTTTCATGCCCTGTTCTGTGTTGCGGTCGGCAGTGCGATGGGGGTGGCTTTCGCTGAAAACCTGTTTACCCTGTTCCTGTTTTATGAAATCCTGACTTTTTCCACTTGGCCGCTGGTGACGCATAACCGGACCCCCGAAGCCGTATCGGCGGGCCGGGTATATTTGGGGGTGTTGCTCACCACCTCGGTGCTGATGTTCCTTCTTGCCGTGGTCGTGGTCGGGAATTTTGGTGACACCCTGTCTTTCCGGCCAGGCGGGGTGCTCGGTTCCCTGGGCCCATCGGCAACGACCGTGCTCCTGCTCCTGTTTGTATTCGGCATTGGCAAGGCAGCGGTCATGCCCTTTCACCGCTGGTTGCCCAATGCCATGGTGGCGCCGGCTCCCGTGAGCGCCCTGCTCCATGCTGTGGCCGTGGTAAAAGCCGGGGTGTTTTCCATCTTGAAGATCAGCGTGTATACCTTTGGCTTCGACAGCCTGGAATCCGTGCTGCGGCATGAGCTCATCATGTGGATTCCCGCAGTCACCATCCTGCTGGCATCGACCATTGCCATGAAGCAGGATGATATCAAGGCCCGGCTCGCCTATTCGACAGTCAGCCAGCTCTCCTATATCGTTCTCGGGGCGTTGCTGGCCAACCAGTTGGCCATGGTGGGCAGCACCCTGCACATCACCATGCATGCCTTCGGCAAGATCACCCTGTTTTTCTGTGCAGGGGCCATCATGGTCTTTGCGAACAAGAAATATGTTTCTGAAATGAATGGTCTGGGCAGGGCGATGCCGTGGACATTCGGGGCATTCCTGGTGGCGTCGTTGTCCATCTGCGGATTGCCGCCGACGGGGGGGCTGTGGAGCAAATGGTATCTGGCCATGGGAACGCTGGAACGGGGGCAGATGGGATTGCTGGCCGTGTTGATGGTGAGTTCGCTGCTGAACCTGTACTATCTCACCGCCATCCCGTTCCGGGCCTTTTTCCTGGGCGGTGATGTGGACCGTGGTTTCCTGGAAAACCGGGCATCCATGGTTGCGGCATTGGTGACAACGGCCGCCATCAGTGTGCTGCTCTTCTTTTTTGCCAGCGACCTGGCCGGCCTGGTGACGGAGATCAAAACATGATTGAAAAATTCAGGTCTCTTTCTCCCCGTTTGCGCCGCGGGCTGCAGGTGTTTTTCGCTGTCTGTGCCCTGGTGACGCTGCTCGATATCTTTGTTCACAAGCATCACGGTGAGGAGCACTGGTGGGGGTTTTTGGGTTTCTTCAGCGCGTATGGTTTCATTGCCTGTGTTGTGCTGGTAGTGGTCGCCACCTGGATGCGGCGCGTCGTCATGCGCGATGAGGATTATTATGACTAATGCCCCGTTCCTGATTTTCTTTGCCGGGGCCGCCATCGCAATGGCCGTGCCGCTGCGATGGCGAAACGGAGTGTTGCTGGCCGTGCCCGTGATCGGGCTGGCCAACCTGCTGGCAATGGACCCGTCGCAGCAATGGACCATTGAGTGGCTGGGGCTTCAGCTGGTGCCGTTTACCAGCGACCGCCTGAGTTTCATTTTTGGTGTGCTGTTTCACATTGCGGCCATCCTCGCGACGATTTTTGCCTGGCATGTGCAGGACCGGCCCCAGCAGGCGGCAGCCCTTCTGTATCCCGGCAGTGCCCTGGGTGCGGTCTTCGCCGGGGATTTGCTGACCCTGTTCGTGTTCTGGGAATGCCTGGCATTGTCCTCGGTGTTTTTCATCACCGCGCGCGGGACGCCCCTCGCCATCAAGGCAGCCATCCGCTACCTGGTCATCCAGGTCCTTTCTGGCGTGCTGCTGTTAAGCGGCACACTGGTCATGCTGGATCATTCCGGCCAGATTGCGGTCGGCCCCCTGGACATTTCCCAGCCGGGCGCCAAACTGTTGCTCCTGGCCTTTGGAATCAAGGCGGCATTCCCGATGCTGCATAACTGGCTGACCGATGCCTATCCGGAAGCCACCCCCAGCGGTACGGTCTTTCTCTGCGCATTCACCACCAAAGTGGCCGTCTACATCCTGGCGCGTACCTTTTCCGGCCTGGACCTGCTTATCTATGTCGGTGGCATCATGGCCTGTTTCCCGATTTTTTACGCGGTGATCGAAAACGACCTGAGGAGGGTGCTGGGTTACAGCATGATCAACCAGATCGGCTTCATGGTGTGCGGGATCGGTATCGGCACTGAACTGGCCGTCAACGGTGCCGTGGCCCATGCCTTCAATGATGTCCTGTTCAAGGGCCTGCTGCTGATGAGCATGGGTGCCGTACTGTTTCGTACCGGTGAGATGCGGGGGTCGGAACTGGGGGGATTGGCCAGGACGATGCCGAAAACCACGGGGCTGTGCATTGTCGGTGCCGCATCGATATCCGCGTTCCCCCTTTTCAGCGGTTTCGTGAGCAAGTCCATGGTCATGGCAGCCCTGCTGATCGAGCACCATGAAATCCTCTGGCTGGCCATGCTTTTTGCCTCGGCCGGGGTGTTCCATCATGCCGGGATCAAAATACCGTACTTTGCGTTTTTTGCCCACGATTCCGGAAAGCGGCCGGACGAGGCACCCGCCCACATGCTGGTGGCCATGTCCCTGGCGGCGGTACTGTGTGTCTTTATCGGTTGCTATCCGTGGCTCCTGTACAGTCATTTGCCCTTTGCCGTGGATTACCTGCCGTTCGACATTCCGCATGTGGTGGAGCAGCTCCAGATACTGTTTTTTTCGGCATTGGCGTTTGTCTGGCTGCAGTTGTCAGGGATCTACCCTCCCGAGCTCCGGTCCACCAACCTTGACAGCGAGTGGCTGTACCGGAAAGTGTGTCCCGCCGTGTACGCCGTATACTATCGGAGCGCGCAGCATGCCAGAAAGGGGTTTTATCATGCCGTTACGGGCCTAGCCGGCATGTTGACACCCATGGCCCGGCAGCACTCCTATCATTTGCTCATGCCCTGGTCTGTACGAGGCATCGTGATGATTACAATGGGCTTTCTGGGCATCATCCTGTTGTTGTTCTATCTGTATTCACGGCTGCCCGGGGGTTGAGGGGTCAGGCCGAATGCCCGTGATTTTGTCAAAATGGGATTGCTGGAAGGCATGGCCATCCTGGGGGAGACCGGGATGGGCGGGTCTTTGTGCCGGCAGCATTCGGCGGCCCATCTTCATCCCAGGGCAAAAGGCCAATACAACCGGGACGGCAACAATGGGTGAATGAAATCGTGTAATCTTGAATTGACCGTGTCTGCAGAGTCTATAAAACAAGCATTGAGGGCGGTGAGACATCCAGTTGCCTCCTCCAGCAGCCTGCCGCCGCCCTGTTATCACGAGGAGGACTGGTTCAGGCATGAAATGGAACGCGTATTCAGGCATGGCTGGTTGGGCATCGGTCATCGCGACCAGTGGAAGATGCCGGGGGATTACTCGGCGATCAATGTCGGAAACATCGCCATCGCGGTGGTCATGGACGAACACGGTACATTGCAGGCGATGTCGAATTCCTGCCTGCACCGGTCCAGCCGGATCCTGAGCGGAAAAGGGCGCTGCAGGGCCATGGTGTGCCCGTTTCATGGCTGGAGTTATGATTATTCCGGGCAACTGGTTTCCGCGTCCAGAATGGAGAACACACAGGGGTTTTCTGAAAAAGGGATGGCGCTGAAAAAATTTCATGTGGCCACACAGGATGGTTTTGTGTTCCTGAGCTTGGAGGAAAACCCGGACACTCTTGATCAGTGGCTGGGTGATTTTTCGGACAGGCATGCATGCTGGTCGTTGGATGACCTGGTAACGGGGCGCCAGCGGGTCCTGGATGTGGACTGCAACTGGAAGCTTTTTCTCGAGGTGTTCAATGAGTATTATCACCTCCCTTACGTCCACCCGGACTCCATCAGCCGCTATTACCCGGAACCGGACCCGACGGATGATGTGATCGGTGAATACACGACCCAGTTTGGTTCAACGACCGCCAACCCCGCGCTCCTGGAAGAAAACCAGGGTTGTTCCCTGCCGCGGATCAAATCGTTGGGCGAGCGGGAAAAAACAGGGGCCCGGTATACCTGGGTCTACCCGAATATGACGTTCGCGGCCGGTTCCGACTGTCTGTGGATGTATCATGTCTACCCCTTGACCGCGACCCGCACCCGGGCGGTCCAGACAGTCTGTTTCCCGTCACAGACGACCCGACTGCCGGAATTTGAGGCCACATCCGAGATTTACTACTCGCGATTTGATATTGCCATTCATGAAGATATCCCGGCACTTGAAAAGCAGCAGGCGGGGATGGAATCGCCCTTTGCCGTCCAGGGCCGGTTTTCCGCTTTGGAGCCCAGCGTGGGCAATTTTGCCTGCTGGTATGCGTCCGTTACCCGGTAACGCCATCGGCGGGGTTTCCAGGCCGGAAGCAGGGGCGGGTTATCCGTTCAGCAGCCCGGCCACTCTGTCCTGCAATTCCGGCACGACCTCCTGTTCGAACCATGGATTCTTTTTCAGCCAGATATTGTTGCGTGGGCTCGGATGGGGCAAAGGCAGCAGGTTCTTGCCATAGCAGCGCCAGCACTTGACCGTTTCGGTCAGGTTTTTCTTTCTTTGGCGGCCGAGATGATACCGATGGGCATACTGGCCGATGGCAAGAGTCAGCGTGATTGCGGGAAGAAAGCCGAGCAGTTTTGCCCGCCAGGTTTCCGCGCATTCCGGCCGGGGGGGCAGGTCGCCATGCTTGCCCGTTCCCGGATAACAGAACCCCATGGGGATGATGGCGATTTTGCCGGGATCGTAAAACGTGGCCCGGTCGACGTTCATCCACTGCCGCAACCGGTCGCCGCTGGGGTCGTTGAACGGGACCCCGGTGTTGTGGACACGAATCCCCGGGGCCTGGCCAGCCACCAGAATTCTTGCGCCCGCCGCCGCAAGAAAAACCGGGTTGGCGCCTTCAGGGAGCGCCGGTTCACAAAGCCGGCACCGCTTGATTTCTCCTGTCAGGGCGGTGAGCGACATTTATGGCCTGCGAAATGCTAGCCGGAGGGAAAGCAAGGCAAGCAGGATGAACCAGATCAGGCTCCATCCCGGCATGGAAATCGCCAATAAAGTCCAGGAAACTTCGGCACATTCCCCGGAACCTTTCAGCACGGTTTCCAGTACCTGGACAAGGGGAAAGGCGTCCAGCATGAATTCGAGACTGGGCCCGCATTCGGGAACCTGGTCTTCAGGCAGGTTCTGCAACCAGACATGCCGGCCTGCAATGGCGGCACCAGACAGTCCGCTGACGGCGGCGAGCAGGCCGTAGACGCGTTGCCCGAATCCCCGGGGGTTGTGCAAAAAGCAAACCAGAAAGACAACTCCCATCCCCATAAAGGCCACCCGCTGGAAAATACACAGGGGGCAGGGATCGAGCCCCTCAACATGCTGGAAGTACAAGGCAACCGCGATAAGCGCAAAACAGGTGATAAATCCGGAAAAAGAGATGAAACGACTGGACATGGACGGAGAAACACTCACTGGAAAACAGGTTGGTCCCATTTTACATGAGCAGGGAGCCCATGCCTTGGACTGTTGGGCACACCCGTATCATATTTTTGAGCGCAGGGAATTTGTCGACACCCGGTACGACGGCGAATGCAACGGTTTGCATCGCGGATGCTGCGGGTGCACGCCGTTGCCAATCGGGCCGATACGCAATACACTCGTGTGCCGGGACAAGCCAGGTCGGCCCCCGTTGTTTTGATTCAAATTGAAACCTGTCCAGAGGACTGATTTATGACCTATGCCATGCGCATTCACCAACCAGGCGGGCCGGAGCAATTAAGCTGGGATGAAATGGATGTGGGACCCCCCGGACCCGGTGAGGCATTGGTCCGCCAGTCTGCAGTGGGCCTGAATTTTATTGATGTGTACATGCGTACCGGTCTATATCCCGTAGCGGGGTTGCCGGCCGTGCTGGGCATGGAAGCCACGGGAGTCGTTGAATCACTTGGCGAGGGCATCGAAGGGCTGCAGGTCAACGACCGGGTTGCGTATGCCATGGTGCCGGGTGCCTATGCGGAAAGGCGGCGGATCGCAGCGGAAAAACTGCTCAGACTGCCGGACACCATTGATGACCGGACGGCAGCCGGGATGATGCTGAAAGGGTTGACTGCGCATTATCTCCTTTTTCGGACGTACCCGGTAAAAGCCGGCGACACGGTGCTGGTGCTGGCGGCAGCGGGGGGTGTCGGGCTCATCCTTTGCCAGTGGGCCCGGCATCTTGGTGCCCGGGTCATCGGGTGTGTGGGTTCACAGGAAAAGGCGGAACTGGCCAAAGCCAACGGGGCGGATCATATTGTTCTTTATCGTCAAGAAAACATCGCTGAACGGGTCAGGGATATTACCGGAGGGGAAGGGGTTGCGGTCTCCTATGACTCCATTGGCCAGGCCACTTTCGAAGCGTCCCTGGATTCCCTTCGCCCTTTTGGTGTGCTCGCCACGTACGGCAATGCATCCGGGCCGGTTGAACCGTTCAGCCCGGCGATACTGGCCCCCAAAGGGTCGCTGTATGTCACCCGGCCGACGCTGGCAAGCCACACGGCCACGCGCGATTTGCTGGAAGAGGGTGCCGGGCGCCTGTTTGAGGCGGTGGGCAGCGGCGCGGTCAGGGTGTCCGTGAACCAGACGTATGCGTTATCGGAAACTGCTCAGGCCCACCGCGACCTGGAAGCACGGACGACCACGGGCTCCACGGTCCTTGTTCCCTGAGCGCCCATGGGCGCATTCTCCTGCTGAAAACCGGTTCGGTACACTAGCCCGACTTCCGCAACTCAACCCGGTTTTCAATCCCCGCCTCCACTCCGAAGTGCAACACCCGCCCTTTTCCTTCATTCGGGCTTCGCCCTCATTCCGGAAAAGAGGCGGTGCGGAAACATCAAGGCCTCCCGGCCCCCGAATCTGCCGGAAATGGCAACAATCTCAACGATCCAACATCCTGACAGAGCGCGTCCTCCCATGCAAGCCCCAATGTGGCCTCTGCCAGCCGAGCGGGATCGTTCCCGCCGTCCAAACGGGAGGGTTCCGGGCCAGAGGTGGGATCGCTGGATTCAGGAGGAGGATGGGAATGTCAAATAATGTCTTTTTCGAGGATTCCGGTGACAATGGTTTCTGTATTTGGTTGGGTTGAAACCCGCTGAACCGAATGATTCGACAAAACCTCAGGGAACCGTAGTGCGCCCCCCGTCAATGTTGATGACCTGGCCGCTGATATACTGGGAGCCGGCAATGAGAAAATAGATGGTTTCGGCGATGTCCTCCGGTTCGCCCGCGCGCTTCAGGGGGGTCCTGGAAATCATTCGCTGTTGCGAAATTTCATCTGTGGCATGTTCCGGCCAGAGAATGGCGCCGGGGGCCACGGCATTGACCCGGACATGCGGGCCAAGCTCCTGGGCCAGGGACTTGGTGAGCGAGACTAGGCCCGCTTTCGATGCGGCATAAATGGAATGACCGGGCAAAGGGCGGTCTGCGTAAATATCCGCCATGTGTACGATGACCCCGTTGTTTTTCGCCAGGTAGGGGGCGGCCGCCTGGGAGATAAAATAGGGAGCCATCAGGTTGGTCTCCATGATCGCCCGCCACTGGTCTTCGGTAGTGGTGGCCAGGGGGGTCGGGTAAAAAACGGATGCATTGTGGACCAGGGCATCCAGCCTCCCCAGTTTGTGTGCCGATTCGCGGACCCGGTATTTCATTTCTGAAATCTTTTTCAGGTCTCCCTGTATCAGGGTTACCGAGTCAGGCCGGATATCACAGAGCTCGGCCTGCAGGTTTTCCGCATCCATGGCACTGCGGTGATGGTGAAGGATGATTCGCATGCCCCGGGAATGCAGGTACCTGGCTGTACAGGCCCCGATCCGGCGGGACCCCCCTGTGATCAGCGCCACCTTGTCTTCCAGTTTTTTCATGCCCTTTCCAGGTTGCCTGGCCCGGATTATACCTGCCGGGTTTCGGTTGCGACAAACGCAGATTGATTGACCGGGACGAATCCCGTAAGGTTTACGGGTTCCGTACACGGCGAGCGGTCGCCCATCCCGATATCAAGGTGCCGGTATTCCATGTTCCATGAGCCCGACCAAGAGCAGGTCCAGCATTCGTCAATGCTGCGCGATGTCATCGCCGGCGAGATAAAAGCCAATGGAAACTGGATGGGCTTTGACCGGTACATGGAACTGGCGCTCTACGCGCCCGGGCTGGGATACTACAGTGCCGGGCCAGTCAAATTCGGCCATGCCGGCGATTTTGTCACCGCCCCCCTGATGGGACCGCTTTTTGCCCGGTGCATGGCCCGGCAATGCGGTGAAATCCTCCGGACCATGAAACATGCCGATGGGCGGGTTATCGTGGAATATGGTGCCGGGACCGGGGAATTTTCCCGGGATTTTCTTCAGGCGGCTGAAGAGACCGGATCACTGCCCGACGAGTACTGGATCATCGAGCCGAGCCCGGACCTCCGGGCCAGGCAGCAAAGGACGATCGAGCAAGCAACCCCGGTTTGTGCGGACCGGGTTTTCTGGCGAACCGACCTCCCCGGGGACGGTGTGAGCGGCGTGATTATTGCCAATGAACTCCTGGATGCCATGCCGGTCACCCGGTTTGAGGTGGACCCGCAGGGGCAGCCCCGGGAGATCGGGGTGATGCACGGTGAAAACGGGTTTGAGTGGGCAGTGAGTGAAAACCGCTTGCCGGCATCCTGGTCGGACCGGTTATCCCGATATGCATTGCCGGCGGGTTACCGGAGCGAAATCGGATACTGTGCCGAAGCCTGGGTGCGGACCGTTGGAGAAAAACTCAATACAGGAGTTGTCCTGTTGTGTGATTATGGATTTCCCCAGCGCGAATACTACCATCCGGACCGGAACGATGGCACACTGATGTGCCACTATCGGCATGTGGCACACCCCGATCCCTTTTTTTACCCGGGCATCCAGGATATTTCAGTGCATATCGATTTCACGGCGATTCAGCAGGCCGGGCAGAGCGCCGCACTGGAAACGATCGGCTACACGACGCAAAGCAGCTTCCTGCTTTCATTGGGAGTGCTGGATGAACTGCAGCACGATGGCAATCCAACGCGGGAAACACTGGGGGTTGCCCAGGAAATAAAAAAACTGACCCTGCCCCACGAAATGGGGGAGTTGTTTAAAGTGATTGCTTTTGGTAAAAACCATGATCGGGATTTACGTGGATTTGCGATGCACAATCGGATAGGGCGGCTGTAGTGGACTGGTCACAGGCCTTCTGGCTTGCTTTGATCCAGGGTGTAACCGAGTTTCTCCCGATTTCCAGTTCCGGGCATCTGGTGCTGGTCCCTTCCCTGTTCGGGTGGACGGACCAGGGACTGGCATTCGATGTGGCCGTCCATGTGGGGACGCTGGTTGCGGTGATCGCCTATTTTCGAAAGGACATCGGTCTGATTCTGGGTCACTGGCTCCGGTCGCTGGCCGGTGGTCCGGCGACCGTGTACAGCCATCTTGCCTGGTGCATTGCTTTTGCCTCGGTGTGGGTCGGGCTGGCCGGGTTTGCGTTGGAGGATTTCGTCGAGTCGCGACTGAGAAATCCGGTATCGATCGCAGCGGCAACCATCCTCTTCGGAATTTTGTTGGGCCTGGCTGACCGGTACGGAACCAAAAAAAGACAGGTCGAATCCATTAACTGGAAAGACGTGCTGTTTATCAGCGGTGCACAGATACTGGCTCTGGTCCCCGGGACCTCCCGCTCTGGAATCACGATCTCCGCAGGGCTGATGATGGGCCTGGACCGGCAGGCATCGGCACGCTTTTCTTTTCTGCTCGCAATCCCGGTCATTGCCATGGCCGGTGCCTGGCAGGCAAAAGGCCTGGTCACCGAGCCTGGACCGGTCAACTGGCCAATCCTTGCATTCGCAACCGGGATTGCGGCACTGGTGGCCATGGTGTGTATCCATTATTTCATGCGCTACCTGGAAAAGTTCGGCCTGGTTCCGTTTGCCCTGTACCGGGTGGTGCTCGGTGTGATTTTGCTGGCGGTCTTCCTGTAGAATCCTATCCCTTGTTTCCAACCCAGCAGTTTGCATGAAAAAGACAGCCAAAGAATTCAGGCGGTGTCCCAACAAGGCGATTACCCTGCTGGGAATGTCGGGGGTCGGCAAGACGACCCTGTCGGCCAAGCTGCCCCGCAGCGCCTGGTTTCATTTTTCAGGGGACTACCGCATTGGCACCCAATACTTGGACGAGCCGATCCTGGACGATATCAAGGCGAAGGCAATGGAAAACCGCTATTTGCGCCATTTGCTGTTAACCGATTCCATCTATATCCGCAACAATATCACCATTGACCATTTGCACCCCATCTCCTGCTTTCTCGGCAAGATTGGAAACCAGGAGCTGGGAGGATTGACGGTGGAGGAGTTCAAACGGCGTCAGGGACTGTTTCGTGCTGCAGAAGTCCGTGCAATGGCCGATGTGCCGATGTTCATGGAAAAGGCTAGGAATATCTATGGCTATTCCCACTTTGTCAACGACGCCGGGGGCAGCATCTGCACCCTGTCCGACGAGGAATGCTGGTCGGCATTGTCCCGAAAAACCATTGTCCTGTACCTGCATGCCAGCGACGACATGGAACACACTCTGGTCCAGCGGGCCCAGCACAAGCCGAAACCAATTTTCTACGGAGAGCGATTTCTGGATAACCAGCTTGCGGTCTATCTGGAGGAAAATGCCCTGCGCTCTACCGATGAGATCGTGCCGGACGAGTTCGCACAGTGGATATTCCCGAGATTGATCGGGTATCGCAAGCCCCATTATGAATTGCTGGCGGAGCAATATGGCCATGTCATTGAAGCGGAAAGGATATTTGATATGCGCGACGAAAAAGATATTATTGACCTGGTTTGCGAAAGCATGGGTTGAGAAGCCCGAAAAATCCGATCATGAGTTCATTTCAGTACAGCAGCATTGCCCGGCCGGAGCCCGTTTGAACCATGCCCCTGGTTGCCAATACAGAGTTGCCCAATTTTGAAAGGCTGCGCAAGGAAGGACAGGAAGTCCTGTCTCCCGAGCGCGCGAGAAACCAGGACATCCGGGAGTTGCATATCGGCTTGCTCAATATGATGCCGGATGCGGCGGTCAAGGCCACAGAAAGACAGTTTCTGCGGTTGGTGGGGTCCTGCAACCGAATCGCCCAGTTTCATGTTCATCCGTTCACCTTTCCGCAAATTCCCCGCAGCGCCAGCGCCAGGGAACATATCGACCGGTATTACAGCAGCTTTGAGGAGCTTCGGGAGCAGGGGCTGGATGCATTGATCTTGTCCGGCGCGAACCCGGCTGAAAGCGAAATCACCGAGGAACCGTTCTGGGAGCCCCTGGCAGAAGTGGTGGAATGGGCGAAAGACAATGTGTGTTCGGTCATGTGTTCCTGTCTTGCGACCCACGCGATTGTGCAGCAGTTATGGGGAATTTGCCGGTATCCGTTGCCCCGGAAGAGGTGGGGGGTCTATTCGAACCGGGTGACCGGGCAACGCCACCCGCTGACGGCCAATATCGACACGCGGTTCGATGCGCCGCATTCCCATGTGTATGAGGTGAATACGCAGCAATTCAGGGATGCGGGCCTCCTTGTCCTGGCCGAAAGCAAACAGTCGGACCTCCACCTGGCGGTCAGCCCGGACGGATTGCGATTTGTTTTTTTCCAGGGACATCCCGAATACGATGCAATCAGTTTGCTGAAAGAATACAAACGGGAAGTCTCCCGTTATCTGGGTGGGACCAGAGATTTGCCGCCGACACCCGAAAATTATTTTTTCGATGAAGCCAATGAAATCATCCAGGCGTTCGAAAAAAGATTACAGGGGCATCCAGACGAGGCCGTGCAGTTGCAGGACTTTCCGGAATCCGAGCTGGAAAGACGGGTCGACAATACCTGGTCCGATACGGGCAAGGCCATCGTCAACAACTGGCTCGGGCTGGTCTACCAGACGGCGCACCGGGACCGGAGAAAAGTGTTTATGGACGGCATTGACCCGGATGATCCCCTGGGGTTGTCGGAACAGCAGGAGCGGTGCAGGTAAAAAACCCTTATTTAAAATGACCCGAATGCTATAAAGTTACAAGTAGCTGCCCCCTTGTGAAGTTGGGTCAATGGATCTTGGGGAGGAAAAACCGCCGTTTGGCGGTTTTTTCGTTTTAGGATGGGTTTTTGGGTTGTCAAAATAAAAACAATTGCCTGCATAGATGGCTTCAACCTGTATTTTGGCAGTCTGAACGGAACGTCATACCGCTGGCTTGATCTTCCTGCACTGGTCAAGAAACTATGCCACGACCAAAACCAGAATTGTGAACTGATAGCGATCAAGTATTATACGGTGGACATTTCGGCTAAATTATCTGCTCACAGGGAAGCTTCCTGCAGAGCGCAACAGGACTATTTGCTGTCCCTCCAGAGCCATGGTGACGACCAGGATTCCAGGTTCGAGATCATCAAAGGCAAATATCATATTCAGCGCAAAAAGCCCTACGCATATCAAAAGCCAGTGGACTTTGACAATAAATTGGCTGTTTGGGTCGCGGAGGAAAAGCAAACCGATGTCGCGATTGCGGTTGACCTGCTTTGTGATGGATAGCGCTTGTACTCAAGCGGTCATTTTTTCCAATGACAGTGATTTGGCACCCGCCTTGAGAAGGGTTAAGTTGCGGTGGCCGAACCGGACCATAGCCCGACTTCCGCAACTCGGCACCAAAAAAAATATAACTGATTGATTTAATTGGACCGACCCCCCAAAGGTCGGCACTACAAGCGTAAGCATTCAGTTGTAGTGTGATTTGCCCGTATTGCCCCTTGTGTTGAAAAA
>WTGA01000138.1 GCA_011523765.1 Gammaproteobacteria bacterium
AGCTCTGGCGGGCATGATGAGTCCACTATACCGGAAAAGAGGGTTCAGGCCAACCGGGAAGCGGAAAATTTCATGCTGCTCATGGCCGTCTTGATCATGCACTGCCGTTTGTGGGTTGAGACTGGTGACCGGAGATGCTGGTCTTCGGGTGTTGCACTTCGGAGTGGAGGCGGGGTACTGTAATCGACAAAGATACCGATATCCTTGGAGGGACGCCGGTATTTTCTGGAACCCGGGTACCGGTGCGTATTCTGATGGAACATCTGGAAGCCGGTGACCGATTGGATGAGTTTCTGTAAAGCTGCCCAACGGTTTCACGAGTCCAGGGGGTTGAAGTGCTCGAACGAGCAAGGAGGATGCTGGGTGGGAAGATGTCCGTGTCGGATTATGGATTACGGAGTTATCCGGCCATCGCAGACAGAATCACGCTGGTCGCGTAGGCAATAAACCCACCAACCATACCCACACCGATCAGAACAATTTTCCACGTCTGGTTAGTCAATCGAGTTTCCAACCTGGCTATATCCGCACTGGTTGCAACGCCGCCGGTCAATCCATCGTTGACCGCTTCCGCGATGGCTTCGGCTTGCTTCTTATCGAATCCGCCGGACTTGATCAAGCGTTCAATGGTCCGATGCGTATCGAATGGGGGAGTGTGGGTGGTCATGGTGTGAGCATATCACAGGATCAAACAACAAACTATTCACACAAACTATTACTTTTTCCTGAACTCGCGTACCCAAGTCAAGAACTTGAGGGCTGCAATTGCTCGACCTGCTCTTTCTTTATCGCCTGCATCTCCTTGAGATAATGAACCTCCTGTTCTGCCAGCTCCAGACGGTGTTGTATCGGTTGCAAATCATCCCGCGTAGGGTACAGCTCGACATTCCCCTCTCGCGGGTGGCCTAGCCGATGGATAATTTAGCCATTTGAGGATGACTCATCTTTGGGTTTAACGAGAATTCCGGCTTCTGACGCCGGATATGTTTCCATATGCGGCATCGCATTGATCTGAGACATTATTTATTTCTTAAGTTTTCGACATACTTGTACAACGTTGGCTTCGAGATGCCCATCATCCGGCAGATCTGATCGACCGTGTGAGCTTTTTCATCATACAGTTTCACAGCCAATTCCTGTTTGTCCGGATCCAGTGCCTTGGGCCGTCCTCCCTTGCGTCCCCGTGCACGTGCAGCCTGCAGGCCTGCCCGGGTACGCTCCCGGATCAGGTTGCGCTCGAACTCGGCCAACGCCCCGAACAGGTGGAACACCAGTTTGCCCGTGCTCGATGAAGTGTCAATGGACTCATGCAGGCTCTTGAGGCCGATGTCCAGGGATTCCAGCCGGGTCACCATTTCGATCAGGTCCTTCAGGGAGCGGCTCAGGCGGTCCAGTCGCCAGACCACCAGCGTATCGCCTGCTCTGGCGTATTTCAAAGCCTCGGCCAGACCCGGGCGTTCCGCCTTGGCGCCCGACATCCGGTCTTCAAAGACCTGGTCGCAGCCAGCTTCAAGGAGAGCATCCTGCTGCAAACACAGGTTCTGGTCGTCGGTCGAGATGCGTGCGTAGCCGATCAGCACCGTTTCCGTTCCCGACGGTAAACATTGCCATGATCCATGGGGCAATTTTAACATAGATTGATTTACCGGGTTGTTTAACCCCGGATACGGTGGATACGAACTGTTTCAGAATCCAGTCACACCGGTAAACAAAACGGGCGTTTTGTTTACTGGAACCAAGCAATCGGTTTAGTCGTTAAGATAGAAAAGAAATCGTTGAATAGGTTGCTTATTTGGACCACAATAAAGCATCTGATGATAAAGGGAGAGTGATGAGTCATGACTGCGAATGCATTGGTCCGTGCCCGGGTCGATGAAAATCTGAAGGCAGAAGCCACTGAAATTTTGGCAACGATGGGACTGACTGTCTCGGATTTCGTGCGGATCGGCTTGACCAAAGTGGTGCATGAGAAAGGATTGCCGTTCGAGATGCGTGTCCCCAACCAATGTACAGCGGAGACGTTGGCAAAGAGCGAGAGGGGGGAAGATTTGCATCGATTCGATAGCGCGGATGAGCTATTCAAAGACTTGGGTATTTGATCTGATGCATATTTCAGGCGAAGTTTGTCACCCTGCAATCACGGGATAACGGAGTAAAGCAACGCGGATAACCATCACCCGGTATGGTGGGCTTTTCACTATGAATGGAGGAGAGTGGCCTCGCCGGTTCTGGCCAACGTCTATCTGCACTATGTGCTGGACAACTGGTTTCATCGGAAATGGCGAAGGAGGTTCCAGTAGGCGAAGCCCTGATTGTCCGCTATGCGGACGATTTTGTGGTTGGATTCCAATACAATACTCGTCCTTTGGATAAGAACCGCGCGCAGGCGGTCACAACGACACAAAATCTCTTGGGAGCGTATGAGTGGAATAGCCGGCTTTCTGGGTGGCCTCCAACTCCCGATACAGTTTCATGCTGGAAATGCCTTTGATATTGGTAACCATCAAGTACATAGCAATGCCTATACCTGATAATCCAAATTAGAATCCTGCATGACGGTTCCTACTTTGACACTGAACCGCTTGGTACATTCCTTTTCACGGCACCGGTAAGGTATCGTTTTTTGATCTTTCCCCGGCTTTATAGAGGACAACAATCCCCGCCAGTCTTCAGCAACGAGCAATATCAAGGGATTTGAGGAATTTTATTCACTTTGCACAACTCGGATTGCAGGTATTCAATCTTCCACTGTACTCCAGAACTCCTTTGAATCGAGTATTCGGTCTTCTCCTTTTTTCAATCGTTCCAACGCCTGCTCTGCCTGATAAATATCTTCCAGATCATCAAGATGTCTGATAATCGCTTCACGTACGTAATACGTAACTGTTCGACCGGTACGTTGTGAAAGATTCACCAGGCGCGTATTGATCTCATCGGGTAATCGGACGGCGGTTTGCTTGCTCATTTGGAGACCTCCGGGAAACAACAGAAATCCAATTTGATTGACAAGTATACCATGAATCTCCGTAGGCCATATTATGGTGAAGCATTTCGACAGCAATTCTCGCCAGGAAATGATTTTAGTCAAATTTCGGATAAATTTCCGGTTTTTCTGCGGACCCGTTTTTCAGGGGGAGTGGGGTCATTTTTCCTACTCAGATTCCGGTATTTTCGACAGAAACCCGGTTTTTTTCGTTATTCAGGCTTGGCCTGGATCAATATTTACTTTACAGTACCTGCATTATGCCCGCCAGAGCTGATCTGGCAACCCGGAATCGCAGGCACACCCCATCTTCGGATGGGTACTCCAAAGGCCTCACGGTCTGTGTCATCTTGAACCCGCTGGGGACATGTTCCCTGGTGGGGAGACATGTCTTCAGTTCTTTTTTAACCCTATCGGGATATCCATCCCGGCAGGGGCGTGATATCCCGTATTTCTGGAGATATCACTATGTCAAAAAGCAAATCAAAACTGGATCATGTTTGTCAAAGCATCACCGACACGATCATCGCCGCCATTGCAGCCGGCGTCGGACAGTGGAAAACCCCATGGTCCGAAGTGCTGTCCGGTGCTCCGACCAATGTGGTGACTGGTCACTTCTATCGCGGCATCAATGTGCTTTCATTGGCACTGGCGTCCAAGACACGGGGCTACTCGACTCATTTTTGGGCCGGGTTCAACCAGTGGAAGAAAGCCGGTTGCAGGATTCGTTCCGGCGAACACGGTACGCATGTGCTGTATGCACGCCCGGTCGAGATCAAAGACGAGAATGATGAAGTGGTGTCCACGCTGTGGCGCATCCATCATTCCCATGTGTTCAATCTGGATCAGGTTGAAGACTGGCAAGCCTCGGAAGCGATTGCGAGTGCGGTCGCTGCGAGAGCGGATCAACCGGGTCCTGGACTCGATGATCACCGGGTCGAGCAGGTCGAATACCTGGTCCGGTGTACCGGAGCAGAGGTGCGTACCGCAGGGAAAGCGTATTACAGCGTAGAAGGGGATTACATCGGAATGCCTCCGATGGAAGCCTTCAGTCGGAAAGACCCTGAGACGGGGATGAACGACTATTATTCCACGTTGTTGCATGAGCTGACCCACTGGGCCGGGCATGCAAGCCGATGTAATCGGCAGTTGGGTCTGCGTGGTACCCGGGCCTATGCGTTCGAGGAACTCGTGGCGGAACTGGGCAGTGCATTCTTGTGCGCTTCCCATGGTGTTGAACAGACACCGCGGGAAGACCATGCGCAGTATATTGCGTATTGGGTGAAGCAGCTTGAGGAAGATAACCGCGCGATTATGAGAGCGGCGCGTCTGGCTCAGGAGAGTGCAGAATTTCTGACGGGTCTCGTTGATGAGGCTGAAAGGAAACAGGCTGCCTGATGTCGTTTTGTTATGAATCCCCCGCTGATGCGGGGGATTTTTTTTCCACAGCAAACCTGAAACAACCGGGAAAGTATGGAGACAGGATATGGTGAAATACAACCGTAGTATGAAACAGGTTCTCTTCAGCGGACGGAATCATTTGTGGCAAAGGGTATAAAGGGGAAAGGGCCGGGAAGGGAATGGGAGTTTCAATGGCAGGGGCCTATCCCAAAGGGTTCAGTCAAGAAATTACCCGAAAAGGGACTCGATTTTCAGCTGCATTGACATTCGTAATGTGTGATTTCCGGTATTCACCACAAGGTTTTTTCCTGCCCAAATTCCTGCCAATAAACCTGCCGGAGGGTCGGTTTCATGGGGCGCATCGGTTGTCTGATCGACACTGGCCTCAGTGAGGCCAGTCAAAAAACCTGGGAGTTTTCGGTGTTTTCGGCCGAAATATCGCTTTTTCGAGCTTTTCCGTTTTCAGGTGTCGCGAGCAAATCAAGTTGTCCGCATAATTAGCACATGATGTGTCCGGATT
>WTGA01000051.1 GCA_011523765.1 Gammaproteobacteria bacterium
GCATTGGCCGGAGGTCCCCCGGGGCTTCGGGCAAAATGACCTGCAGTGGTTCCCGATCCGGTCACTCCGCTGCCTTGCCGCCCCGGATTCGTGCGATCTCGACCAGTCCGTCGTTGAGTTTCCGGCTTAACGTGGAAAAATCCGCCCCCTGGCACATCGCTTCGCAGCCGCTGACCATGGCATCGCGGAGGGCCGGAGTCAGTTCCGGCGCAGTCAGCCGGGTCCAGGGCAGTTCAAGGGCCGGTCCAAACTGGTCCAGGCAATAGGCCATACCGCCTTCCCCCCCGCCGACATGGAATATTTCGCAGGGGCCCATCAGGGCCCAGCGCGGGCCCGGTCCGTTGACCACGGCCTGGTCAATCTGCTCGACCGTCGCTTCCCCATTGGCCACCATGTGCAGGGCTTCCCGCCAGATGGCTTCCTGCAACCGGGTCGCGATAAATCCGGGGACTTCCTTTTTCATCACCAGCGGAACCTTGCCCGCCGCCTGGTAAAACCGTTCGGCCCAGGCCACGGTGTCGGGATGGGTACTGCGGCCCCCGATCATTTCCACCAGCGGCAGCAGGTAGGGAGGGTTGAACGGATGCGCGACCACCGTGCGTTCGGGAGTGCTGCATTTCGCCTGGATGTCCGACATGGAAAGCCCGGATGTGCTCGAAGCGATGACCGTACGGGGATCCACGATCTCTCCGAGCGTCTTGTACAGGTCCTGTTTGAGTGCCAGGACCTCCGGAATGCTTTCCTGAATGAACTCGGCACCCTCGACTGCTTCTTCCAGGGAGGTGGTCCAGGTGAAGTGGTTCATGGAGGCTCCCCCGGCAAGGCCGATCCTGCACAGGCTGTCCCAGGCGGTCTCCAGCAATGTGGTCAGCGGCCCGATCTCGGAGGCCTCATGCAGGTATGTGGTGACGTGGTAGCCCCTGGCCAGATAGTGGGCGGTCCAGCCGCCGCCGATGGGGCCGGCACCAATACAGGCAACTTGTTTTACCGCTGCCGGGTCGTGGTCAATCATGGGTGCCTCCTTACCTGCCCTTGAAATCGGGCTTGCGCTTTTCCACAAACGCCTTGACGCCTTCCCCGGCATCTCCGGAACGCAGCATTTCCCGGTACACGGGCAAATCACCGGTTCGCATTTTGTGGAACGAGTTGCGGATGCTTTCACCGTCGGTGGCGCGCAGGACTTCCTTGATGGACTGCAACGCCAGAGGGGCGACGTTTGCAAGCTGTTCCGCCCACTCCCGGGCGGAATCCATGAGCCGGTCGGCGGGGACCACCTTGTTGACCAGGCCATAGCGGGCCGCTTCGGCCGCCGGCATGCGCCGGCCCAGGTACAGCATTTCCAGAGCGATGTTGTAGGGCAGCCTTCGCGGCAGCCGCTGCATCGCACCGGCGTCCGGGATGATGCCGAGGGGCAGTTCAGGCAGGGCAAATTCCACATGTTCGGCGGCAATGATCAAATCGCAGGCCAGGGCGATTTCAAACCCCCCGCCAATGGTCAGGCCGTTGAGCGCGGCGATGACGGGTTTGTTCAGGTCCCAGATCTCGGTGATTCCGGCAAACCCCCCCAGGCTGGCATCTTCATCTTCCCACCAGTTGTCCAGGTTGATATCACCGCCGTCCAGGGCCTTCAAATCCCAGCCCGCGGAAAATATTCTTTCCCCTGTGGCGGTGATGATACATACCTTCAAATCCGGGTGGTCCCGGAAGTGGACAAACGCTTCGCCCATTTTCCGGCTGGTCGGCGTGTCGATGGCATTGACCCGGGGGCGGTTGATGGTGATTTCATACAGGGGCCCGTTTTCCACGGCAATGATGTCCTGGTTTTTCCTGGTCATGGCGGTTTTCCGAAGGTTGGAATGGAGTTCTTTGGGTTGGGTGCAAGTTGGCGGCAACCGGGGGAAAGACCGCAGTGCAGCCATTTGCGGTCCCGGTTTCCCGAAAGCGGTAATCTAGCATATTCTGCGGGACCATCCCATTCAAGACATTCGACCGCAATTGGGCAGGAGCGGTTGCCGGAACCCCGCTCGAGTGGAGTATGATAGTCCCTGTGTCAACATTGCTGATTGAATAGTATGGACTACCCCTTGACTGAAGAACAACGCATGCTGGTGGAATCCATCCGTATTTTCCGGGAACAGGAACTGGCCCCCTACGAGGCAGAAGTGGACCGGACGGGAGAGGTACCCCGGGAACTGGGCGCACAAATCAAGCGCAGGGCTCTCGAAATGGGGTTGTACGCGCCCAACCTGCCTGAATCCATAGGCGGCGGAGGCCTGGATTACAAATGCCTGGCCCTGTTCGAACGCGAACTCGGCAAGACCAGTTACGGCCTGCATGGGTTCATTCACCGTCCATCGGAAATTCTCATGGGCTGCAGGGGGGAACAGGTGGATGAATACCTGCTCCCCTGTGTCACAGGAGACAAGAAAGAGGTCTTTGCGCTGACCGAACCCGGTGCCGGTTCGGATATCATGTCCATGCAGACCCGGGCAACCCGGTCCGGGGATGAATTCGTGATCAACGGCCGGAAACATTTTATCAGCAGTCCGGTGATGCCGGATTTCGCGATTCTGTTTGCCCAAACGGGCGTCACGCAAACACCGAAAGGAGAACGCAAACTGGTGACCGGCTTCCTCGTGGATGCGGGGACACCCGGGTTCGCCATCGAGCGGGGCCCCCGGTGTGCGGCCCAGAGAGCCTATCACACCTGGCAGTTGACGTTTGACCGCTGCCGGGTGAACGAAAGCAAGATCCTGGGTGAAGAACACCGGGGGTTTGAGCTTGCCGATGAATGGCTGCGGATGGGCCGGGTCTGGGTGGCCGCCGCGGCCTGTGGAAAGATGGAGCGCCTGATCGATCTGGCTGCAGCCTGGGCCGCGGAGCGCAAGCAGTTCGGTCAGTCCATCGGCCGTTTCCAGGGAACCTCTTTCAAACTGGCCGACATGTCGGTGGACCTCAAGGCGGCGGACCTGCTTGTCATGGATGCCGCGGACAAGGCAGACCGGGGGTGCATGCGCAATGAAGATGCCGCCATCGCCAAGCTGTTCGCGTCCGAAGCGGTGGGCAGGGCGGCGGACCGCACGATCCAGATTTATGGCGGAATGGGGTTGATGGAGGACTTGCCCATCGAACGGCTCTGGAGGGATGCCCGGCTGGACCGGATCTGGGATGGCACCTCGGAGATACAGCGGCACATCATTTCCAGGGCCCTGTTGAGAGCGTACGGGGGATGAAACCCGGTGTGGAGGGGCAGGGTGGTTTTTCTGTTCCGCCGACGGGAGGTGCCATGCAATGGTGAATGTCCGGGCCACAGCCGGCACAACAGGGGAAACACAACCTCCATGGCTGGAGTGGGTCGAGGGCCGGGCAAGGGGGGTTGACAACATGGATACTCGTGACAGGAAGAATGCAAATTCTTGCCAAAAGGCCCGGATATCGGTATATATCCCGGCATACGCCACACATTGACTGGAGACCGGACCTGGATGGCAGCATTTTCTGGAAGAGCAGGGATGTCTTTGACCCGAAACCTGAAAGTGGGTTTTGTCGCGCTTTGTCTGGCCGGATTCGTGGTTTCCCTGGCCGTGGTCAGCAATGTGGAAGAGGTGTCCTCCTTTCCGGAATCCATCTCTGAGCCGTTTGAATTTGAACAGTGGGTCAATGATGCGGAAGACTGGCTGAAGAAGAATTTCCGCTGGTTTACGCGCCTGATCGCCGGAGGCATCGAAGAGGCCCTCTATTTCGTTGAGGATTTTCTCGCGGACTCCCCGTGGTTGTTCATTCTGATGCTGCTGGTACTGCCCGCCCTGGCGTATGGTGGTCTTCCATTGGCGATTCTGGCGCTGGTGGGAGGAATGTTCTGGGGGGCGGTCGGCATGTGGGAAGCCAGCATGCAGACCCTGGCGCTTATGGGCATGTCGGTCATCCTGTCGGTCATCTTTGGTGTGATGCTGGGTATCCTGTGTTCACAAAGCGACCGTTTTGAAGCGATCCTCAGGCCGGTCCTGGATACCATGCAGACGATGCCGGCTTTTGTCTACCTGCTGCCCGCCGTTTTCTTTTTCGGCATCGGGGGTCCCCCGGCAATCATGGCGACCATGATCTATGCACTTCCGCCGGTCGTCAGGCTGACCAACCTGGGAATCCGGCAGATTTCCCACGAAACCATTGAAGCGGCCAGTTCCTTCGGTGCGACCCGGGTCCAGATGCTTTTCAAGGTCCAGATTCCCATGTCCCTGCCCAGTATCATGCTCGGTATCAACCAGACCATCATGATGGCCCTGGGGCTGGTGGTGCTGGCCACGTTTATCGGTGCGGAAGGGTTGGGTGCGGAGGTCTGGAAGGCGATTTCCAAGCTCAAGGTCGGCTGGTCCCTGGAAGGGGGGCTGTGCATCGTGTTCATGGCGATTCTTTTTGACCGGCTCAGCCTGGCGATGGGACGGCCGAAAGACAGGATTCCCGTAAACAGCATTCCATTCCATCTGCTGCCGCAGTCGTGGGATGCGCGCCCCTGGGCCGTGGCGGTTGAACGGGTCATTGGCATGTTCTGGAATGCCGTCGCATCCCTTTTCGGCCTGCTGGTGAACGGCCTTGCCCGTGCAGCCGGGAAGGTGGCCGGGGTGTTCGGCCGGTACCGGGGCCGGCAGGTGCACGCTTTCATTGCCAACCGGTTATTCCTGTTCGGCAGTCTTCTGTTCCTGGTTGCCATGCTGCTGTACGAATGGCTTGGACCCGGGATCGGGGCGTATCCCGAGTCCATGCGGATCGGAATTCGCAAGCCGATCGATGAAGCCGTGATGTGGTTGACGGTCAATCCGGCCTTTACGGCCTTCACCAAGGGCATGCGGTCGGTCATCTACCTGTATATGCTCCATCCCCTGGACACCTACCTGACCCATCTGCCCTGGTATGTGGTGGTCATCGTGCTTGGTATCGTAAGCTGGGTATCCGTTGGCAGGAATTTCGGCATGGCCTGTATTGCCCTGTTGATCTTTATCGGGGCAGTCGACCTGTGGGCTGAAGCCATGCTGACGCTCTCGTCGGTCCTGGTTTCGGTCATGATCTGCTTCCTGTTCGGATTGCCCTTGGGGATTGCAGCGGCAACCAGCAGGCGGTTTGACATGCTGCTTCGTCCGGTGCTGGATGCCATGCAGACCATGCCGAGCTTCGTTTACCTGATTCCGGTCCTGATGTTCTTTGGCGGAAACATCGTCTCGGCCGTCATTGCGACGGTCGTGTACGCCATGCCCCCGGTCATACGGCTGACTACGCTGGGGATCTCGCAGATTCCCGTCACCTATACGGAGGTTTCCTCTTCCTTTGGGGGGACCACGCTGCAGACCCTGAGGAAGGTCAGGCTGCCCATGGCACTGCCCAGTATCATGCTCGGCCTGAATCAGGCGGTGATGATGGCCCTGGCAATGCAGGTGGTGACCCCCCTGATCGGGGGCGGGGGTCTCGGCCGGGAGGTATTCAATGCCTTGAATACCTCCAATACGGGTTATGGTCTGGCCGCCGGTACCGGTATTGTGCTGCTTGCCATCATTCTGGACCGGTTGAGCCAGGCATGGACCCAGACGCAGCGCAAGGCACTGGGGGGGTAGTCGGGGAAAAGGGATGAGCGGCTGCGTTTTGAATCTTTCCACATCCGGCATGAACCACCCCACCCTGCATAGTGGTGGTTTGCTTCTTGTTTGAACCTTTGCCCTGCTATATATTTGGAATTTCGATGTTATGTTAAAGTGCCTGAACTACACTTGGAGACAACCATGGACCTGAATACCCTTTTTAAATCTTTCCTGGGCAGTATTTTCGCCGTGATGTTCCTCGGAAGCGCGGTGACTGCCAATGCGGGTGGCCAGCTGACCTCCCCAATCCCTGACTGGACGGGCGGGGCAGTGACCTGCAAGGTGGCCCAGCTCATTCTGGAAAATGAACTGGACTATGAAGTCAAAACGGTCAGCATGCCTGCCGGCGCGAATGTATGGGAAGCCCTGGCCGCCGGGGACATGGATTATGCCTGTGAAGGCTGGCCTTCGTACAACAGCTCAAAGGAAATCATGATGAAGGAATATGGGGGCGATGGGTCGGTCGTCAAACTGGGCAATGTTGGCGTCATCGGCAACTCGACCTATTATGTCCCCCGGTATTTCATCGATGAAGTCGCCCCTGACCTGAAATCCTACGCGCAGCTGAACCAGTACAAGGAGCATTTCGCCACCCTGGAAACGGGTGGGAAAGGACGTTTGATCGCCTGCCCCACTCCGGCATGGGAATGCGATGACCAAAAGCGGCTGGACCTGCTGGGGGTTGATTTCGTGGCGGTTGAACTCGGTACGGAAGCCGCGTCCTGGGCAGAAGCCCAGGGGGCGTATGCGAGGAAGGAACCGTTTCTGCTGTATGCCTGGGAGCCCCACTGGATCCATGCCGCGCTGGACCTGGTTCCGATCGAATTGCCGGCCCATGACCTGGAAAAGTGGCCGGCTACCGGATGGGCGGAGGATGTCACCTGGAACTATGGAAACCCTGATTTTGCAAAGGAAAACCCGGATGCCGCGGCATTGCTTGGCAACATGAATCTTACCAACAGTGAGCAGGCCAAGATGATTCTGGCCGTGGATGAAGACGGCAGGGATATCGACGAGGTGGTGGCTGAATGGCTGGCGGCCAACGAAGATATCTGGCGGCTCTGGTTGCAGCAATAGTCTCCAGGCAGGAGATTCAAACGCCCCATGGGAAAACCCCGGTTACACGGGGTTTTCCTTGTTGGCTCCCGCCTTGTGACCGCTGTCATCCGTGAGAGCGGTTCTGGTCATCGAGCCATGTCAAGATGCAACCGGCTGATCTGCATGCTTTGTACCCTGAAAACCCCGACCGGAACCGTCCAGACATGAATCCCCCGGCAAAGATCGTTTGCAATCACATCTGGAAGATTTTCGGCCCGAATCCGGAGAGTACGTTGAAGGGACTGGATCGTGCACTGACCCGGGCGCAGATACTGGAACAAACCGGGCATGTCGTGGGGGTCCGGGACATGTCCTTCAGGGTCGAACAGGGAGAGACCTTTGTGGTGATGGGTCTTTCCGGGAGCGGGAAGTCGACGCTGGTGCGTTGCCTGCATCGGCTGATCGAACCCACGGCCGGTGAAGTGCTGATTGACGGGGAAGATGTCACCAGGATGAAGGAAAGCGAACTCATTGAACTCCGTCGCAACAAGATGAGCATGGTCTTCCAGCATTTTGGCCTGTTTCCGCATCGCAGGGTCGTGGACAACATTGCATTCGGACTGGAAATCCGGGGCGCAGGGAAACCGGAACGGACTGAAAAAGCCATGGAAGTGCTGGAAATGGTGGGCCTTGGAGGGTGGGAGAATCACTACCCGCGGGAATTGTCCGGAGGCATGCAGCAGCGGGTGGGTCTTGCGCGGGCGATGGCGGTGGACCCGGAAATCCTGATCTTTGACGAACCATTCAGTGCCCTGGACCCCTTGATCCGACGGGAGATGCAGGATGAATTGCTGAGCCTCCAGAAGCGGGTGCAAAAAACCATGGTATTCATTACCCATGATTTTCTCGAAGCAATCAAGATGGGCGATCACATTGCCATCATGAAAGACGGTGAAACCTCCCAGATCGGTACGCCGGAAGAACTGGTTGCCTCCCCGGCGGATGACTACGTGAGGGAGTTCACGGAAGATGTGCCGAGATACAAGGTGCTCAGCGTCGGCAAGGTCATGAAAGCGGTTTCTTCCGTGAACCTGAACGATAACCCGGTGGTCAAGGAAAGTGCCAAGCTCGATACGCTGATTGACCTGGCATCGGATTCCGCCGTGCCGCTTGCCGTGGTCGACAGCGAGGGGCAGCTCGTGGGCGAAATCAACCAGTCCATGATGCTCAAGGCGATGAACAGCAAGAGCTGATGGTCGTGTCTGCAGGCATGGGTTTCGACCGGAGCTCCCGGATATTTTGCACGCCTTGACCCCGAACGGACGCCGCAGCCGGGAACCCGGGTTCACCGGGAAGGGAGCGGCCGGCAACCCAGGAAAACGATCATGACTCCAGAAGAATTCAGGGTTGCCGGATACCGGCTGATCGACTGGATCACCGACTACCGGAACAGCATTGAAAGCCGCCCTGTCCGGGCGCAGGTCGCACCGGGAGATATCCGGAGCCGGTTTCCCGAGACCCCGCCGGATTCTCCGGCTGACTTCGATTCACTGTTGCAGTCCATGACGGAGGATATCCTGCCGGGAATTACCCAGGTCCAGCATCCCATGCACTTCGGCTGGTTTCCGTCCAATGCGTCACTGGAGTCGGTTCTGGGGGATATGGCCAGTTCCGGCCTGGGCACCCTGGGCATTTCCTGGGAGAGCTGCCCGGCGCTGACCGAGGTCGAGGAAGTGATGTGTGACTGGATGCGGCAGTTGGCCGGATTGTCCCGGCAGTGGGAAGGCACCATTCATGATACGGCTTCGACGGCCTGTCTGACCGCATTGCTGCTCGCACGGGAAAGGTCAACCGACCATTGCCAAACCCGGGACGGCCTGCAGGGACATGAAAAACCGCTGACGGTGTATCTCACCGGGGAATCCCACTCTTCGATCCGGAAATCCGCTTTGCTCGCGGGATTCGGTGCGCGCAATATCCGGACCGTGCCGGTCGATCCCGTGACCCGGGCCATGATTCCGGAGGCCCTGTCCGACCAGGTCCGGGATGACCGGTCCCGGGGGTGCCAGCCCTGTGTCATCGTGGCGACCGTCGGCACCACCGGGGTGACGGCCATTGACCCGGTGGATTCGATTGCCGGCATAGCGAAGGAAAACGGGATGTGGGTACATCTCGATGCCGCGCTGGCCGGTACCGCCATGCTGCTGCCGGAATGCCGGTATTTGTGGTCCGGAGTGGAGGGGACGGATTCCCTTTCCTGGAATGTGCACAAGTGGATGGGAACCGTTCTGGATTGCTCGCTGTTCTATGTCCGCAATCCGGAACATCTCATCCGCGTCATGTCGACCAATCCCAGTTACCTGCGCTCGGCCGTGGACGGGGCGGCCACGCAATACCGGGATTGGGGAATTCCCCTGGGAAGACGATTCCGGGCGCTGAAGCTGCTTTTCCAGTTGAGACTGGAAGGCATTGAATCGATCCGGGCCCGGTTGCGCCGGGACATCGCCAATGCGAAATGGCTGGGAGAACAGGTCGAAAAGGAGAAACACTGGAAGGTGCTGGCGCCCTATGTATTGCAAACGGTCTGTATCCGGCATGAACCGCCCGGCCTGGCCGGCGAGGCGCTGGATGCCCATACCCTCTCCTGGGCTGCAGCCATCAATCACTCCGGACGGGCATTCCTCAGTCCTGCAAAAATGGAGGGCCGATGGTTTGTCCGGGTATCGATAGGCGTTCAATCCACCACGCGTGCCCATGTGGAACAGTTGTGGCATTTGATGCAGGAAACGGCGAAGGAGAGGGGGCCGTCGCCATCGGGGTAGGCTTGGATTGGTCCGCCATGGCGGTACGGGACCTGCCGGAAATGACAACCCATGAACCAGGGCAATGAAATGAAAGAAATCACGGTCGCGGCCATGCAGATGGCCTGCACATGGGACAGGGACGAAAACATCGCCAATGCCGAAAGACTGGTCCGGCAGGCGGCAGAAAAGGGGGCGCAGTTTATCCTGATCCAGGAGTTGTTCGAAACCCCCTATTTCTGTATTGAACAGCATTTCAAGCACCTGAAACTGGCTTCGACCCTGGAAGACAGCCGGGTGGTCGGGCACATGAGCGCCCTGGCCAGGTCCCTGCAGGTGGTGTTGCCGGTCAGCTGGTTTGAACGGGCCGGGAATGTCACCTTCAACTCGTTGGCCATGGTGAATGCCGACGGTTCCATCCTGGGAAGATACCGGAAATCGCATATCCCCAATGCCGTGCTCTACCAGGAAAAGGAATATTTCAGTCCGGGGAACACCGGTTTCAGGGTGTGGGACACGCAATACGGAAAGGTAGGAGTTGGAATTTGCTGGGACCAGTGGTTTCCGGAGGCGGCACGTTGCATGGCATTGCAGGGTGCCGAGATCCTGGCCTTTCCGACTGCCATTGGGTCCGAACAGTACAGTTCGGCGAACCGGTTCGACTCGAAGACACACTGGCAAAATACGATGTGCGGCCATGCGGCGGCCAATATCATGCCGCTGGTGGCTTCCAACCGGATCGGAACGGAGACCGCCACCGAAGACCCGTCGGTCGCCCTGACCTTCTATGGTTCGTCGTTCATCTGCGACCATACCGGGGTCAAGGTGGCGGAATGCGGCCGGACGGAGGAGTCGGTCATCCTCCATACTTTTGATCTCGACCGTATCCGGGATTACCGCCAGACATGGGGAGTGTACCGGGACCGTCGGCCGGACCTGTACGGAGCGATCCAAACGATGGACGGCCAGTTGTGATGCCCGGGGCGGCGGATTGGTTTTCCGCCTGGATATGGAGGCGGTTGCCCGCATCATAGCAAAGGACCGTGCTGCGGGGCTCAATCCCATTGCGGTATGCGCCAACGCCGGAGCGACTGGCACCGGGGCCATCGACCCGCTTGAAGCGATGGCGGACTACTGCGAGGCGGAAGGCATCTGGTTGCCTGTTGATGCCGCGTACGGAGGTTTCGCGGTAGTGACCGAGGAAGGCAAAGGACTCTTGCGCGGGATTGAGCGTTCCGGCGGGCCGTGTCGAAAGGGATGCGGTTGCCGGCCCGTGCCGGGGACCCTGTCCTCGAAAGTCCTGTTGTGGATCTTTTGGCACCCGTATCGCTCGGGGTCGTGTGCTTCCGGGTCCATTCGGCGGAGACCCGCCCCGCCGAGGAAGCCCTGGAGAAGACCAACAGGATTGTGCTCGCACGCGTTTTTTGGGAAGACCGGGCGTTCATATCATCGACACTCCTTCGGAAGAGATTTTCGCTCAGGAGGTGCATCGTAAACCACACCACGACCTGGGACGACGTGCGCGAGACACTTGAGGCGATCGAGCAGTTCGGGTCAGAGGCATCGTCCCGGTTGATGGACTTTGCCGGGCCAATCTGAAACAACACCCGTCAGAAAAAGACCGCCTGCCGTCCCGAAAAAGAGTCGGCATTCGTCCTTTTCGTCGCCGCTTCATCCCGTTTTTGCTGCCGTCAGGTGAAAGCAACCGGCAGCAGGTGGAGCGAATCCGGGCTGCACTCCTTTCCTCCAGCGTTGTCTGGAAGAAGAGATGGAGGATTTTGGCTTTTCGGCTGGCTTTGCGTTGACATTCTCCAAAAAAAGCATTGCAATGCGGTGTGGGTCCAAGATAAGTTAGCTACCTTTTCGTTAACCATGAGGGAGGTTGCCACCTTGAATTTCAACGCATTCATCACCTGTGCAGTGACCGGTTCCGGCAACACGACCGGCAAGCACCCGGCCATCCCCGTTACCCCTTTGCAGATTGCCTCGGCGGCCATTGATGCCGCCAGGGCGGGGGCCGCGATTGTGCACGTCCATGTCCGGGACCCCGGATCAGGCCGGCCATCCCGGGATCCCGCGCTGTTCGCGGAAGTCGTGAGCCGGATCCGGGACAGCGAGACCGATGTGGTGATCAACACCACTGCCGGGATGGGGGGCGACCTGGTATTCGGCCAGGGAGAAAACCCGCTTCCGCTGGACCCCGGGGGAACGGATTTGGCGGGTCCGCTGGAGCGCCTTGCCCATGTCGAGCAGTGCCTGCCGGAAATCTGTACCCTGGACTGCGGCACCATGAATTTTGCCGAAAGCGATTATGTCATGACCAATACCCCCGGGATGCTGAAAACGATGGCCAGGCGGGTCCAGGAACTGGGGGTCCGTCCCGAACTGGAAGTCTTCGACACCGGACACCTGGTATTCGTGCATGAGATGGTGCGCGAAGGGCTCATTGACGATCCCGTGCTGATTCAGCTTTGCATGGGAATTCCGTATGGTGCACCGGATGATCCGGGTACCCTGATGTCCATGGTGCACCGTCTTCCGGAAGGGGCGACATTTTCGGCATTTTCCATCGGGCGGAACGAACTGCCCTATGTGGCCATGGCGGTGCTGGCCGGAGGGAATGTCCGGGTGGGGCTGGAGGACAACCTCTACCTGGAAAAAGGGGTGTTCGCAACGAATGCACAGCTGGTTGAACGTGCGGTCACCATCCTGTCCGCCATGAATGTGAAGATCCTGGGCCCGGAGGAGGTCAGGAAAAATCTCAGGTTGCAGAAACGGGGTTGACACATCATGGGCGAGGTGAAACAAGTCGGCATTGTTGGCGGCGGCGTCATTGGTTCCGCCTGGGCGGCGCGCTTGCTGATCAATGGCATAGACGTTGCGCTGTACGATCCCGGGGACGGCATTGAGAGCCGGTTTGCGGAGGTCCTGGAAAACGCCCTGCGCGCCTATCGCAGGATGACCCTGGCGCCCACGGCGGCGACCGGTCGGATCCGCTTCGTCGATTCCCTGGAAGCCGCGGTGTCGGAAGTGGATTTCGTCCAGGAGAGCGGCCCGGAGAGAATGGATGTCAAGCAGGCGCTGATGAAGGAAATCTGCCGCCATACCGGTGCCGGGGTCATTGTCGCCTCGTCCTCTTCCGGCCTGCTCCCGAGCGCAATGCAGGCCGGGGTGGATCATCCCGAGCGGATCATTGTGGGCCACCCCTTCAACCCGGTTTACCTGATGCCCCTGGTGGAAATCGTCGGCGGCCGCCAGACCACGGAGAAAACCTGCAACACAGCGGCCGGGTTTTACCGCCGCATCGGCATGCACCCCCTCATCGTGCGCAAGGAAGTGGAGGCGTTTCTGGCCGACCGGATGATGGAAGCGCTGTGGCGGGAAGCCCTGCACCTGCTGAACGAGGGCGTGGCGACCGCCGATGAGCTGGACCAGGCGATCTGCTATGGTCCCGGCATCCGGTGGGCGTTCATGGGTTCATTCCTGACGTTCAGGATCGCCGGCGGTGAAGGCGGCATGCGGCACTTCATGGGCCAGTTCGGGCCCGCCCTGAAGTGGCCCTGGACGCGGTTCGACGGCCCGGATTTGACGGAAGAACTGCTGGACCGGATAGTGGAGCAATCGGACGAGCAGGCGGCAGGACGCAGCATTCTTGAATTGGAGCGGATGCGTGATGACTGCATCGTCTCCATTCTCCAGGGGTTGCGGGCCAACCACACGGCTGCCGGACAGGTCCTGGCGGGTTATGAAGAGAAGCTGTACCAGCGTTCACACCGTTCGGAGTTCTCCTGTGAAGATGATTTGAGCCGTCCTTTGCGGCTGCACCGCGACATTGTCCGACCCGAGTGGGTTGACTACAACAATCACATGACCGAAAGCCGTTACCTGCATGTCTTTGGAGATGCCTCGGATGCCCTGTTCCGGTACATCGGGGTGAACGAGGAATATCACCAGTCGGGGATGAGCTACTACACCGTTGAAACCCACATGAACAACCTCCGGGAAGTGGAGGCCCATCAGAAGATCGAGGTGACCACGCAGGTCCTGGGGAGTGACCGGAAACGGCTGCGCATCTATCACGAAATGTTCCGGTGTGAAGACAACCGGCTGCTGGCCTCTGCGGAACAGATGCTGCTGCATGTCAACACCCTCGAAGGCAGAGCGTGCCCGGCCAGGGAGGAGGTGGCCGAGCGTGTCCGGATCCTTGCGGAAGCCCACAGCCGGTTGGAGCAACCCGCCCGGGCCGGGCGGTCCATCCGCCTGTAATCCCATGCGGGCAGACCGGAAATCCGTACTGGTCACGGCGGGAGCCAGCGGGATTGGGGCGTTCATTGCGGCCGCCTTCCATCGGGACGGGGCCCGGGTCCATGTGGCGGATATTGATGGCCCGGCCCTGGACCGGATGAAGTCGGAAAACCCGGAATACCTGACCACCCGGGCCGATGTCTCGGAATACGCAGAGGTGAAGAGAGTGTTCCGGTCTCACTTCGGGCAGTACGGCGGGATGGACGTGCTGGTCAATTGTGCCGGCATTGCCGGCCCGACCGGGGTCCTGGAAACTGTACGGCTGGAAGACTGGAGACGGTGCCTGGCCGTGAACCTGGATGCGACCTTTCTGTGTGCGCAAAAAGCCATTCCGTCCATGAAATCAAGGCACAGCGGGCGGATCATCAATATTGCTTCCACTGCGGGCTGGCACGGATACCCGCTGCGGGCTCCCTATTCGGCCGCCAAATGGGCGGTCATCGGCTTGACCAAGTCCCTGGCCATGGAGCTTGGCCAGTATGGCATTACGGTCAATGCGATCTGCCCGGGAAGCGTGGAGGGTGCCCGCATGGACCGGGTCATTGCGGCGGAGGCGCAGGAAAAGGGGATCAGTGAAGACGAGGTCCGGGCCATCTATACCCGTGGATGCTCGATGCGTACCTTCATGTCCGGCCAGGATATCGCGGACATGGCCATTTTTCTCGCTTCGGACCAGGCATCCCGGGTCAGCGGACAGGTCATGAATGTCGACGGCCACCTGGAAAATATCGCAACCATGGATGACCTTGTGTCCCCTGTTGGCAACCCGTCCGCACCATGAATTTCGATTACACTGACGAGCAGAAACTGCTCATTGAAACGGCCAGGCGCTTTGTTGAGGAAGAGCTCTATCCCCATGAAGAGGAGGTGGAGCGCAGGGGAGAGGTGTCACCAGAGATCCGGCAGCACATCATTGACAAGTCGCTGGAACTGGGCCTGTATGCCGCGAACATGCCCGAAGAACTCGGCGGCGGCGGGCTGGACCCTCTGTCCATGTGCGTGCTGGACCGGGAGCTCGGACGGGCCGGATATGCGCTGCAGTACACGGTGGCGAGGCCGAGCAACATCCTCCAGGCCTGTGTGGGTGAACAACGGCAAAAGTACCTGTATCCCTGCATCCGGGGCGAAAAAACGGACTGCCTGGCCCTGACCGAACCGGGAGCGGGCTCGGATGTCCGGTCCATGTCGTGCAGGGCGGACCGGGACGGGGATGATTTCATCCTGAACGGGACAAAACACTTTATCAGCCATGCCGACGTTTCCGATTTTGTGATTCTCTTTGCCGCAACCGGCGTGCAGGACACGGCACGGGGGCCCAGGAAAAAAATCACGGCTTTTCTCGTCGACGTGGGGGAACCCGGGTTTCACGTCCGGCCCGGATACGACAGCGTCTCCCACCGGGGATATCACAACTGCATTCTTGAATTCGACCATTGCCGGGTGCCGTCTTCCCGGGTCCTGGGTGAGGTGGACCGGGGGTTTGAGGTCGCGAACGACTGGCTCGGCAATACCCGACTGCAGGTAGCCGCCATTTGCCTGGGCCGATGTGACCGGGCCTACGAACTGGCCTGTGAATACGCCGCGACCCGGACCCAGTTCAACCAGACCATCGGCAAGTTCCAGGGAGTCGGTTTCAAGCTCGCGGACATGATGCTCAAGCTCCGGTCCGCCGAGCTGGTGACCTACTATGCCGGCGCCCGGGCAAACGAACACGAAATGACGGACATGGATGCCGCACTGGCCAAGCTGGCTGCCACCGAGGCCCTGGCATACATTTCGGACGAAGCCATCCAGATTCACGGGGGGATGGGGCTGATGTCCGACCTTCCCCTGGAAAGAATCTGGAGAGATGCCCGGGTGGAGAGAATCTGGGAAGGGACCAGCGAAATACAGCGACTGATCATTTCGCGTTCGATATTGCGTCCGCTGGAAGACCGCTAGAGACCCCGGCCATGAGCGTGAATCCGGAACGGCTGCGGCGTTGCCTGAATCCGGCATCCATCGTGGTGGTGGGGGGAACGGAAGCCGAGCGTGTCCTGGAGCAGAGCCGGAAACTGGATTATCAGGGTGAGATGTGGGCCGTCAATCCCCGCCGCGAGTCCATGGCGGGGATTCGCTGCCTGAATTCCCTGGAGGACCTGCCCGGCGTTCCCGACGTTGCGTTTGTCGGAGTCCCGGCGGAACCCAGTATCCCACTGGTGGGCCGGCTGAATGAGTTGGGGGCGGGGGGCGCGGTGTGCCTGGCTTCGGGGTTCACGGAGGTCGGGCAGGAGGGCCGGGACCGGCAGCAGGACCTGGTGGCCGCGGCCGGGGACATGCCGGTTCTGGGCCCCAATTGCTATGGATATGTCAATACCCTGCTGGGGGCGGCCCTGTTTCCGGACCAGCACGGGTTGTCAAGAACGGAATCCGGCGTGGCCATCATTTCGTGCAGCGGCAATATCGGAATCAACTTTACCCTGCAGCAAAGGGGATTGTCCATCGCCTGGTTGATTACCGTGGGAAACCAGGCGGTCGTCGGCATTGAGGAAGCGGTATCGGCGGCCCTGCAGAACGATCGAATCCGGGCGATCGGCATTCATATCGAGGGGATCCGGGACCTGCCCGGGTTTGTCTCGCTGGCCGACGAGGCCAGGCAGAAGGGAATCCCCATGGTCGTCCTGAAAACGGGGAAATCGGATCTCGGCGCCCGGATCACGCTGAGTCACACTGCCACGCTGGCCGGTGAGGACCGGCTCTACGCGGCCCTGTTCGACCGTCTTGGGATTGGGCAGGTGGAGACCATCGAGGAATTTCTGGAGACGTTGAAACTGGTCTCGGTCACCGGGCCTCTGAAAGGAAACCGCATTGCCTCCATGAGCTGCTCCGGGGGGGAGGCATCCCTGATCGCGGACCTGTCCGCCTCGCGTGCCGTCCATTTTCCGGCCCTGGAACCCGGGCATCGGAAAAGGCTGCAGGCTACCCTGAACGAATACGTTAAGGTTGACAATCCACTGGATTACCATACCTTTATCTGGGGCGAGGCGGCGAAAATGACGCGTACCTTCTCGACGATGATGGAGGGAGGATTTGATCTTACGGTCCTGGTCATCGATTACCCGCTGATCAATGACTGCCAAATGGAAGACTGGCTCGTGGCGACCCGGGTGTTTGTCGAAGCCTGCCGAAGAACGGGGTCAAGGGGGGCGGTGGTGACCTGCCTGTCTGAAAGCTTCGCCCCGGAAATCCGGGAACGGCTGATCGAAAACGGGATTGCACCGCTGCACGGAATGGATCAGGCCCTTGCGGCGATTGAAGCGGCCAGCCGGATCGGAATGGCCTGGGATGACTGGCTGCTTCCGGCCGTCGGTCCGGCCGGACCGGAATGTCCCGGGGAGAAAAGTGTCGGGCTGGACGAATCCGAGGCAAAAAGGCTGCTGGCGCATCACGGTATCCCGGTTCCGGATTCGGTCAGGATGGAGCGGGGTTCCCGGGGGCCGGATGCGGTGGAACATCCGGGATTCCCGCTTGTGCTGAAGGTGGTTTCAGCCGAACTTGCGCACAAGTCGGAATGCAATGCCGTGGTGGTGGATATCCGGTCGGAAAGTGAACTGGCGAGGCATGCTGCACGGTTGTTCGAGCTGTCGGATACGCTGTTGCTGGAAACCATGGTGGAAGACAGTGTCGCCGAGTTGCTGGTCGGAGTCGGCCATGACGTCCAGTTCGGCCACTACCTGATGCTGGGGGCGGGCGGCACGCTGGTGGAACTGCTGGGTGACCGCGAAATCGTGTTGTTTCCACTGACGGAAAAGCGCATCCTCGGGGTGCTGGAGAAACTGGGAATCTGGCCGCTGCTCAACGGCTACCGGGGAAAACCCGGGGCGGATGTCGGCGCGGTGGTGCGTACGGTGCTGGCCATCCAGGCCCTGATGGAACAGCGCGGCGGGGAAATCGCCGAACTTGAGGTCAATCCGCTCATGGTCAAGGCGGACCGGCATGGCGCAGTGGCGGCCGATGCCCTGGTCAGAATGAGAAAACGATGAATATGACAGGAGAACAAGACATGTCTGATGCGGTAAAAACCACCACCCGGGGAGCCGTCCTCGAGGTCACCCTGGATCGTCCCAAGGCGAATGCCATCGACAGTCCGACCAGCCGGGAGCTTGGCCGGGTTTTTTCCGGGTTCAGGGATGACCCGGAGTTGAGAGTCGCGGTCCTGACCGGCGGCGGGGAACGGTTTTTTTGTGCGGGATGGGATCTCAAGGCGGCCGCGGACGGGGAGGATGCGACCACGGATTTCGGGGCCGGGGGCTTTGGCGGGCTGCAGGAATTGCCCGACCTGAACAAGCCGGTGATTGTCGCGGTCAACGGAATTGCCTGCGGGGGTGGTTTTGAGCTGATGATCTCCGGGGATATTGTGATCGCGGCCGAACATGCCAGTTTTGCCCTGCCGGAAATCAATGCCGGCACCCTGGCGGATGCCGCTACGATCAAATTGCCCAAACGGGTGCCGTATCATGTGGCCATGGAGCTGTTGCTGACCGGACGGTGGATGGATGTCCAGGAGGCGGCAAAATGGGGTCTGGTCAATGAAATCGTCGAAGCCGGTCGGTTGATGGATCGCGCAAGAGAGCTGGCCCAAATGCTGGCAGCGGGGCCGCCCCTGGTTTTTGCGGCGATCAAGGAAACGGTCCGGGCCACCGAGAACATGGATTTCCAGGAGGCCATCAACCTGCTCAATGCGCAGGGATTGAAGACCGTGAAAACATTGTACGGCAGCGAGGACATGCACGAGGGTGCTCTGGCGTTTGCCGAGAAACGCAAGCCGGTCTGGAAAGGAGTCTGAATGGAAGGATTTCAAGTGATTTTGGTCTGCAGCCCGTCCACCACACCCCTTCGGAGTCCGTCGTGAACCTGTCCTCCGGCCGGATCAATGCCCGGCAGCATGGTGCAATGGAATTTTCCGATGCCCCGGTGGACCTGGACCGCGTAAGAAGATACCGGCTTGGCCGGATCCGGGAGCAGCTGGGCAGGCTGGACTATGCCGGGATACTGCTGTTCGACCAGGTGAACTGCCGCTACGCCTGTGATGCGACCAATATGCAGGTCTGGTGTTCACACTATGAAACCCGCTGTGTCTTCATTGCCACGGACGGTCCCCTGATCCTGTTTGATTACGGCGATTATCCCCATCTTGCCGAGGGCATCCCGACCATAGACGAATATCGCGTGAATTCCTCATTTTTCTATTTTACGGCGGGCAGCCGGTCCGAAGAAAAGGCCAATCTATTTGCGGACCAGATCGCCGACCTGGTCCGCACCCATGGCGGCGGCAATTCCCGGCTGGCCATCGACCGGTTGTCCTATACCGGCTGCAGGCCCCTCCTGGACCGGGGGATGGAAATCCACGACGGGCTGGAAGTGATGGAGCTTGCCCGGGTGATCAAGTCGGCCGAGGAACTCGTGCTGATGCAGCAGGCCATTGACGTCTGTGAGGTCGGGATGAAAAAAATGCGCGAAGCGCTGGTGCCCGGGATCACCGAAAATGCATTGTGGGCGAAGCTCCATGAAGCCAATGTTTCCCTGGGTGGTGAATGGATCGAGACCCGCCTCCTGTCATCCGGTCCCAGGACCTTTCCCTGGTTCAGGGAGTCCTCGATGAGAAAGATCGAAGCCGGGGACATCGTCAGTTTTGATACCGACCTGATCGGACCCTACGGGTATTGTGCCGATCTTTCGCGCAGCTGGGTCTGCGGAGACAGGCCGAGCGACGAACAGCGCAGGATCTATGCCTATGCCCATGCCCAGATCCAGCACAATGTCGCCATGCTGATGCCGGGCATGACGTTTTTTGAAGCCTCCGAAGCGGGCTGGAAAATTCCCCGGGAATTTGCCAACAACAAATATGCCTCCATGATTCATGGCGTGGGACTGGCGGACGAGTATCCCAGTATCAAGCACCTCGACAAGTATCCCCTGGCCGGTTATGAGGGGACCATCGAGGAAAACATGACGTTGTGCGTAGAGTCCTATATCGGCTCGGAGCGAAGCGGCGAAGGCGTCAAGCTGGAGGAGCAGGTCTTGATCACCCGGGAAGGGGCGAAGGTATTGTCCCGGTACCCGATGGAACTGGATTGGCTTTGATCCATGCTGGAGATCCGAAGAGCCAGTCCATTTGACCCGGAAGTGAAAGTGCTGATCGGGGAACTGGACCGCTACCAGCGGTCCATCTATCCGGAAGAATCCAACCACCTGGATCCGGTCCATGAGCTGGCGAAATCCAATGTGTGTTTCCTGGGTGCCTATCTCGGGAATGAACTGGTGGGGATCGGGGCGGTAAAGTACCTGCATGCGGACTGCGACTACGGTGAAATCAAGCGCGTTTATGTAAAAAAATCAACCAGAAGGAAGGGAATCTCCCAGTCTTTGATGAAGCAGCTTGAGGTCGATGCCCAGCGCCGGGGGGTCGCGGTATTGCGACTGGAGACGGGGGTCCACCAGCCCGAAGCCGTGGGCCTGTATGAAAAACTGGGATACAGCCGGTGCGGCCGTTTCGGAGCATATCCGGATGACCCGGTTTCCGTGTTCATGGAAAAGAAACTGGAAGAAGGGAAGGTCCCCTGACCAATGGATTTTTCCTGTCCGGGGAGGTTTCCCGGAAAAGGACCCCGGGCCGGACCGTCCGGTGGACAGCAAAGCCAAATTCAGGGCACCGGCAGGCCCAGAAAAGCTCCCTGATTCATCTCCACCACTTTTCGCATGAGCGTCGCATAGATTGCGCGCCCATTCGGTGAAATGAATCCGATGCTGTGTACACGAAAAGGGGGAGACCCGTCCGCATTTTCGGGGTTCATTCTCTCCAGGGTGTCAATCACGGCTTCATACGAGGGCCCGGTATAGTCATCGCCCAGCACATAGATGGATTTTTTGCCCGGTTTGCCTGCGTAGGTGCGCAGTGCGTTTTCAAGCCCTTCAACGGGGCTGCTGCTGGAAAAGGCCCCCCAGTTGTACAACAGCGTCTTGATGCCTTTGCGTCTTGCCGGGGTATCGGGAATCCACTTGCGCCTGGAACTTTCGAGAAGGTAGTATCCATTGTCATTCATGACCTGGAATCCCTTTACCTGGGGGTGGATATCCAGGATTCTGTTCAGGGTATCGACGACATATTCCCAGATTACCTGCATGCTTCCGGAAGTGTCCACAATGAAAATCACGTACTGGCTGTCAACCGGGATTCCACCCACTTCCGGGTCCCTCTCCTGCACCGGCCCGCCTGGGGTAATGGCAGCTTTCTCCAATGATTTCCGGACCAGTTCAAGGCCTTCTTTTTCCTGCTCCAGGTTCTCCAGAACACGCGCGGCCTGCTCCAGGGGTTCTTTCAGCTCTTCGGTGGTGGCCCGGGCCGGGGGCGGAAAGGTTGACGGGTCGGCTTTGCGGGCCGTTTCCCACAACGCGCGCAACGCCTCGATGGCATCCGACGCATTTTCAATTTCCAGTTCCAGGCGGGGATTCCCTTCATCGGCGCTCGATGCCACAGGGCCGGGTTTCGTCACGATCAGCAGGAGCAGGATGGCTCCGAAGGCACAGGTAACGATGTCGAGAAACGACAAGCCAAAGACTTCCATGCCCGGTCTGCTTCTCTTCATGGCCAGTCCGAAGCGGGAACGAGCAGCAGCCCGGCGGTGAAGGCAGTCCATTGCCAATAGGCAGGGGCGGCCTGCGGGTCGCCTTCCAGTGGCAGTAGGATCACATTGGTTTTCGGTGCGGAGGTGGCAAAGAAGCGATGGGTGGCCTGTTCGAAAATCTTCAGCCGGCATTCACCGCTGACCACTTGCCTGCCGGTCTTGCAGGCGGAAAACCGCCCGGGAGGGGTCTTCCCCTGTGTCGGCAATCCATCCGTTACGATATAGACATTGGTTGCGGGAGGAGACAACTGTTTCAGTGCATCAATGCCCGCTTCCAGGTTGGTGGCCCCGGTCGGGACCAGGTCATCCAGCTCGTCAAACCAATGCTGGACCACCTCTTCGCCTTGACTGCTTTCCCAGCCCCGCCGGCGCAAGAATTCGGCTTCGTCATTGAAAGCGATGACCGCAACCTCGCTGGTTGATGGCAGCCGGTTGAGCAGCCATCGGACCGTTCGTTTCGCACGCTGCCACTTCGGCCCCTGCTGCTTTTCGCTGTCTGAGCGGATTTTGCGCGCAATGATGTCGACCAGCACCTCATCCGTCATGGATGCGCTGCGGTCAATCAGGATCGCTATCCTGGGACCTTCCACTTTCATTCCAAGCAGATATTCTTCCTCGCCAACCCTCGTATCCTCGCCCGGACCCGCCTTTTGCGGCGGCTTCATGAGGACAATTTCATCCTGCAGGGCCTTGATGTCCGCCTGTTCCTGCCGGATCGCACGATTTAACCGCGCCAATTCCCGCTGAACCGATTCGAGGTCCCGGGCCTGCTTGTTTTCAGCCGCTTCCCGGTCTTCCTCCTGGCTGGCCGCCTGATGGATCTTTTCCCGGAGTCGTGCCTTTTCCCGGTTCAGCATCGACAGGACTTCCGCCTGTACCAGGGTGGATTCGCTGTCAACGGTTTGGCTGGCGCCGATATTGGTGTTGTGCTTTACAATCAGAAACAGGAGTACGATGGCTCCGAGTCCGCAGGCCATGACATCCAGAAAAGCAAGAAGACTGCCTGGATTGCGCCGGTTTGGTTTCATTGTGGCAACCAATCATCAACTGATTCGATTCAACAGAAACTCTTCGCAATATTTTTGTATGTCAACAAGGCGCCTGTCCTGGGTTCGCTGCAGGAAGTGAAGCATCAACATCAGGAGGATGCTGGCAATGAGTGCCACAAAGGTTGAGTTGAAGGCAATGCCAAGACTGGCGGTCATCCCGGAAATGTCTCCCGCCAGAGCCTGGTCGGCCTGGGAAAGTGCCTGCCCGATTCCCCGGACCGTGCCGATGAATCCGATGGACGGAATCGCCCAGATCATGTACCGGATCATGGTGTTGTCCGCCTCCAGCCGCATGGCGAGTGCTTCAACGCTGGTCTGGATCGCATCGGAGGTATTTTGGACATCCTCGGTGATCCGGTACCTTCGCAGGCTGGCTTTCAGGGTCTCTACCAGCTGCGTCCGGCCGATATGCGCCGGAAGGGATTCCAACTCATCCAGGTTGTCAGCCAACCGCGAATTCGGTCCCTCCACATCTTCCAGCAGGTCCACGTCGAACAGGTATTGTTCCTTCGAAATCTCCCGTAATTTCAATACAATCTGCACGATGCAGTAAAGCATCAGGATGATACAGATTTCCTGTTCCCAGTCCTTCAGAATGACGACCAGATCTCTGGGTGCGGACTGCCCGGCTTCCGTTGCCGCCTGAATGATCCTTTCAGCACTTGGACGGACATAGCGGGCATAGACGGTATGGACGACCAGTACAATCAACAGCAAAATGGCAACTCCTCGAATGGATTCTTTCACGTCAAATGTCCACGGGAAAGCTCACGGGGGCATCCAGGCTGATTTTCGGGTCCTGGGCGGCCACTGTGCCGGAGTGGTTGTAGAAAATCGCCAGCATCAGGATCGTGGCAGCCACGAGGGCGAGCGACAGGGGCTTCAAGTCACTGGATTCAATTTTCTTTCTGGTCATTATCAGGGGCCTGGATATAAATAACGCGCCACTCGAAATCCAATCTCATCACTCCCGGTGGAGTTGCCATCCCGCCAGGCCGCGCGCAGTTCGGTCAACGATGCGGACTGCCAGCTGGATCCCTTGATGGTACGCCTGGCTGAATTCCCCGTATCCAGCGGGTCCGTTTCTATCGTGTTGTCGGCCGGCGGCTTCAGCGTGTACCCATCATGAGTCCACTCCCTGGCGTTGCCCGCCAGGTCATGAATCCCGGCCGCATTTTCTTTGAACAAGCCAATTTCCGAGAACTGCGGATAGCCATCGTTGTATCGTTCGATATACAAAGGTACCATACCTCTGGCTGATTCGTCTGCCAAATTCCCGATCTTCGACGGGACAATGTCCGAATCCCCCCAGGGGAACAGGGTTTGCCGGGTTCTTCCTGCCTTGCGGGCCAGCCACTCCCACTCCGCCTCAGTCAGCATCCTGTATCCATCCGCATCCGGATTGCTGCCGACAAACCGGCTGTCTGAAAACCGGTAAACGGGGACCAGGCCTTCTTGCGCGCTCAACCAGTTGCAGAAGTGGGCCGCAGTGGTCCAGTCGATGCCGGTAACCGGTCTGCGATTTGCAGTTTGAACCTGGCCTGGAGCGCTGAACAACCGGAATTGTTCTATGGTCACTTCATGGATGCCCGCGTAGAAGGGTCTGGTCAGTCTCACCTCCCGGACCGGTTCATTGGCACGTCGTCCGATTTCTCCACGCAAAGATCCCAGGACAATGGCACCGGGGTGCTTGAAGAGTTTCATCGCGATTCCGGCGCTGTTTGAATATTCGTCCGGGGAAGATTCCAGCCGTTGCTGCTTTTCCGAGACCAGTGTGACCGAGACCTGTTGTGCAACCCCCGGGTCGGGAGTGATGCGGCGGGTTTCCGGCACAAAGCCCGGACGGCTGAATCCGATGGTGTGAGGAACCGTTTGCAAGGTCAGCTGTTGCGGGGTTTGCCCCGCCATCTTGCCGTTTACGGTGATGTCGGCACCGGGGTGGGAATCGATGAAAACCAGGCCATACGATGGGGCCAGGTCGAGACGAAACGGTTTTGCCGGGTCCTTGCCGACCGTAAACTCAACCGAGCCGGGGACGTAGCCGGGTTTGGAATAATGAAGCGTATGCCGGGAACCTGCAGGCAGGTGCACGGTGACGGTCTCTTGAGCGGTGACCACGCTGCCATCCAGAATCAGGGTGCCGCCTTGCGGAGACAATTCAAAGGTCACCGGAAAAAGGGATTCCTTCAGTTCGTACTGGCGGTCAACCCTGGGGAACTCGCTGGTGACCCGGACGGTATCCTCCAGCAACTCATATCCATCCTGTTCGATTGACAATCGGTAGAGGCCGCCTTCCACCTCGATCTCCAGCGGAGTCCGGCCGGCGGGGACGGAATTGAGGGACACCCTTGCCGGGCCCGGCCGGGTGGTGATCGAGATTTTTCCCTTCACGGGTGGCAACGGCAGGTTGAATGCGTACTCCCCGCCCCTGTCCGCGACCACTTTCCAGGTGGCCGGGCCGTAGTAGGCATGCCGGGCATTGATCTCGTGGGTGCCCGCGTCCACCAGGGTGTCCAGGCGGGGGCCCTGGAACACGAGGATGTCGTTCAGGTACCACAGCGTGTCCGTCATTTCCGGTTCCGTGCGTCCCTGCAGTCGGGCACCCAGTTCGCGCAGGACCACCTCGACTTTTCCGCGGTCCCAGGTCGAACCGGAGACGTCCACTTCATCCGGTTCGAAGCCTTCGGCGAGAATTCGCAGCTTCAGCCGGCCCTTCAAAGCCCAGACACCGGAATTCAGAGCCATGCCGGTACCCTCCTCGATGCGGATATCGGCGATCCGGGCCGCATCATCCGGTGCGATCCCCACCTTGAGATGCCCGATCCCCTGCTGCCCAAAATAGACCAAAACAGAGCCGGCAGCGATCAATGCCACGACCACAGCACCCATGATCCGGTTGCGCCATCGCCTTCTTTGCGCTTCGGCCAGCTTGAGTTCAACTGCTTTCATGACAGATGACGGTGACTTCAGTTAGAGCGGTTGGGTCAGCCTCCACATGCACCTCCACCAAAACGGAACGGTAGTGGTTGCGTTTTCCCTCGAACAGGTACTTCCCCGGAAGAATCTCGATGATCCGTTCCGTCGTTTTCCCGACTTTGCCGACACCCCGGATGCGGATATCGGTTTCATTGTCGGACAGGACCCGGACCGGAACCGGTGTCTGCCACTTCACCACGCTGGCTTCCAGGGTATCCGTCGCAGCATGCAGCCTGGGACTGAAAGTTCCCAGGACTCTTGCTGTTTCAACTGCGGCACGCGCCGCGGTGGCAATGTCGGGGGAGCTGAGCCGGTCCGGTTGCGCCAGAAAATCATCCAGTTCCTGTTGTGCGGCCAGGATAGCGGTTGCAAAGTCCCGGCCCTGGCTGGCTTCGGGGTGGGCCGAATCCATTGCCAGTACCTTGCGGTAATGGTTCAACGCCTGAATCCAGTTGTCTTGGGCCGACTCATGCCGGGCCGTTTCAAGGTGCCGTGCGATAGCCTGCCGCTGCTCAAGATCGACAATTGCCTGATGCAGCTTCGGCAATTCGGTACTGGAGCGCCCCAGTTTCCTGGCTTCCGACCAGGCCGACCTGGCTTGTGCAGCGTGGCCGTTTTCAAGCGCCCTGTACCCCCTGCCAATTAACCGCCTGAGCCTGCGGTCGTCCATTTGCAGCGTGATTTCATCCACACGCCTTGCTGCGGCAGCATCCCCCGGGACCAGGGCAAGCATTCGCATCAATGCGTCTTTTTCATTCTGGAGATGGCCGGCATTGCGGGCGTTTTTCGCATCGTGCTGTGCCTGAAGCCAAAGAGGCAGCTGCCGGATACGTTCTTTCCAGTACCGAACCTCCTCCAGGTCCGGCCGCAGAATCTCCGCACTGGAAATGGCGGATTCCGCCTTGGCGACATCCCCGGATCGATAGGCCTGCCTTGCAACGTCCATGCTCAACTGAAAGGCCTCTTCCTCCTTTTCAAGGATGAGGGCCGTTTCATTGAGGGCGAGCCCAATCCGGCGCATTGCTTCGGTGAGGTCATTTTCACGGTGTGCTTCGAGCGATTGCTCCCTTCGTTCCAGGACATCCCCGAAGACCCGGTGGTAATCCGTCCGGTCGGGATGATCCATCCGCCATGCGGCCAGCAATCCGTCCAGTTCAGCCAGGCTCTGTGCAAACCGGGAGGAGGAAAAGGCCCGGTCGTGGACGGTCTGGTTGTCTTGGGTGGAGGGTGCCGAACCGACAGTGCCGGACAGGCCTGCGGTTTTCTGCCCCGTATCCGGTTGAAGCGGATTCTCAATGGCCAGCTCCTGGCCGCCCGGCCCGGCCTGGTCCGGCTCTTTGGCCGGTCGATTTCCCGGGTTTTCCACGACCGGAATCCGTGCCAGGTTCCCGATTGCGGCCTGCCAGCCGGCATAGGCGGTCTCAAGAAGATGCAGGGCATGGCCGGCATCCCCCTCCGCAAAAGATTGTTGGGCCAGCATGACACTGGTTGAAACATGATCAACGACCCGTTGCTGACCGGATTCACCCATTCGTTCGGCCTCCGGGGAATTCCGGATATTTTTCAGCCTGGAAAGTGCCGCTTCATAACGGCCCTGCAGTGCTGCCGGCTCCAGACTGGATTTCTCTTCGGTTCGCTGTAAGCCGGGCGTATCCGTTTGGAGAAACGAATCCAGCCCATCGGGCAGGGAAGATGAAAAGATTTCCCTTTCCTTCAAACCGGTCAATCCGAACAATGCGATCAGGACCAGAACACCGGCAGCGGCGATGAGTGCGATGCGAACGTACACCGCAGGTTTTGTCCGGTGTGGAGGGGCATTGGGGGACGGGTTCAACAATCAACTCCAGCACGCAGGTTGCCGATACACGGGTCCATCGTTCGGTCAAAGCAGGATATCAGGCGTTTCTTCCAGCCGGTAAATTTCCCTTAGCAGATTTCGCCATTGGAGGTATTGCTCCTTGATGTCGCCTTTCAGAATCACCGTGGTGTCTTCGACCTGCACAACCTGCTCGGCAACATCAATATCCACCGTCTGTCCGAGTTCATCGAGCACCCCCTTGTGATATTTTCCTTCTTCTTTTGCGCTGAAGCTTTTCTCCAGCATCACCAGGCCGCCGGCGGCTGCGCCGATGGCGGCGACATTGCCGGCAGTGCTGTCAGTTTCGCTTGCTGCAACGGCTGAACCAATCAACAGCAGGCCGCCGACAATGGCCTGAACAGTCGCTTTTTTCTTCGCTTTGCGCATCGCTTTGGCGGATGACATGCTGTGTTCCTGCCATGCAAAGTAACTGGGATTGGTGGCCTGGACAAAACCATCATAATTCGCCTGCATTTTATCCATGAACAACCCGTCGAGGGTTCGAATCGCTTTCGTACGGACCAGCATGGGATCATTCTCGGCAGGCAGCGATACCAGCGATATTTTCTTGTTCTTCACCTTCAGATGCTCGGAGAAGGCATTGTCCAGGAAGGCATTCGCAAACCGGATTTCCGCAATATTCCGTATCTTCTCCAGTTCCTGCGCGGACCGTTTCCGGAGTAACTCCACGATATCGGCCGCCACATTCACAAAAACCGGCTGATACGGGTCTTTCCCTTCATTGCGGACATTCTTCCAGTGGTATTCCTTGACCCGGTGCCGGTATGACTGGTTGAGCCAACGTTTCCCGCTCGCATCAAAGACCTGTATCTTGATCTTGATGTCTTCGCCATTGGATTTTTCGATGGCACCCAGCACATAAAGATCACCTGCTGCGGCGTTGTCCGCGGTGACATGGATATCCCCGAAGGAACGGGTCTCGGCAAGTTCGTGCTTGAGGGCGCTGGCAAAGCGAATGGCTTCCGTTCGACGAAGTTCCGGCCAGACCCCCAGCTTTTCGAATTCATCCGGATCTTCAGGGATTCCGGGATCGAAAACCGGAACAATGACATCCAGACGGACACCGCTGTAACGGGGGTCATCCGGGCTGCCGTCCGGACTGTCCAGGACAATACCGAATTCAGGCTCGGTGTCGGTTGCGGTCTGGGTCGCAGGACCCCCTGCACAGCCGGCCAGGTACCCCAGCACCACAACCAGAAATGCCGCACTAATGATTTTCTTCATTTTCACTCTCTGTTTCCGTCTGCACTGTATGGTTATCTGAAATTTCCTGCAAGGGCAATCCGGCATATCGCCGGTACTCATTCCACAGTTTCTGTTTCATGACAGGATCGGGTTCCTGCATCGCAGCCCTGCGCAGCTGTTTTTGCAGTACCGTGTCGTTGTCAGGCGAAGGAATATCCTCCGGAATCTTTCCCTGCAGGCCCAGGTTCCCGTCTTCCTTCTGAACCGGCGAATCCATGCCTTTCATTTCGCCTGCAGCGAAGTCCGCCTCTTCATCCCCGGCATGGGTCGCGGGTGAGGCCAGCGCGGCGGATTCCGTACCCTGGACCCCGGGAGACGGCGCTGAATCCATGGCGGGCGGTTCCCCGGCGGATGACTGGGACTTGGAGACGGGATCACTGAGGCACTCCGCAACCCGGGCCAGGCTTTCGTAAAACCTGTCGTCCATCAGTTCAATCGCCTCATTCCGTGTCATCAATTGGCCTTCAACTTCCAGGTCAACGGGAGTCGGTTCACACTTCGCCATGGCCGGCCCGGCGGTTGCCAGGGCTGTCCCGGCCAGGTACAGGCAAACCGGGAAAATGGCGGGTTTTCTCCAGGCTGTATTTCGAGGCTTCAATGTTCCATGGCTTGTCTGTTCGCCGAATGGGCACCGACCGTGGGATTGCACCCGGCAATCCGGTTGCGGGATTGACCGGCAATCTTAACAGAAAAGACCAAGATTCCCCCTGATTTTGATTGCCAACCCAACTTCAGCACTGCAAATCGGGGGACCCGGCCTGGCCGGGTGAATGGGAGAGTGCGCACCTTGCAAACGTCGGCTGCAAGTTCCGGTCGGTGGCCACCTTGCATGGCCTTCGATTATTTCTTTCACACATCCGTTTCGTCGGTTTCCGGCTGGCCGCCGGGACCCGGAATGGCGTCCGGGTTCCAAAACCGACCCCCAATACAGGAGGCGGTTTCCCGGCACAATGGCCAGTCCGGGAGCACAATGCGGCAAAGGGAAAGCTGAAGTCCTCCTTTTTGTGGAACACAGGCTCCTTGCGGAAAGGTCCTGCAAGGTGGTGGGCCCTGGCTTGGGCAGGTACAATGTGCCAGGGTTGTCATCGGACATTGCAAAGCGAATTGGACTGAAAGAGACTGAATATGCCCCAGACCGGCCCGATGGGGCACATCTTCGCAAGGTAGGATCAAAAATGGACAAGACCATGTATGCCAGAGCCATCGCAAGAAAGCCATCGCCCTCCTGCATACACGGCCTGACCACGGCCAAACTGGGAAAACCCGATTCGGCTATTTTGTCCGGGCAATACCGGCATTACGTGGATACCCTTGCCGGCCTTGGACTGGAGATCGTCGAACTGGACGCACTGGCCGGGTTTCCGGACTCCTATTTTGTGGAAGATGTCGCCGTGGTCACCCCCGAGATCGCCGTGATCATGCGGCCGGGTGCCGCCTCGAGAAGGGATGAACCGAACCATATCATCGGAGTGCTCGAAAGATTCCGCACCACGGCATGGATTGAAAGTCCGGGCACGGTGGACGGCGGGGATGTGCTGGTGGTTGGGAAACACTGCATGGTCGGTTTGTCCGAAAGAACCAACCCGCAGGGGGCGGAGCAGCTTCACGGGATTCTCGCGCGATTCGATTACCGGAGCGACACGGTGCACGTGCCCGAAGCGCTGCACTTCAAGTCCAGCGTGAATTTCCTGGATACGGAAACGCTGCTGGTTACCCGTTCCTGCAGCACGCTGGATTGCCTGTCCGGCTATCGCAAACTGGTGGTCCCGCAGGGCGAGGAGTATGCCGCCAATGTCGTGTGGGTCAATGGTCAGATCCTGGTGCCCGAAGGATTCCCGGGAACCCGGCGGCTGCTTGATCACCACGGGTTTCCGACCATTGCCATGCCGGTATCCGAAATTGCAAAAATGGACGGTGGATTGACCTGTCTTTCACTTCGCCTGACCTGATCATGGGTGCTCGAAACTGCCGGAGACCCGGTGTACACTTCGACCATCCTGTTTGTGAAATCGAAAATCAACGCGTGCCCGCAACCCCGTTATATGGCCCGTTTGTCCTGATGGCGGCTTGGATGAAAAGCCGGAGTGAAAGGACGGGCCTGATTGAACCCCCCGCAGCCATGGGGCGTGCATCGGTCCTTCGGCAGGGTAGGGAGCAAACGGGGATGGGGGACTCCATGGCTTGTCGGTCTGCAGGGACCGGAACCGCAGAGACCTGGAACATCAAACCTGGGCGGAACCGGGCAGGAAGACCGGTCCGCCACCATCCATGAACGTCAATGTCCGAGAGTTTTGATTACATTATTGTGGGAGCGGGTTCGGCAGGATGTGTGCTGGCCAACCGTTTGACCGAAGATCCCGGGGTCACGGTTTTGCTGGTGGAATTCGGAGGGAAGGACCGCAGCCTGTTTATCCAGATGCCGACCGCACTTTCCATCCCCATGAATACCCGCAAGTATGCCTGGCAGTTTTACACCGAACCGGAGCCATATCTCGACAACCGGCAGCTGCACTGCCCGCGGGGAAAGGTTCTTGGCGGATCTTCATCCATCAACGGCATGGTCTACGTCCGGGGTCATGGCATGGATTACGAGGAATGGGAGCAAAGCGGGGCGACCGGCTGGGGATATGCCCATTGCCTGCCCTACTTCAAGAAGGCCGATGACTGGAAATTCGACCAGAATGAGTATCGGGGCCAGGGGGGGCCGTTGTCTGTCAACCGAGGCAACGAAATGCAGAACCCGCTGTACCAGGCGTTTGTCGATGCGGGCGTACAGGCAGGGTATGGGGTGACGGAAGACTATAACGCCTTCCGGCAGGAGGGATTTGGCCCCATGCACATGACGGTGAAAAACGGCGTGCGCTGGTCGGCCGCGAACGCGTACCTGAAACCGGCCATGCACCGGAAGAACCTGAAAGTGGTGACCCGGGCGCTGACCCGGAAAATACTGCTGGAGGACAGGCAGGCCATTGGCATTGAGTATCAGCAGGGGGAAACCAGGCAGGTCGTCCGGGCAAACCGTGAAGTCATTCTCAGTGCGGGTTCGGTGGGCTCCCCGCAGATTTTACAGGTTTCCGGCATCGGCCCGGCCAGGGTGCTGCAGGATGCCGGGGTCGCTGTGCTGTGTGACTTGCCGGGTGTCGGAGAGAATCTGCAGGACCACCTTGAATTCTATTTCCAGTTTCGCTGCAAAAAGGCGATTACCCTGAACGCAAGGCTCGGGTACTGGAGCAAGTTTCTGATCGGGGCAAGATGGGTTTTCTTCAAATCGGGCCTGGGGGCCACCAACCATTTCGAGTCCTGCGCCTTTATCCGTTCCAGGCCGGGAATCCGGGCACCGGACATCCAGTACCATTTTTTGCCGGCGGCCATGCGCTATGATGGCAGGGCTGCCCTCAAGGGACATGGTTTCCAGGTGCACGTCGGCCACAACAAACCGGCAAGCCGGGGCCGAATCCGGATCCGGTCCGCAGACCCACTGGACAAGCCCTCCATTTTATTCAATTACCTGGAAAGGGAATCGGACCGTGAAGGGTTCCGGCAATGTGTGCGTCTTACGCGGGACATCATGAGCCAGGCGGCCATGGACCCCTATCGGGGAGAAGAAATCCAGCCCGGGGAGGCGGTCAGGTCGGATGAGGAGATTGATGCCTGGATCCGACAGGGCGTGGAGAGCGCCTATCACCCTTCCTGTACCTGCAAGATGGGAACCGATGAGATGGCGGTGGTCGACCCGCAGACCCGGGTTCGGGGAGTGGACCGGCTACGCGTGGTGGATTCCTCCATATTTCCCACGATCACCAACGGGAATCTCAATTCCCCGACGATCATGACCGCGGAACGGGCCGCTGACCTGATCAAGGGACAAGGCATGCTTCCTCCTTCTGGTGCCGGGATCGGCCTGGCGGAGAACTGGCGCGAACGCCAGCGTTGACCGGTGCTGCGTTGGATTCGGACAGAATCGAAGAGGTCCGGAATCGCGGTGGTCTCACCGGAAGGGCCCGGAGCGTGACATGACGGACAATTGCCGGCTCCCCGAATTTACCGACCGGCAGGCCGCCCGCCATGCCGGTGAACTGTATGGGCTGGAAGGACGGATTTCCCGGCTGGACGGGGAGCGGGACCTGAATTTCCGCATCGACCGTGACCAGGGTCCCGTGGTGTTCAAAATTGCCAATGCCACGGAATCCCTGGAGATGCTGAATTGCCAGCAGGCCGTTTTCGAACGAATTTCCCAGGATGAGACGGCGGTTTCCTGTCCCCGGGGCCTGAAGTCCAAAACCGGTCGATACGTGGAAACCGTTCATTCGGCCAGCGGGGCCCGCCATTATTGTCGTGCGGTCCATTTCATGGAGGGCCGGCTGTTTTCGGAAGTCAATCCCCATACCCCCGGGTTGCTGGAAAGCCTGGGAAGTGCGGTAGGGGGAATCAATCGTGCCCTGGACGGTTTTTCGGATCCGGCTCTTGAGCGCCCGCTGTTATGGAAAATGGACAATGCGCTGGAGGTGATTGAACGGTTCCGGCCATTGGTCCAAGACGCACGGCGTGGGTCCCTCCTGGACGGGTTTGCCCGGCAATTTCAGGACCGGGTGCTTCCGCTGTCCGGCCGGTTGCGCAAAGGGGTCATTCACAATGATGCCAACGACCACAACCTGATCGTCAGCGGTCCAGGGCCATGGGACCGGAAAGTATCCGGCATTCTCGATTTCGGGGACATGGTGAATTCGTGGATTGCCGTCGATCCGGCCGTGGCGGCCGCCTATTCGATGCTGGGGAAGGCGAAGCCCCTGGATGCCGCGGTTTCCGTGATCAGGGGCTATCATCAGGCCTGCCCCCTGAATGAAACGGAAATCAGTGTTTTATTTGAGCTGGTCTGCATGCGGTTGTGCATGAGCGTCAGTATCTGTGCACACCAGCAATCCCAGGAGCCCGGAAACGAATATTTGCGCATCAGTGAAAAGCCTGCCTGGCAGGTGCTGGAGCCATTGAGCCGGGTCTCCCGTGATTTTGTGCACTTTCTGTTCAGGGATGCCTGTGCCCTGGAACCGGTTCCGGACAGTGCGGGAATCGTTCACTGGATCCGAACCCGCCGCCCGGAATTCAAACCCATTGTCGAGGTCGATTTGCAAACGGATCCGTTGCTGGTCCTGGATCTGGGGGTGGGCAGCCCCCATCTGCCGGACCCGTCGGCCCCCTGTGATGCCGAAACCATGACCCGGGATGTTTTTCGACGGATCGAGGATTCGAAGAGTGTCGCCGGAATCGGGAAATATGACGAATACCGGCTGGTCTATGATACGGACGACTTCACCGATGCCACCGGCCATCGAAGAACCCTGCACCTGGGGATGGATATTTTCATGCCGGCGGGGTCGCCTGTCTTTGCCCCGTGGGACGGGACCGTCTTTGCGGCCTCTTTTGAGGAAACCCATCTGGGGTATGGAGGGACCCTGATCCTCCGGCACACCGTCACCGAAGCAAACGGCGCGGGAAAGGGAGCCACACTGACTTTCCACACGCTGTTCGGGCATTTGAGCTTCGGCTCCATCGCGCACTTGAAAGCCGGGCAGCCGGTTTCCAGGGGGCAGAAAATCGCGGAGATGGGAGATGCCTCTGAAAATGGCCACTGGCCGCCGCATGTCCATTTCCAGCTGATTACCCACATGCTTGACGAGACGGAGACTTTTGTGGGGGTGGGGAGCCATGCATACCGGAATGTCTGGTTGAGTCTGTGCCCGGACCCGAACGGGATATTGGGCATCCCGGGAATGGAACTGGAAAAACCGGGCGGTCCCCCCGAAATGGTTCTGGAAAAGTTGCAGGCCAGTCGCCGGCAGTGCCTGGGTCCCTCATTGAGCCTTTCCTACGGCACTCCCATACACCTGGTTCGCGGCAGCATGCAGTACCTGTACGATTTCACCGGGCGCCGGTACCTGGATGCGGTCAACAATGTCCCCCATGTCGGGCACTGTCACCCCAGGGTGGTGGCGGCGGAACGGGCACAGTCGGGGGTCCTGAACACGAATACCCGGTACCTGTATTCCGCCATCCAACAGTATAGCGAAAGATTGCTGGACCGTTTCCCCGATCCCCTGGAGGTCTGTTTCCTGGTCAACAGCGGAAGCGAAGCCAATGACCTGGCACTCCGGCTGGCACGAAACTTCACTGGCAGGCAGGATGTCTGGGTCCTGGACCATGCCTATCATGGAAACCTGTCCAGCCTGATCGAGATCAGTCCCTATAAGCATGATGGGCCGGGAGGCAGCGGGACTCCTGCGCATGTCCACAAAATGGTCATGCCCGACCGGTATCGGGGGAGATACCGGGCGGGCGACCCGGATGCCGTCGGCCGGTACATTGACCTGATCGGGAAAGACCTGTCGTCTGCAGAACCGCATTCGGGTCCTGCCGCTTTTATCTGCGAATCCATCCTTGGCTGCGGCGGGCAGGTATTTTTGCCCGAAGGGTATCTGAAAGGGGTCTATGCACGGGTTCGTGAAGCAGGCGGGTTGTGCATTGCCGATGAAGTCCAGGTGGGTTTCGGTCGGATTGGCAGTCATTTCTGGGCGTTTGAAGCCCAGGACGTGGTGCCGGATGTGGTGACCCTGGGCAAACCCATGGGCAACGGGCATCCGATGGCGGCGGTCATTGTAACCCGTGAAGTGGCCGACGCCTTCCACAACGGCATGGAATACTTCAACACCTTTGGCGGCAA